>CAYYKK010000091.1:0-23687 GCA_964467935.1 uncultured Polyangiaceae bacterium
AGAAGCGCGCGCCGCGCGGGGCGAGCGGGGCGTCGTCCGAGCCGTACGGCGAGAGCGCGCCGAAGCCAGCGCCGTCTTGATAGGGAGCGATGCCGAACCCGCCGCCATAGCTCGGCGCGCCCGGGGGAGCCGCGGCGGGGGGTCGTTCTTCGTCGGTCATGGTCGGGCCCATCGTCCCACACCGGACGCGTCAGGAGCACGCGAGAGCGTCCAGGCACGTCGACGCACCACATGGATCATTTTAGATCCATTTCGACGGGGCCCGAATCCGGCCCTCGCGCGACTTTTCGAGTTGGCGCGAGAGGTGCACTCCGAGATCGCGATGCCCGCTCGCCCCCCGCGCCCTCCGACGTTCGTCGTCGCTCTCGGGCTCGCGCTCACCGGATGCGCGGGCGCCGAGCCGATCCTCGGAGCCCCGAAGGAGCCGCCGCGCGAAGAGGCGATCGACGAGCCTTCTCGCCTCGGATACGAGGCGGAGACCGGCGGGTTGCCCGAGGAGGCGATGGAGAAGGCGTTCGCGTCGCTCGGCAAGGACGTCGAGCGCTGCGTCGTGGACGGATCGTCGCGGCTCGACGCGCTCGGCGGGCGCGTGACGCTCTCGCTCCGCATCGACACGGCGGGCCGCGCGGTCCGCGTGTTCGTGAGCGAGTCGGGCCTCGGCGATCGCACGACGGAGAAGTGCATCCTCGAAGCAGCGAAGGAGCGCAGCTGGCCGCGGGCGGTCGGCGGCGTCGGCGTCGCGTCCACCTCGTTCGACACCACGCCGGCGAAGGACCGCGCCGCGCTCGACGAGAAGCGCGTGAAGCCCGCGATCGGCCAGGTGCGCGCCTCGGCGGCGAAGTGCCTGCGCGAGAGCCAGGGTGAGTTCGTGGTGACGGCGTACCTCCGACCCGACGGCCGCGTCCAGACCGCGGGCCTCTCGATGTCGGACGCCGAGGGCGACGAAGCCGCCGACTGCATCGTCGACGTCGTCCGCAAGGTGAAGTTCGGACACCCGGGCAAAGCCTCGAAGGTGACCTTCGCGCTCTGATCGAAGGGCGACCGAGGGGCGCGCCGCCGACGCGTCTGCTACGCCGTCCGCCCGATGAACAAGCTCGGTACCACCCACGTCCGTCGTGTCGTCGACCGCATCCTCGACGAGCCCGCGCTCACGGAGATCGTCGCGCGCCTCGAGCCTCCGGCGATCCGCAAGCTCGTCGAGCACGTGGGCCTGGAGGACGCGGGGGACGTCGTCGCGCTGCTCTCGCCAGCCCAGCTCGAGCGTGTCTTCGACGAGGATCTCTGGCGGAGCGTGCGCCCCGGTGACGACGAGACGTTCGACGCCGACCGCTTCGCGCTGTGGCTCGCCGTGCTCCTCGACGCGGGCGAAGCCTCGGCGATCCGCACCGTGGCCGCGCTCGACGAGGATCTGCTGGCGCTCGGCCTCGCGAGCGCCGTGCTCGTGATCGACGTGGATGCCATGGCCGTCGAGATGTCGAGCGAGCGCGGCGACGATCACGATCAGCTCGAGAAGGCGCTCGAGAGCTGCCTCTACGAGGAGCTCGAGGAGTTTCGCGTCGTCGCGCGCGACGCGTCCCGATGGGACGCCGTGCTCACCGTGCTGGTCGGCCTCGATCGCGATCACCACGCGCTCCTCCGGCGGGTCCTCGAGCGCGTCGCCGCGATGACGGCGACCTACGTCGAGGAGAACGGGGATCTCCACCAGGTGCTCACGTCGATGGAGTCGCTCGCCGACGACGTGGGCGGCGCGCGGATGGAGCGGCGAGAGGCAGAGGGATACGTGGCGCCGTCGGACGCGCTCGCGTTCCTGCGCCTCACGATGGAGACGCCGCTCGAGGAGATCGTCGCGGCGCGCGAGCTCGACCCGGTCTCGCGGGGTCACGCGGCGCGCTCCGAGCGCTCGCGGCGGCGCGTCGTGGCGAGGGCACCGGTCGACGCGGTGTCGCGGCGAGCCGAGGCGTTCGTGGCGGAGCTCGCGCACGCGGACGCGACGACGCGACCCGACGCCTCTCCGCGGGGGCTCGCGGCGGCGTCGTCCGGGGCGCCGTCGAAGCCGCCGGCGCTCGAAGACGCGATGACGGCGCTGCGCGCGTCGGATCCGGCGAAGTTCGCGGCGCACCTCGAGGAGCTGGCCTTTCTCGTCAACGCGATCGTGGCGGTGGTGGGCGGCGAGGCGCGGCTCACGCCCACCGAGGCGACGCGCGTCGCGCTCTCGATCGGCTCGCTCGGCCTCGCGCACGTGACGCGGACGTCGAGCCCGCGAGCGCCGGACCGAGCGCTCGAGGACGGCGGTCCGATCCGACTCTTCCGCGTGGGTCTCAAGCTCGTAGCCGACGGAGATCGGTGGACGCGTGCCGCGTTCGAGGGGTGGAGCGCCCGCGCCGCGGAGCTCGCGAGCGACGCGTCCGCGCGCCGCGACGAGGGGAGCCCCCCCGCGACGAAACGGAAGGCGAAGGCCAGCGCGCCGGCGAAACCGCGGCGTTGAGCGAGAGGACGCGATGTCGACGGATGTCCAAGGAGAGCGGCGAAGGCGGGACGTAGGAAGCGCTCACCACGGCACGGGGGCTCGGCCCTCGGCGCACCCACCCGGAGACCTTCGATGAAAGAGATTCGCCCGCTCGCTCCTCTCGCCCTCCTCGCTCCGCTCGCGCTCGCGGCCACCCTCGCGGGTTGCGACGGCGCGAAGGCCGCCACGAACACCGACGACAAGGCTTCCGACAAGTCGGCGGACAAGTCGACCGCGAAGGCAGACGACAAGGCCGCGACGAAGAGCGGCACGAAGAACGTGAAGCTCGACAAGCTGAAGCTCCAGATGGACGTGGAGACCCCCGAGGATCCGATGGTCTCGGACGGCGGGGAGCTCGGCATCTTGGTCAGCTCGGGCAAGGCGACCGTCACCGTCACCGCGCAGAAGGACACCGATCCGAAGACGATCGCGGAGGAGAAGGCCGCGGACGACCTCTTCACCCCGAAGAACTTCAAGTCGGAGAAGCTCGCCGACGGCTGGTTCGTGACGTTCGACAACACGGGCTCGGCCGGCGCGAACTACTTCCTCACGATGTACCGGAAGATCGGCCCCGGCGCGGGCGTGCGGTGCACGACGATGCTCGCCGACGACGCGGCGCGGACGGCCGCCATCGCGATGTGCAAGAGCCTCAAGCCCTGAGGCCAGCGCGGGGCGCGAGATCGGCCGCCGATACCTGGAGCTTCCGCGCGAGGCGCACGCGGCGCGCGCTCCGATCGATCCCGACGGCGTCGAAGCCGAGCGCGTTCGCGACGGCGAGGGCCGTCCCGCTGCCGCAGAACGGATCGACGACGGTTCGGCTCGAGGTCTCGTCGCGCAGGAACGTGCACGCCGCGACGCACGCCGCCGCTCCCATCGCCTTGCTCCACGGCATGAGCCCCGCGTCCGGCAGGACGTCGGGACGCCCTCGCGGCGGAGGACGGTCGCCCCGCGTGAAGGTGAGCATGTGCGAGTACGTCGCGCGCCCGTGCGCCACCGTCCCCGCCGGCGCGCGACAAACGATGGTGTGCGCGAGCAAGGTCGCGCCCGCCTCCTCGGCGCCGCGCGCGACGAGGTGCCCCTTGTCGATCCACGCAGCGCCGCGCCTCACGTCGCTCTGGTAGAAGATCGCGACGCCGTCGGCGGGGGTCCACGCGACGACGGCGCGCGCCGCGTCGACGAACCAAGCGCGCCAGGCGTCGAAGTCGAGCTCGGGCACCTCGGAAGCGTCGGGCAGCGACGTGATCACGCTCGTCGCGGGGGTCGCGGGGTTCGCGGCGAGCCAACCGATCGCCTCGGCGTGGTGGACGACGCGCGTCGGCGCACGGAGCTCGCTCACCTCGGCCACGTCGCGTCGCTCGTCGCTGCCATCGTCATGCGCGGGGGCCCATGATAGCGTCGACGCGCGTCGGGTCCCACGGCGCGGAGGCTCGAGATGAGTGAATCGAGGGCAGGGCGCGCCGCTCCGCCCACCCGCTTTCCGCCGCGACCGCGCTCCTTTCGCGGGCGGCGCGCCGAGATGGCGACGCTCGCAGCGCTCGTCCGCGCCCAACACCCGACGACGATCGCGCTCGTGGGCGGCGGAGGCAGCGGCAAGAGCACGCTCGCGTGCGCGCTCGGTCACGCGCTCTCGAGGCACTTCTCGGGTCGTCTCCTCTGGGTCCGCATCGGCGCGTGGGATCGCACGACGGTGATGCAGATGATCTCGCTCCAGCTCGGCCTTCCGATCACGGCGGATCCCACGCGCGCCGTCCGCGCGTCGCTCGCCGAGGCGCCCGCGTTCGTGGTGCTCGACAACCACGAGGACGACGCGACGACGGCCGCGACCCTCGAGTCGCTGCGCGGATCGCCGACGACGTGGATCGTCACCGCGCGCCGCTGCCTGCTCGGGGGAGTGACGCTCTTCCCGATCGTCCCGGCGCTCGTCTCGACGCAGAGGAGCCCTTTCCCGAGCGTGGCCCGGCTCACGCGCCTCTTGCGCTGGCACCCGGTGGCGCTCGACCTCGCCGACGCGATGGTCACGACGGGGACGCTCGACGAGCAGGCGCTCGCGCGCAGGCTCCGCGCGCGCGGCGTCGATCGCATCGCGCCCCTCGATCACGAGGACGACGTCCCCGAGGTGCGCGGCGTGGTCCTCGAGGCGATCCGTCACGTGTCGCCCGCGGCGCGCCGCATGCTCGCGGTGCTGGCCCACATGCGCGGCGATCACATGGACGCGGGCTCGCTCGCGGCGCTGTCCGGCGCGGGTGCGCGCGCCCAGCGTCACCTCGACGCACTTCGATCGCTCCGTCTCGTGCAGGAGCCCACGCGGGCGCATTTCGCGCTCCACGCGACGGTTCGCTACCCGCTGACGAAGACGCTCGCGTTCGACGAGGACGCGATCGCGCAGCACTACCTCTCGCTCTTCGAGCACCGCCCCGAGCGCTTGGTGCGCGAGCAGACCCACCTGTTCGCGCTCATGGATTGGGCGCAGGAGAAGCGAGATCTGTCGATCATCCTGCGCGTCCACGAGCTCGCCGCGAAGCTCGAGGCGCGCGACTGAGAGGCGCGATTGCGCGCGTGGCCACCGCTCCCTCGACGGCGCGCGAAGACCGGTTATGCTCGCCCCTCGCAAAACCGTTCGACGGGAGGAACGTCATGCAATTCGGGATGATCGGCTGTGGCCGCATGGGCGCGAACATGGTGCGACGGCTCATGCGCGGGGGGCACACTTGCGTCGTCTACGACCGCTCGCGAGAGGCCGTCGACGCGCTCGCGAAAGAGGGCGCGACGCCGGCGTCGAGCCTCGAGGACTTCGCCGCGAAGCTGACCCCGCCGCGCGCCGCGTGCGTCATGCTGCCGGCCTCGGTGGTCGGCGCGACGCTCGAGGCGCTCACGCCGCTCTTCGCCGAGGGCGACACGATCGTCGACGGCGGCAACTCGCACTACCAAGACGACATCGCCCGCGCGAAGACGCTCTCGGCGAAGAAGATCCATTACATCGACGTCGGCACGTCGGGCGGCGTTTGGGGCCTCGAGCGTGGGTATTGCCTCATGATCGGCGGCGAGACGGAGGCCGTGCGGAGGCTCGACGCCGTCTGGAAGACGCTCGCGCCCGGTCGAGGCGACATCCCGCCGACCCGCGGCCGCGAGGGACGCAAGAGCACCGCCGAAGACGGCTACCTCCACTGCGGGCCGAACGGCGCGGGCCATTTCGTGAAGATGGTCCACAACGGGATCGAGTACGGGCTCATGGCCGCGTATGGAGAGGGCCTCAACATCCTCGCGCGCGCGAACATCGGCAAAGCCGGGCGGGCGCAGGACGCCGAGACGGCGCCGCTCCGCAACCCGGAGCACTACCAATACGATCTCGACCTCGCCGACATCGCCGAGGTCTGGCGCCGCGGGAGCGTCGTCACGTCGTGGCTCCTCGATCTGACGGCGGCCGCCCTCGCGAAGAGCCCGGAGCTCTCCGAGTTCAGCGGGCGCGTCGCCGACTCGGGCGAGGGTCGCTGGACGATCGCCGCCGCGAACGAGGAGGGCGTGCCCGCGCACGTGCTCACCGCCGCGCTCTTCGAGCGCTTCGCGTCCCGCAACGAGGACGACTTTCAGAACCGCGTGCTCTCGGCGATGCGCCTCGGGTTCGGCGGTCACGTGGAGAAGAAATGAGCGGCGCCGACACCTCGCGCGAGCAGCAGCCGTCGGACGCGCTGGTCTTCTTCGGCGCGACCGGGGACCTCGCCTACAAGAAGATCTTCCCCGCGCTCCTGTCGCTCTCGAACCGCGGACGGCTCGAGGTGCCCGTCGTGGGCGTGGCGAAGAGCGGCTACACGCGCGACATGCTCATCGAGCGCGCGCGCAAGAGCATCACCGAGTACGGCCACTTCGACGAGGCGTCGTTCGCGAAGCTCGCGGCGCGGCTGCACTACGTCGACGGCGACTACGCGGACCACGCGACGTTCGCGGCGATCAAGAAGGAGCTCGGCGGCGCCAAGCGGCCGACCCACTACCTCGCGATCCCGCCGAGCATGTTCCCCACCGTCGTGGAGAAGCTCGCCGCCTCGGGCCTCTCGGCCGACGCGCGCGTCGTCGTCGAGAAGCCGTTCGGCCGCGATCTCGCGTCGGCGCGCGCCCTCAACAGGACCCTGCACGAGGTCTTCCCCGAGGCGTCGATCTTCCGCATCGATCACTACCTCGGCAAGGAGGCAGTACAGAACATCCTCTACTTCCGCTTCGCGAACGCCTTCCTCGAGCCGGTGCTGAACCGCAACTTCGTCGAGAACGTGCAGATCACGATGGCGGAGGAGTTCGGCGTGCGCGGGCGCGGCAAGTTCTACGACGAGACCGGCGTCATCCGCGACGTCATCCAGAACCACCTCCTGCAGGTCGTGAGCTACCTCGCGATGGAGGCCCCCTCGAGCACGTACGCCGAGGCGATCCGCGACGAGCAAGCGAAGGTCCTGCGCACGGTGAGGCCGATGGAGGCCGACCGCGTCGTCAGCGGCCAGTTCCGCGGCTACCACGACGAGCCCGGCGTCGCGCCCGGATCGAGGGTGCCGACGTACGCGGCGCTGCGCATCTTCGTCGACTCGTGGCGATGGGACGGCGTGCCGTTCTTCGTGCGCGCGGGCAAATCGCTGAAGCAGACGTGCACCGAGGTGATGATCGAGTTCAAGAACCCGCCGCAGGTCGTCTTCAAGGAGGCGGCGCCGCCGATGGGGAACTACATCCGCTTCCGCTTGAGCCCCAAGGTCGCGATCGCGCTCGGCGCGCGGCGCAAGCTGCCTGGCGAGAAGATGGTCGGCGCGCCCGTCGAGCTCTCCGTCGTCGAAGAGGCCGAGCAGGGCGCGGGCGGCCGCATGGAAGCGTACGAGCGGCTCCTCGGCGACGCGATGCTCGGCGACGCGACGCTCTTCGCGCGCGAGGACGTGGTCGAGGCGGCCTGGGCGATCGTCGAGCCCATCATCCACGAGGCCCGAGAGCTCTACGAGTACGATCCCGGCACGTGGGGGCCGAGCGAATCGGATCGGCTGGTCGCCGACATCGGCGGGTGGAACACGCCGGTCTGAGCCGCCGCGATGAGGACTCTCGGACCCGGTGAGCGCGTCGAGCGCTACGTGATCGAGGCGCCGCTCGGCGAGGGCGGGATGGGGCGCGTCTACCGCGCGCTCGACGAGCGCCTCGATCGCCGGGTCGCGCTGAAGGTGCTCCTCGGCGGGGGGGACGACGACACCGAGGGCAGGGCCCGCATGCTGCGCGAGGCGCGCGCCGCGGCGGCCCTCGATCACCCGAACGTCGTCCACGTCTACGACGTGGGCGAAGCGGACGGGAGCCCCTTCATCGCGATGGAGCTCGTCTCGGGGCGATCGATCCGATCGCTCATCGGGGACGCCTCGGTGCCGATGACCGAGCGCGTGTCCATCTTGGCGGGCGTCGCGAGCGGGCTCGCCGCCGCGCACGACGCGAACCTCGTGCACCGCGACGTGAAGCCCGAGAACGTGATCGTGCGCGCCGACGGCCGGGTCAAGGTCCTCGACTTCGGCATCGCGCGGCGAAATCGGCAGGCGGTCGATCCGAGCGCGCCGACCTCCGCGAGCTTGGCCACGCTCACCGCGGAGGGCGTGAAGGTCGGCACGCCGATGTACATGGCGCCCGAGCAGATCCGGGGCGACGCGGTCGACGGCCGCACCGACCAGTTCGCTTGGGGCGTGACGGCGTACGAGCTCTGCGCAGGCCGACCGCCGTTCGTGGCGAACGATTCGATGGCGCTGATGGCGGCGATCCTGACGGACGAGCCGGCGCCTCTCGGCCCCGAGGTGCCGGAGGGGGTCGCGCGCGTGATCCTGCGGGCGCTGCGGAAGAAACCCGCGGAGCGCTTCGCGTCGATGCACGAGATCGTCGACGCGCTGACCTCGAGCGCCGAGGGCGCGACCCCCCGAGCGCCGACGAAGCGCCCGCCGCGAGAGGAATGGCCCCGTCCTCCGAGCGCACCGCCGCCCGCGTGGACGGCGGCGCGTGCGCAGCCGGCGCCGACGCTGTCGCGTCGCTATTCGCCGAAGGAGCTCGAAGAGATCCTCGATCGCGCCCTCGCGCTCCAGCCTGTCGCCGACACCACCACGGGCTATCGCTACGAGGAGATCGCCTCCGCCGCGCGAGAGGTCGGCGTGGACGAGCCGACGCTCGCAGCGGCGATGCGCGACATGGTCAAGCGTGGCGCCGTCGAGGCCCCCGCGAGCGACCAGCTGCGCAGGAAGAACCGGTTCTATCGCCACGCCGGCATCCAGGCCGCGTTCGCGGCGTTCTTCTTCCTCCTCAACTTCTCCGACAACGTGTTCGGCAACGGGCGCGAGTGGTGGTTCGAGTTCCCGGTCGTGAGCTTCGGCGTGCTGCTCGCGATCCACGCCGCGTTCTATTTCTTCCCGACGCCGAAGGCCGCGCAGCCGTTGTCGCGTCGCTCGCCGGATCCGCGGATCGAGCACGACGCGCGCGCCCTCTCGCACTTGATCGCGACGCGCGTGCCTCGCGTGCGCGTGGCGCCGATCGCGCCGGCGCCCGTGGCTCGCGCCGCGGCGGAGCGGCGCGATCAGGAGGCCGAGATCGAGGCCGACCTCGCGCTCGACGACGACCCGCGCCGACAGCGAAACGAGAGGTGAGGGCTCGGCCGCTGCGTCGCGCGCCGCAGCGAGCCCCGCAGAAGCCACGCGGGCGACGTGATATGGCGGCGCATGCTCTCGCTGCGCCACCCGCTCACGGTCCTCGCCTTCCCCGCCCTCCTCTCGCTGGCCGCGTCGTGCGGCGGCGACGACACGACGTCCGCGAGCGGCGGCGCGTCGTCGTCGAGCACGGCGACGGGCGCGGGCGGTGGCGCGACGAGCGTCGCATCGACCTCGACGGGCGCGGGCGGCGGATCGTGCTCGCGCACGCTCGGCCCAGCGGACGCCGATCGGTTCGTGGTCGTCGGCCACGGCTTCGACGCGCAAGGCAACAAGGGCACCGACTACGAGGTGCTCGGGCTCTCCGCCCAGGGCGTGCTCGCCAAGCTGGGGACGCATTTCTCGATGGGCGTCCCGACCGATCGCACGATCGTCTTCACGCCCGACGCGAAGCTCGGCTTCGCCGTCCAAGACGACGGATCGATCGGCGTCTTCCGGCTGCACACGGACGGCAGCGTCGAGGTCCTCGAGGCGAAGCACGCGGGCGCCTACTACGCCGATCGCCTCGTGATGAGCGCCGCGGGCGATCATCTCTACGTCGTCGATCCGGACTTTCAGGCCTCGGGCGGGGGCGTCTATCGCATCGACATCGGGTGCGACGACTCGCTGAAGGACGTGGGCCTCGTCGTCGCCACCAAGAGCGCGAGCGATCTCGCGTTCCTGAGCGGCGACGAGGCCGTGCTCGCGGCGAAGGAGGTCCCGGGCGCGGCGACGGGCGACACGGTCGCGCGCATCGATCTCGGCGCGGTCACGCCGACGGCGAAGGGCTCCGCGCTTCCCTTCTCGGACGCCGACGCCGTCGTGAGCGGGGTCGCGCTGACGCACGACGCGCGGTTCCTCCTCATCGGCGACAACTCGGCCTTCTCGGCGACGCCGAACAGCGTGGCGTTCGTCCCCGTCACCACCTCGGGCCTCGGCGCAGCGGCGAAGGTCGCCGATCTGCAGGATCCGTTCGCGCTGGCGACCTCACCCTTCGACGACGCCGCGCTCGTCGTCTCCGGGTTCGGCGACGCGCTCTTCGTGCTCGCGTACCAGCCCGCCCAAGCGGCGCCCTTCTCCGTTGTCGGCGAGCTCACGTACAAGACGACCGGCCCGCAGGTGCCTGGCGCGCTCGCGATGGTGTCGCGCGGAGCGCTCGCGGGGCGCGTCCTCGTCGCCGACGTCCGCGGCGTCTACCAGGCGGCGTTCCAGGGGCAAGGCGTCGTCACCGACCTCGACATCTTCGACCTCGGCGGCGGCACGGAGAACGACGTCTCCAGCATCGGCGTCACGCCGTGAGAGCTCGAGGGCTTACGGCCGGCGCGGCGGGCCGGTGTACGCTCGCACCACGATGAGCGCCCCCTCGTCCGCCGATCGCGAGCCGGAGTCGTCGGCGTCGCTGCGCACGCTGCACGAGGCGCTCGGGGTCCTCATGCGCTCCGAGGCGGTCGCGCGCGGGCACCTCGACGGGGCCCTCGCGCTCGTGACCGAGCTCGCGACGCGGGTCGTCGCGGTGCGCCGCGCGAGCGTGTGGCGGCTCGCATCGGATCGCTCGAGCATCGAGTGCGCCGACCTCTTCGACGCCGAGGCGGCGAAGCACTCGCGCGGGGTGGTGCTGACCGCGCGCGACACGCCGTCGTACTTCGCGGCGATCGGCGACGCTCGATGCATCGCCGCCGACGACGCCCGCACCGATCCGCGCACGCACGAGTTCACCGACGGCTACCTCGTGCCGCTCGGGATCACGTCGATGCTCGACGCGCCCATCCTCCTGCGCGGCGAGCTCGTCGGCGTCCTCTGCCTCGAGCACGTCGGCCGGGCTCGCCATTGGCGCGGTTGGGAGGAGCTCGTCGCGGGCACGCTCGCCGACTTCGTCGCCATGGCGCTCGCGGCCGGCGAGCACGCGAGCCAGCGGAGCGAGCTCTCGGCCTACGGCGACAAGCTGGAGCTGCTCGTCGAAGAGCGCACGCGCGAGCTACGTCGCGCGGAGCAGAACGTACGCGCGCTGTTCGATCTCGCGCCCGTCGCGCTCGTCGTGACCTCCATCGCGGACGAGGCGCTGCTCGACGCGAACGAGCGCGCGGCGACGATGTTCGACGTGACGCGCGACGAGCTCGGCACGCTCGAGCTCGCGTCGATCTGGGTCAACCCGACGGATCGGCTGCGCCTGCTCGACGCGGTGAAGCGCAGCGGGCGCGTGGAGCGCTTCGAGGCCGAGCTCCGGACGCGATCGGGGCTGTCGTTCTGGGCGGAGCTGTCGGCGGGCTCCTTCTCGTTCGGCGGCACGCCCGCGCTGCTCGTGGGGTTTCACGACGTGACCGAGCAGCGCCTCGCCGAGGAGCGGCTCCGGCGTCTCGCGACGCTCGACGGCCTCACGGGCCTCTACAACCGGCGGCACTTCTTCGAGCTCGCGGAGGCCGAGATCGAGCGCTCGAAGCGCCACGGGCACGCGACGAGCGTCGCGATGCTCGACGTCGATCACTTCAAGGCGGTGAACGACGAGCTCGGGCACGCCGCCGGCGACGTCGTGCTCGTCGCGCTGGCGTCGCGCGTTCGGGAGCGCGTCCGCAAGGAGGACGTGGTGGCGCGCTATGGCGGAGAGGAGTTCGTCGTCCTCTTCCCGGAGACGAGGCTCGAGAACGCGCGGACGACGCTCGAGCGCATCCGCGCGGCCGTGATGAGCACGCCCATCGAGACGAGCGTCGGATCGCGCACGGTGACGGTGAGCATCGGGCTCGCCGAGCGGAGGGAGGGCGAGCCGCTCGGCGACGTCCTCCGTCGCGCGGACGTCGCGCTCTACGCGGCGAAGGAGTCGGGGAGAAATCGGCTCGAGATCGCGCGCTGACGATCCGGCCGCGGCGTCGTCGAGCTGCTAGGGTCCGGCCGTGAGGTCCGTGCATCCTGCGCTCCCGCTCGCGCTCGTGTTCGGGACGGCCGTCGCCGCGCGCGCGCTGCACCGGCTGGATCCGCTGCAGGATCTTCGGATCGCGTACGCCGGGTTGCTCACCGCGACGGTGTGGGGGAGCGAGGCCATCGCGCGACGCCGAGGTCGATCGCTCCCGCGCTGGATCGGCGGCGCGTTCGCGCTCTTCACGGCGTTCGTCCTGCTCGTGCCGGTGCTCGACCTCTACCGCGTCACGCGACTGACGAACCGGTTCGAGCACTTCGGGGGCTTCTCGCTGCTCGGCGCGGGGATGCTCGCCTTCGCGCGTACGTTCGCGAGGACGGGCCGACTCGGCGCGCCCCTGAGGGTGCTCCTCTTGTTGATCGCGTGGTCGATCGGCTGGGCGAACGAGGCGATCGAGTACCTCCTCGGCGCCGGCGGACCCTTCTTCACCGAGGACACCGTCCTCGACTTGATCATGAACACGTCGGCCCTCCTCACGGTGGGCGTGGCGTGGCATCTCGGGACGCGGAGGAGCGCCCCGCGGAGCTGACGGAGCGCCGCTCGTCGCGCTCAGCGACCGGCGCCCGCCGCGCGTGCGCCCTCGGGGAGGAGCTGGCGGAGGTTCCACGCGTGGAGGAACGCGCGGCGCTGGCCCTCGTTCACCTCGTCGTGCACGCGCGCGGCGAAGATGGAGGGCGGGATGACGAGCGCCAGGCTCGCGATGAAGAGCAACGCGAGGGTGCCCGCACGCGGGAGGTCGGCGAGGTGCGGGAGGATCGTCATCCCCTGGTCGGTGAACGCATAGGAGCTCGGCAGCCAGCCGAGGAGCTGCGCGACGAAGGGCAGCGTGACGCCGAGCCCCGCGATCGCGATCGAGGCCACCCGGTGGCGGCGATCGCCGTAGAGCACGAACGCGAGCGCGTTCGTGACGGCGAGGTTCGGGACGAGGATGAACGGCCCCATCAGCGTGCTCGAGAGCAGGACGACGATCGATCCGAGCAGGTAGACCCCGAGCTTCGCGCGCGGGCCGGCGTCGAGCTTGTACGCGGCGAACGCGGCGGCGCCAGCCGCGAGGACGGCGACCACGGCCATCGCCGCGAGCGTCACGTCGCGAACGCCGAGCAGGAACACGATCGGCAAGAACGCGAGCCAACCGAGGTACGAGAAGAGCGGTCCGCGCGCGGCGGAGCGCTCGATGTGCACCTGCGCGTCGTACTCGGCCTGCGCTTCCTTCGGCATGATCTCGGGGGGCGAGAGGAGGAGCCGCGCGAGCGCCTCGAGCGCCGTCGGCTCGCCCGGGTTGAGCGCCAGCGCCGCGCCGGCCTCGCGCATCGCCGTGCGGCGCGCGTGCTCGTCCCCCTTCGCGAGCGCGCTCTCGGTCGCGGCGAGCGACGCCCTCGCGTGCGCCTCGGCCATGGCGGCGCGGCGCTCCGAGTCGAGCGTGCCGTCGAGGAACCGATCGATCGCCTCCGCGAGCTCGCGCGCGGACGCGAGGCGATCGGCGGGCGAGAGCGCCGTCGCGCGCACCGAGAGCGCCTCGAGCTCGGCTGCGATCGCGCGCTCCGGGGCTCTCGCGCGTGCCCTCGCGTCGGCGCCGCGGAGCGTCGAGGCGACGAGCTCGGGGACCGAGTCTCCGGCGTGCAGCGGCTTCAGCGTGAGGATCTCGAACAGGATGGCGCCGAGAGCGTAGACGTCGGTGCGACCGTCGATCCCTTCGACCGCGCCCATCGCCTGCTCGGGCGCCATGTACCCCGGCGTGCCCATCATCTCGCCGACGGCGGTCTTGCCGGATTCACCCTTCGGCACGTCGACGATCGGGCGCGCCCCCTCGGTCGCGCCGGCGAGCTTCGCGACGCCCCAGTCGAGCACGTGCACCTCGCCGAAGGCGCCGAGCATCACGTTCGCCGGCTTGAGGTCGCGATGAATGACGCCGCGCGAGTGGGCGAACGCGACGGCGAGGCAGACGGTGCTCATCGCGGTGAGCAGGCGACGGAGCGGGTACGCGCGCTGTGCGTCGGGATCCCCCTCCGCCAGCGCGACGAGCACGTCCTCGAGCGTCAGGCCGCGGATGCGCTTCATCGTGAAGTAGGGCCCGTCCGGACCGACGCCGAGATCGTGCACCGGCACGACCGCCGGGTGCTCGAGCTGACCCTGCACCCGCGCCTCACGGAAGAAGCGGAGCTTCGCGTCGCTGAAGGAGCCCTGGTCGCGCTGGATCACCTTCATCGCGACCTCGCGCCCGATGCGACGATCGAGGCAGAGGCGGACCTCTCCCATCCCGCCTTCGCCGATCGTTCCGAGCGCCTGGTAGCGGCTCGCGTCGCTGTCGAGATCTTCGATCGGGTTCGCGTCGAGATCGACCGGCCGCGCGATCTCGGCGTCGCTGAGCCGCTCCGCGACGTTCACCGTGCGCCGCGTGCGATCGGGGATCGTGTCGCCCAGTCCTCGTTCCGTACGGTCACCCGACATGTCCGAAGGCTAAGCGATCGGGCTCGCGCGCGCGAAATCCGGGGAGCGCGTCGTCAGATGCAGTCGAGCGACTGGACCTTCGTGAGCACCGGCGTGCCTTGGCCGCACTCGACCTTCGCCTCGAGCGCGTTCTTCGAGTGTCCGAGCTGCGTGACCTTCTGCGTCGACGCGTCGGCGGGTCCCGTCTCGCCGTTCGTGTTCTGGCAGAGGCTCTCGACGCGGAGCTGACAGGTGATCGGGAGCTTGCAGTCGTTGTCGATCTCGACGACGCAGCGGCCGTCGCCGCACCAGCTCTTCGCGCGCGCGCAATCGCGCCCCGTCGGCAGCGCGTCCGCTTGCGGCGCCTGCGCTTCGGGGGCGCTCGCGCCGCACGCGGCGAGACCGAGCGAGAAGGAGAGGGCCAGCGAGCGACGGCGCATGCGGAGGCTCCTATTCGAACCGCGGCCCCGAGGGAACTCCGCCGCGAGCGCGCGGCCTCGGGCGAACGCGCGCCGAGACCCTCCCCTTTTTTCGCAACTCCCGCGTCGAGGCGCCGACACCCCTTTCGTCGCGCGAGGGCGCGGCAGGAGGGTCTCGCCATGTTCCGCCGATTCGTCGCCATGCTCGTCGTCTCTTCGTTCCTCGCCGTCGGGTGCGCGCCCGAGGGTCCCGCCGGGGAGGAGCGCGCGACCTCGACGGCGCGCGCCGAAGACGGCGCGTCGGGAGGGGCCGCGGCGCGCGGCGAAGGCCTCGTCGACGCGCTCGGCTGCCGCGATTGCCACGAAGATCCGAGCGGCGCGACGGGGGCGCTCGGCGGCCGCAAGGGCAGCCTCGCGCGCCCCGCGGGGCCGAACCTCACGCCCGACGGCGAGACCGGGCTCGGCGAATGGTCCGACGACGCGATCGTCCGCGCGATCCGAGACGGCGTGGACGACGAGGGCGAAGCGCTCTGCGCGTCGATGCCGCGCTTCTCCGCGCTCTCCGACGACGACGGCGCCGCCGTCGTGGCTTACCTGCGGAGCCTCACGCCCGAGCGATCGAGCATCGAGGGGAGCTGCCCCGCCGATCGCGGCGCGCGCCCGCACGTCCGCTCGATGTGACGCGTCGAGCAAGATCGCGGCGCAAGCGCGAGCGATCGCGCGCCGTTCTCGAGGTGCCCGCGCCTGAGGAGGCTTCGCCTCCGACGGACGCGGGGACGGAGAGGACACCATGAGAAACCACGTTCCTTGGCTTTGCGTCGTCGGCATCGGCGCACTCGCGACCGGATGCGGCGCCGGCGCGCTCGGGCAGGCGGTGACCCAAGACTCCTGTGAGGCGGGCGATCTCCGATGCGCCCGCGCCTTCGACGCGCCGATCGCGCTCGGCGCGACCGCCGCGCCGGAGACCCACCTCACGCTCGACGGGAGCACGAGCCCCGGCTTCCACTACGAGTCGGCCGCGCCGAGCATCCTCGAGGTCGACGGCGGACGCGTGGTCGGCAGGAGCGAAGGGACGAGCGCGCTGCTCTTCGTCTCCGACGCGAGCACCGTGCTCGACTTCCTCCACGTCTGGGTGAAGAAGCCCACCGCGCTCGAGCTCGACGCGGCGCTGCCTGGACGGACCACCGAGGCGCGCGTCGACGGGACGATCGACGTGCTCGTCGGAGAAGAGCTGCGGCTGTCGGCGCGCCCGATCGCCGGTGGCCAGCGCCTCCTCGGCGCCGGCGAATCGACGTGGAGCGTCGATCCACCGATCTTGTCTCTCTTGCGCGAAGGGGACGACGCGCGCCGCCGCGTCGTCGCGGCTTCGCCCGGCACGGCCACGCTGCGCGTCGAGATGCTCGGGGTCACGTCGACGATGCAGATCGTGGTGCGCCCGCGCGCGGGCACCGCCGAGATTTCGGCTCCGTCTCGCAAGCGAGGCGCGTCGTGAGGCGCCGGCTCGGAAGCCTCGCGCTCGTCGTCGGCGCATCGCTCGCAGGCGGGTGCGCGCCGTGGGTCCACACCGTGAGCGTCCCGCCACCGTCGCGCGTCGGGACCCTCTGGGTGAAGACCCGCGACGGCGAAGACACGCTCCGCGTCGGGAAGGGCGTCGCGCTCGCGATCGAGTGTCGTGACGTCTGGTCGGGCGGCCCCTGCGACGACGCGCGCGCGTCGACCCGCGACCCGAAGATCGCGCGCGTCCTGCCCGCTCACCTCGCGAAGACGAAGAGCCCTTGGCTCGATCACGCCTACGCCGACGAGAACGTGAGCCACCGCTCGGTCTTCGTCATCGCGGGCGTCGAAGAGGGCGAGACCGAGCTCACCCTCACCTCCGAGTCCGGCAACCGGACGTTCCTCGTCTCGGTCGAGCGCTAGCGTCGAAAACGGGGAAGCCCCGCGGCAAGGGCGCGTAGTATCGCCCCACAATGAGACAGATGATTGGTTGCTTGGCGCTCGGGGTGCTTCTCGCGGGGTGTGGATCGAAGGGCGACGCGGGCGCGAGCTCGGCGTCGGCCGCCTCGAGCGCCGCGCCGTCGAAGTCGTCGAAGCCGGCCGCGAGCGCCGCGGCGTCGAGCGCCCCGTCATCGAGCGCAGCGGCCGCGAGCGCGGGCGCGATCGACGTCCTCGGCGGCGCCGACTGGAAGGCGCCCTTCACCGGCGCGCCCCCCGAGAAGCTCGAGATCATGTTCGGCGGCGGTCGCGGTGACGGCATGACCGACGACTACACGATGCACCTGCCCGATCCGGCGCGCGCCAAGGCCCCGTGGAGATACACCGCGGCCGGTGGCGGCGGCATCAACTGGAGCCCTTCGGGCAAGGCCGCGCTCGTCACGAACGTGAACCTCAAGATGAACGCGACACAGGCCTCGATCGATCTGTGGAGCAAGTCGGCGCTCATCAAGGACCTGAAGCACACCGCCGGCCCCGAGGTGATCGAGCTCGGTCCGTCGAAGGCCCCGGTCCTCGCGGGCGCGGCGACGTGCAAGATGAAGGACGGCGCCGCGGCCGATCTCTACTGGTTCGACGCGTACTCCGCGGGCGACTTCGCGCACGACCTCGACATCGTCATCGTCGCCAAGGACGCGCCCGCGGACGAGAAGTCCGTCGCGGTCTCGATCCTCCGGAGCTTCGAGTACACGCCAAAGGCGAAGCCGACCTACAAGAAGTGATCGGGCGCGGCGTCCGCTCGCGCGCTCCGTGAAGATGAAGAGTCGATCATCCGCCACGTCACGTCACCGACGTCTCGTGGACGCTCCGGCTTGACGAGGACGCGCGGTGATCACGACACTCGGCGTATGAACGCCGAAGAGACCCAAGCTTGCGCGCGCGTGCTCCTCGCCGTCGCGACCGCGGACGGAAAGCTCGATCCCGAGGAGCGACGCCTCATCGAGCTCTTCGGGGGCGACTCGCACACGAAGCCCGTCGACGTGGAAGGCGAGCTCGCGAAGATCCGCTCCACCGACGGCAAGGCGCGCACGCTCCACGCGGCGATCGCGGTCGCCGACATCGACGGCCACTGCACGAAGAACGAGCGCGCGCTCCTCGAGCTCATCTTCGCGAGGCTCGGCGGCGTGGGCCCCGTGTCGCTGCGCGAGATGCACGCCGAGACGCGCGCCCGCGTCGACGAGGTGCGCGAGAGGCTCGAAGAGGCCACGATCGCCTTTCTCCACGCGGTGGGCTCGAAGGGCCACGACCTCGATCAGAAGTCGTACGAGTCGCTCGCCGCCGAGCTCGACGCGAAGAAGCGCGCCTTGCTTCGCGGCGCGGTCGACGAGGGCGACTGACGGCGACGGCCGGCGCGCCTCGACGCCTACGCCTCCACGGAAGACGCCTCCACGGAAGACGCCGTCACCGACGAGCCCTCACCGACGACGTCGCGCGGCGACGCCGATCGCGGCGAGCGCGAGCACCCACGCGCCGCCGAGATCGCGTCGCGCGTCGCCCACGGCGCATCCTCCCGTGTCGCTCGGCGTCGTCGCGTGCCCACCGCCCGCTCCGGTCCCGCCGCCGCCCCCTGCGCCACCGCCGCCCACGCTCGGATCGATCCACGGCGGCACCGCGACCCCGCTCCGCTGGTACGAAGCCCGCGCCGCGTCCCGCAGCCACGCCGCGTGGCTGTCGACGCGCTGGTAGATCATGTCGACGCACGTCGCCTTGCTCCCGCGTGACATGACGCCGATCGCGACGCCGCCCGCGTCGAGGGCGGGGCTCCCCGAGTCGCCCGCGCAGGGGCCTTGGCTGATGGTCCACTCCCCGTCGACGTAGCGTGGCAGGACCGGTCCCAGCTTGCTCACCGTGACGCCGTCGACGCTCCGACGGACGCCGCCGGTCGCGTCGACGCCCGGCATCGAGAGCCCATAGCCCACCGCCGTCACCGGCTCGCCCGCGACGGGCGGACCATCGAGGCGCAGACCGATCGCCACGCTCGGATCGAGCGCCTCGCCGAGGCGGAGCAGCGCCACGTCGTTGCCGCAGAGCCCGACGACGTCCGCCGGGAGGATCACCTCGGCGACGGCGTGCGCGGCGCCTGGATCCTTCAAGAGATTCTGATTCACGTACACTTGAATCGTCGAAGGCGCATAGGGCGCGCCCGGCGTGACGATCGTCCCGCCGTTCGTCGCGACGCACGGCGACGTCTCGTTGACGAGCGGGCCGACGCAATGGCGCGCGGTGAGCACGAGATCGGGCGCGATGACGAACCCGCTGCAGCTCTCGACCGGGTTCTCGATCGCGACGACGCCCGCGTGGCTGGTGTCGTCCGCGCCGCTCAGGATGGCGCTCGCCTCCCGTCCGGTCTCCTCGGGCGCGGAGAGCGCACAGCCGGCGAGCGAGGTGGCGAGCAGGGTGGATGCGAGGGTGGGGATCTTCATGGGCGTCTGCCTTCGGTCACGGTGGCCGCGCGGCGCGGCGAGCCGACGACCCTACGTTGCCTCGCGCGCGCGGGCGATCATCGTCGCCGCTCTTTTGAGGATCCGTGATCGCGCCCGCGGGCGAAAGGGCCGCCTCGTTGCGTCTTTCGGTCGACGGTCCTTCGTGAGAGCCTTGCTGCGTGTCCTCGGTCGCTCGGCTTCGTCGGCTCCGCGCGCCCGCGCTCCTCGGGCTCGGCCTCGGCCTCTCCGCGTCCTGCGGCGGCGAGACCCCGGCGCCGATCCCGACGACCGTGAAGATGCGCTTCGCCGATGCGAGCGACTTCTACGCGTCGCCGTTCCCATCCGACGCGCGGCTCGGCGCGGACGGCACGGTCGATCTGCACGCGTTCCCGCTCCCGACGACCCCGAACCTCGCGACGAGCGTCCTCGCGATGCTCGATCACAAAGCGCGCGGCTTCGGGACGACGAGCGGCGTCTTCTTCGAGCTCTCGGCGCCGATCGCGGCGGACGATCTGCCGAGCGTCCACGCGAGCGTCGCCACCGGCTCGCCCATCGCGCTCCTCAGCGTGGATCCCGCTTCGCCCGACTACCTGCGCCGCTATCCCGTATCGTCGCGCTTCCTCGCCGACGCCGGCCCCTATGGCGGGAAGAACCTGCTCGCCGTCGTCCCGCTGCAGGGCATCCCGCTGCGCCCGAAGACGCTCTACGCGGCGATCGTCACGACGGGCTTGCGCGACACGCAGAAGCTGCCGCTCGGCGTCTCCAGCGAGATGACCGCGGTCGCGAAGGGACAGCGCCCCGAGGGCATGAGCGACGCGGCCTTCGCCTCCTACGAGAAGGCGATCTCGGCGCTCGGCGCGGCCTCGATCGATGCGAAGAGCGTCTCCGGTCTCGCGGTGTTCACGACCGGCGCGCCCACGGAAGAGCTCGACGCGGTCGTGAAGGACATGCTCGCGCGGCCCCTCCCGAAGCCCACGGCGCCGTTCGTGAGGAACGAGGTCTTCGACGATTTTTGCGTCTATCAGACGACCATCGACATGCCCGAGTACCAATCGGGCGATCCGCCCTACACGTACACGGGCGGCGATTGGACGTTCGACGCGAACGGAAAGCCCATCTTCGTACGCGACGAGGCCGCCCATTTCGTCGTCACCATTCCGCGCGCGCCGATGCCCCAAGCGGGCTATCCCATCGTCGTCCTGAGCCGCACCGGCGCCGGAGGCGACAGACCGCTCGTCGATCGCGGCGTGCAGGGCATGACGGGCGGCCCCGCGCTCGTGCCCGGCACGGGCCCGGGGCTCGTGTTCGCGAAGGCCGGCTTCGCGGGCGCGAGCATCGACGGCCCCCACGGCGGCCTGCGCAACGTCACGATGGGCGACGAGCAGTTCCTCATGTTCAACGTCGGCAACCCGCAGGCGCTGCGCGACAACGTCCGGCAATCGGCGGCGGAGCTCGTGCTCGCGGCGCACATCCTCGAGGGCGTGCAGATCGACGTGACCGATTGCCCCGGCGCGACGGCACCTCAATCGATCGCCCATTTCGATCCCGGGACGATGGCGCTCATGGGGCATTCGATGGGCGCCACGATTTCGCCCCTCGCGCTCGCCTTCGAGCCGCGGTTCCGCGTCGGCCTCCTGAGCGGCGCCGGCGGCAGCTGGATCGAGAACGTGATCTACAAGCTCCACCCGGTCGCGGTGAAGCCGCTCGCGGAGATCCTCGTCGGGGTCGCGGGCACCGGCTACGAGCTGAGCGAGTTCGATCCGATCCTGAGCATGTTTCAATGGGCCGTCGAGCCCGCCGACCCGCCGGTCTACGCGTCGCGCATCGTGCACGAGCCGGTGGACGGCCCGCCGCGCAACATCCTCATGATGCAGGGCATCGTGGACCATTACATCCTGCCGCCGATCGCCAATGCGACGAGCCTCTCGTTCGGCCTCGATCTCGCGGGGACCGAGCTCGACACGACGGCGCCGGAGATCGCCGACATGCCCTCGCTCGGCGGGCTGCTCGATCTGAGCGGGCGCAAGGCGGTGGCGCTGCCCGTCGGCGGCAACGTCACGACGGCGACGGGCGGCGCGGTGACGGCGGTCGTCACGCAGCACCCCGAGGACGGCGTCGAGGACGGCCACGAGGTGGTCTTCCAGACGGAGGCGCCGAAGCACGAGTATCGCTGCTTCCTCGTGGGTCTCCTCTCGGGCGCGCCGCGCGTCCCCTCCCCGGGAAAGCTCGACGACCCTTGCGACTGAGCCCCACGTACGAGCGCTATGCGCGCGCGATCCGCGGTGAGACGCTGCCCGTCGCGCTCGTCGATCTCGACGCCGTCGATCGCAACGTCGAGGCGCTGACGGCCCCGCTCGCGCGGCACGGCAAGACGCTCCGCGTCGCGACCAAATCGCTCCGATCGGTCGCGCTCCTCCGCTACGTGGCCGCGCGCGCGCCCGAGGTGATCCGAGGGCTCCTCTGCTTCTCACCGCGCGAAGCCTGCTATCTCGCCGACGAGGGCCTCGACGATCTGCTCGTGGCGTATCCGACGGCCCAAGCGTCGGAGACGTCGGCGGTCGCCGCGACCGTCGCGCGGGGAAAGCGCGTCGCCTTGACGGCGGACGACGCGATGCACCTCGAGGTGGCCGCCGCCGCGGCGCGCGCCGCGGGCATTCGCATGCCGATCGTGGTCGACGTGGACGTGTCGTACCGGCCCTTCGGCGCGCGCGTCTCCATCGGCGTCAAGCGGAGCCCGCTGCACGATCCCGAGGCGGTCGCCGATTTCGCCGAGCGCGCCGCGCGGCACCCCGACCTCACCCTCGCGGGCCTCCTCGCGTACGAAGCGCACGTCGCGGGCGTTCCGGACGACGCCGCCGCGCCGGTGGTCGACGCCGCCAAGCGAGCGATGAAGCGCCGCGCGATGACGGCCGCAAGAGCGCAGCGCGCGGAGATCGTGCGAGCGCTCGCGCGTCGCGGGCTCTCCGTCGACCTGTTCGACGGAGGGGGGAGCGGCAGCGTGTCGGAGTCGTCAGAGGACCCGTCGCTGACCGAGATCGCCGCGGGCTCCGGGTTCGTCGACAGCCACCTCTTCGACGGCTATCGAGGCGTCTCGCTCTCGCCGGCGGCCCACTTCGCACTCTCGATCACGCGACGTCCAGGGCCCGGGCTCGTCACGTGCCAGAGCGGCGGCTTCATCGCCTCGGGCGCCTCGGGCCGCGATCGATCGCCCATCGTGGCGTGGCCCGAGGGCCTCGCGCTCACGCAGCTCGAGGGCGCCGGCGAAGTGCAGACGCCCGTCCGCGTGCCGCCCGACTTCGCCTTGGGCATCGGCGATCCGATCTTCTTTCGCCACGCGAAGGCCGGGGAGCTCGCCGAGCACTTCCCCGAATACCTCCTCGTGCGCGGCGATCGCATCGAGGCGCGCGCGCCGACCTACCGCGGCGCGGGCCGCTGCTTTCATTGACTCGCCCGTTCGCGGCCCTTGTTCGGGTCGCGGAGCGCCGTGATAGGCTCGCGCCGTGAAAGACGATCGGCTGTTTCGGGTGATCGTGCTCGGGGGCATCGCCATCGCAGGGACCGCGGCGAGCGTGGCCGCGTGCGGCGGCGGGGACGTGCATCGCGAGGGGCCGCCTCCGCCGGTCCCGATGACCGAGCAGCCGGTGCGCGAAGGTCCGCCGCCGCCGGACGAGACGGCCCAGATCGCGACCTCGAGCGCGCCGAGCGCGTCCGCCTCCGCGACGCGACCGCCGCCGCCTCCGCCCCCCCGTGAGGGTCCGCCTCCACCGCCGCCGACGCGCGAAGGCCCTCCGCCGCCTCCGCCCCCGCATCGGGAGGGACCGCCGCCTCCGCCGCCCTCGCCGAAGTGAGCCCGCGCGACTCGCTCGATCTCCCGTCGCTGAGGGACGGCTCGCGCAGAGCGATCCCTTGGGACGCGCCGGTCCCCGCGCTCGATCCGGCGCGGCGCGCGCGCTTGCTCCACGCGTGGTCGTGGCGGCGCGAGCAGGAGCACCTGGCGGTCGGCGCGTTCTGTCGCATCGCCTTCGAGGCGGCCGCGTACGGCTGCGAGCCCGCGACCCTCGCGCTCTTCACGCGCGCCGCGACCGACGAGGTGCACCACGCCGACGTGTGCAGGCGCATGGTCGAGAAGCACGGCGGCGAGAGCCTCGCGACGACGCTCAAGCTCGCGTCCGTCCCGGCGGCGCTCGCGGTGCGCACGGCGGACGATCTGCTCCTCTCGATCGTCGAGACCTCCTGCCTCTCCGAGACGTTCACGGGCGCCTATTTCACGGACATGCTCGAGATCGCCACCGAGCCGCTCGCGCGCGCGGTGCTCCTGTCGCTCCTCGAGGACGAGATCGATCACGG
>CAYYKK010000092.1:0-23381 GCA_964467935.1 uncultured Polyangiaceae bacterium
CTCGAGGCGGAGTCCGCGGCGCTCGATCTCGTCGAGCACGCGCCGGAAGTGTCGAAGCTCCTCCTCGGCGAGGTCGACGAGCGCGCGCACGACCTCCGGCTCGTCGAGGCACCGCGCCGACAGCGCGATCGCGTTGGAGGCCGCCTTCATCTCGCAGTGGGCGTGGTCGACGAGCACGCGGCCGATCTCGGACCGGGCGCGACGCGCCCACGCGGGGTCGGAGGGACAGGCGAGACCGAGCATGGGCCGCGATCCTAGTACAAGACCGCCCGCGCTCGCGCTGCGCTTTCCGTCGAGCTCAGAACTGCTCGGCGGTCTTCGTGAGCCCGCTCGACTCCAGGTGGTACGCCACGCCGAAGAACAGCATCGTCGCCGCCGGGCCGACGAGGGTTCGCCGCACGCTCGCCTCGACCGAGAACTCGCGCGCCGTGTAGCCGAGACCTCCGGAGAGCGCGTGCGATTTCGCACCTTGGTCAAACCTGTATCCGAGTCTCAATGGAATGTGATCGACCAGGAGGTACTCGCCGCCCGCCATCACGCGCGCGGACGGCGACTTGTACGAGTTGAAGTCGGCGACGCCGTCGCCCTCGAGCGTGAAGTCCTTGGTCGCGACCGCCACGCCGCCGCCGACCTTCGTCGGCAGGTAGCCGTTGCCGGGATAGGTGAGGTTCTGTCCCGAGATGCCGATGTAGACGATGTCGCCTGCCTTGACGGTGAGGCCGGCGTCGAACGTGGGCACGTTGACGAGCGACGAGCGTCCGCCCGACGGATCCTTGAGGCCACCGGAGACCTTGCTGTTGCCGAGCGGGCCGTTGCCGTTCTCCGTGAGCTTCAGGTAGCGACCGCCGAGGCCGATGAAGAAGTTGTCACCGATGGGCATCGCGAGCGCGAGCCGCACGTCGATCCACGAGCGGTCCGGCCCCTTCGGATCCATGAAGCCGCCCGTCACGCTGACGCCGCCGGCGACGCGGCTCGTGGTCGAGTCGACGATCGTGCCGCCGTACACCTGGCGGCCGTACTCGGGGGTGAGCTGGGCGAGCGCCTCGATGTGATAGACGCGCGTGAGCGCGAGGTTCGCCGGGTTCAGGTACGGCGCCGTCGTCCCGTTTCCCGCTGCGCGAAGGGCGCCGCCCATGGCGGCGCTGCGGGTCGTCTCGACCTCGCCGTAGTCGTAGCCGAAGGACGCGGGCGCATCCGCCGAGGCGATGGTGCTCTGTGCGGACGCGGCGCCCGCGAGGGCCATCACGGCGAGCGCGGCTCCTCCGCCGAGGACACAGCGCGCGAGGAGCGGGGTGCGACTCATGGGGGGTGCCGTAGCGAAGGCAGCCCGAAGGGGCCAAGTTTCCCGGGCGCATCCGAGCCCGGAGCATCCGTGCGGCTCTGGGGCGAAAATCCCTGGTCCGCCCAGCGATTGTTTCGCAAGTGGCTGAAGATACTTGTGAAAATAACTCTTGACCTGCGCTCGGCGGTCGTCGACCCGCCTGCGCTCCCCGGCTCCCCTTGTATCTGTGCTGCACGGGGGATTGAGACGCGTTTCGACGGCCCCGACCGGGGGCGCCGTCACGGGGCGGGGAGGGCACGGGGGGGAAGAAAATAGGCCATCAAAAACAACGGCTTACACGAAAAAGACAAGTTCCCCATGGACTCCCGGGAGAGGGCGGTGGTACCTCGAAAAGGTGTCGGCGACGTTCCCGTTCGGGGGCTTCGGCGGCACGGCTTCGATGGACCGACCTCCGTCGGACCGGCCTCTTCGTCGGCGCTGTCGTGGCGATGAAGACTCGGCTCCGCGCGTGGGGGGACTCGAGGAGGGGAAGCACAGCCGACGACTGCTCCGGAGGCACTGCTCGAACGAGCAGACCCGCCGGAGGAGGCGAACGGTCGTTTCCCGTCAGCCACCCGATGTCTGGGCTGGCTCGCGGGGGTCGCATCCTATTCTCTCGAGAGGCCCTGTGGAAACGCTCCCTCCTGTGGAAAAGCTGTCTCCTGTGGAGAACCTGTGTCCTGTGGAGAACCTGTGCCTGGGTCGGTCGGGCCTTGGCGCGACGTTCTTGGAATCATGCGCGCGGCGGCGCCGCGCCCACGCCTTCGAATCATCGTTGCTCTCGTCGTAACCCTCTGAAATTCGAGGAAGATGCGCTGCCCTGGTGGACCTCGTCTCCAGAAGGGCTGCGTCGCGGGCGGGTCCCGTGGCGCCTCAGCGGTCGAGCCTGGCAGAGTGGAAGGCCCCTGTGGAGAACTCCCTGGAGGGCAGGATCGGGCCGGACGCGTTGGATGTCCGGTCGTCCGTCGGCGGCACGCAAGTGCGCCGGCAGGAGGAGCCGTCGCTCGCAGAGCTGGACTCTGAAGAGAACGACGCGAGACCCCTCCGATGAAACGGCCCCGGATCCGTATCCCCTTCGCGGGGCGCGGTCCGAGTGGCTTCGACCCACGCCCCCTCGACACACACTCGGCCGAGCACCGACCCCCCGACGTCCGAACATCCCTCCTCTCCGACGGACCACCTCGTGTGTGGACCGCCGGTCGCAGGAGGACTCTCGGCTCACCGTGGCTCCTCGGAGCCTCACGAGCCGTTTTCGCCCCAGCGCCGCTCCTCCTGGTTCCCGAGGTTGACCCAGTCCCATGACGGTTCGACGAGACGAAGCCCCCGAGACGTTCCGACGCGCGATCGAGCACACGCGCTCGCTGTCACCCGCGACCTTCGATCAATGGTTCGCGAGCGTCGCCTTCGACGATCTCACCGATGGGGTGCTCACCCTGCGCGTCCAGAACGAGTTCGTGCAGGAGTGGGTCCGCGACAACTTCCTGCCGACGCTCGCCGGCAAGCTCCGCGACTTGACCGGGCACTCGATCCAGATCGCGTGGATCTTGGACGCGAAGCTCGAGCACCCGATCGCGTCCGGTGCGTCGACGTCGCCGGTGCGCGCGCGCCCCATCGTCACGCGACCCCAGATCGCGAGCTACGCCGCGAACGGGGCGGGCGCGAGCGCGGCCGAGGGGCCTCTGTCGTCGCGGCCGTCCGCGATCACGGCCGTCGAAGACGCGGCCGCGCGCGCTGCCGAGGACGACGCGCCGCCCGCGAGCGCTCGGCTCCGTTCGGTCCCGCCGCCCGGCGTCGGACCGATCACGCTCGAGGATCTCAACCCCAAGCAGACGTTTGCGAACTTCGTCGTCGGTCCGTCGAACCAGCTCGCCCACGCGGCCGCCATCGCAGCCGCGGGAGGCGGAGGACGCCGCTACAACCCGCTCTTCATCTACGGCGGCACCGGCCTCGGCAAGACCCACCTCATGCACGCGATCGCGCATCGCATGCGGAGCGATCGACCGACCGCGCGGATCCTCTACATCTCGGCCGAGCGCTTCACGAACGAGTTCATCACCGCCATCCAGCACCACAAGATGGACGAGTTCCGGACGAGGTATCGATCGGCGTGCGACCTCCTGCTCGTCGACGACATCCAGTTCCTCGCTGGTCGCGAGCAGACGCAGGAAGAGTTCTTCCACACGTTCAACGCGCTCCACGGGCAGGACAAGCAGATCGTGGTGACGAGCGACAAGTACCCGCAGAACCTCGAGCGGATGGAGGAGCGGCTCGTCTCGCGCTTCTCGTGGGGTCTCGTGGCCGACATCCAGGTGCCCGAGCTCGAGACGCGCGTCGCGATCGTGCGCAACAAGGCGGCGATCGAGGGCATCTCGCTCGAAGACGACGTCGCGCTGTTCCTCGCCCAGATGATCCGGTCCAACGTCCGCGAGCTCGAGGGGACGCTCATTCGCCTCGCGGCGAAGTCCTCGCTCACGGGTCGCGCGGTGGACATGGCCTTCGCGAAGGGGGAGCTCGCCGCGACGAACGCCGTGCGGCCGCAGCTGATGAGCGTCGAGGACATCCAGCGCGCCGTCTGCCATCACTTCCACCTGCGCTCGAGCGACCTCGTCTCGAAGGATCGCCACAAGAGCGTCGCGTTCGCGCGTCACGTCGCGATGTACCTCTGCAAGCAGCGCCTCAAGTGCAGCTTCCCCGAGCTCGGCCGTGCGTTCGGCAACCGCGATCACACGACGGTGATGAGCGCGGTGAGGAAGATCGAGGCCCAGCGCGACACCGATCCCGAGGTGAGGGCGCACCTCGAGGCGCTCGAGCGCAAGCTCGCCGCCGACTGAGGCGGCTAGCGGAGCCACGGAAGCGCGGAGGCCGGTCGCTCGAGCGAGCGCCGGCCTCTTCTTCTTCGCTGGAGCGAGCGCGCGACCTTCGCGCGTCAGGCGTGCGCTTGCTGGCCGACCCGGTTCGCCAGGAAGTCGATGAGGTCGATCTTCGAGACGACCCCGACGATGTGATCGCGATCCATGACGAGGGCGATCTTCGCGTCGTTGAGGACGTTCTTGATGAGCTCCACCCTCGTGGAGGGCGTGACCGTCGCGTAGTCGCTCTCGATCATGTCCTGGATCGTCGTGTCCTGCGTGCGACCGCTGACGAGCGCCTTCAAGAGATCGCTCTCGTGGATGAGGCCGCGGAGCTTTCCGTCGTCCACGACGGGCAGCTGGCTGATGCCGTACTCCTTCAGCTTGTTCACGACGCCGAGGATCGTGTCCGAGCTCTTCGCCGTCTCGACCTTGCCGAGACCTCCCTTCGCGGCGAGCAGCTCGCGGACCGTGCCCATCGACGGCCCCTCCTCCTCGAGGAAGCCGTTCTCGCGCATCCAGTCGTCGTTGAAGATCTTCGAGATGTACTTGGAGGCGCCGTCGGCGAGCATCACGAGGATGTTCTCCTTCTTGTTCGTCGCCTTCGCGTACTTGATCGCGCCAGCGACCGCGGCGCCACCGGAGCCGCCGACGAAGAGCCCCTCGAGCCGGACGAGATCGCGCGTCATCAAGAAGCACTCCTTGTCGTCGACGCGCACCACCTCGTCGATGATGTCGAGGTTGATCGTCGACGGGAAGAAGTCCTCGCCGATGCCCTCGACCTTGTAACCGAAGGGCTTCGTGATGCGCTTGTCCTTGATGAAGTCGTAGTAGAGCGAGCCCACGGGATCGACGCCGACGAGCTTGATCTCTGGGCGGCGCTCCTTGAGGAACTTGCCGGAGCCGCTGATCGTGCCGCCGGTGCCGAGGCCCGCGACGAGCACGTCGAGCTCGGGGCCGCACTGCTCCCAGATCTCGGGGCCGGTGGAGCGGTAGTGCGCCGAGGGGTTGTCGGGGTTGTGGTACTGGTTCGCGTAGAAGGCGTTCGGCGTCTCGTTCGCGAACTTCTTCGCCACTTGGTAGTAGCTGCGCGGATCCTCGGGCTCGACCGCCGTGGGGCAGAGCACGACGCGCGCGCCGAGCGCGCGGAGGGTCGCGACCTTCTCCTGCGACATCTTGTCAGGCATGATGAAGATGCACTTGTAACCGCGTACCGCCGCCATCATCGCGAGCGCCGCGCCCGTGTTGCCGCTCGTCGCCTCGACGATCGTCCCTCCCGGCTTGAGTCCGCGCGCTTCGGCTTCCTGGATCATGTTGCGGGCGACCCGGTCCTTGTGGCTGCCCATCGGGTTCAGGTACTCGCACTTGACGTAGATGTCGGCGGCGAGCCCGTCGGTGACCTTGTTGAGCTTCACGATCGGCGTGTTGCCGACGGCCTGGGTGATGTCGCTCTTCGCGCTCCGCATCATGCCCACGCTTCTACTCAGAAACGGCGCCCTGCCACAAGCAGCCCTTCGAGGCGTGTCGCGTCACGGAAGCGCCCTCCGGACGTGACACACCGGCAGGGTGGCGCGACGCACCGAGCCAGGAATCGTGCGGTCGAGAGGTGCGTACGGTAGGATGGTGCGCCGTTCCCGCCCGCGAAAAGAGCCCGAAGCCGTGAGCCCTCGAACCCGTGAAGAGCCCTCGCCGACCGTCGCCGCGGCGCGTCGTGCGCTGCGCGTCGGATGGGTGGGGACCCTGACCGGGCTCGCGCTCGGGACCATCGGGCAGACGACGATCGCCGTCTCCCGCACCGCCGCCGGGTGGGAGCCGAGCGTCGGGCACCGGCTCGTCGGCACGCTGCTGCTCTCCGCGGCGTACGGAGCGACCCTCGCGCTCTCGACGCTGCTCATGCTGCTCGTCACACGAGATCGCGGCCGACGGACCGTGCTCGTCGTGATCTCGTTCTTCGGGGCGATGCTCGTCTTCTCGCACTCGCTCGGCGTGGCGCTCCGCCTCTACACGGGATCGCACCTGACCCTCTCGGGCCTCGAGTATTTCCTGAACAGCGGGACGCACATCGCGAACGAGGTGCTGAACCGCTTCGTCCCGCAGCTCGTCGCGCTCGTCTTGATCTGCGTGGTCGTCGGGGTGGTGCTCTCGCGCGGCGTCGGGTGGGCGCTCTCGACCGGCGAGCGCGCGCTGTCGCGGCGTGAGCGCGTCGTCGCGGTCGCCGTCGCGGCGCCCGCGCTCGGGTTCTGGCTGCTCCCGCTGCCTCGGGCGTTCGCGCACGGCGTGAAGCAGACCGTGCCTGAGCTCGCGTTCGCCACGTCGCTCGACGTCGAGCGGGCTCGCACGCGGGATCTCGGCGTCGCGGCGAACGCGATGCTGGCACGCGCGCTCGACGCCCCGCCCCAGAGTCGCGCCGAGTCGTGGAAGGCGATCGCGACCGCCACGGGGCGCCGCCCGAACGTGATCCTGATGACCGTCGAAGCGACGAACATCCATCACCTCGGCTACGAGGGGTACGAGCGCGGCACGACGCCGAACCTCGACCGCCTCGCGGCCGAGAGCCTGCGCCTCGAGCGCGCGTACACGACGGCGACGCACTCGAACTACGCGCAGATGGCGATCCTCTCGTCGCTCTTTCCGCGGCGCGGCTCGACGCTCGACATGTACTTGAAGCTCGATTACCCGCGCGAGCTGCTTCACGACGTGATGTACGAGCTCGGCTACTCCACGGCGACCATCTCGAGCCAGGACGAGACCTGGCAGGGGATGAAGCGGTTCCAGGACACGGGCACGCCCACCTACTTCTTCCACTCGCCGGACGAGAAGGGAGCGCACCTCGACATCGGCACCGAGGAGGTCGTCCCCGACGAGGTCACGATCGATCACGTGCTCTCGCACATCGACGAAGAGCGCGGCAAGGGCAAGCCCCTCTCGATCTACGTGAACCTCCAGTCGACGCATTTCCCGTACGCGATCCCGGAGAGCGCGCCGCATCCGTTCAAGCCGTACGAGCCGAAGGGCGTGTTCAACTTCGTGAACTGGGGCGAGGCGGATCGCGAGGCCGTGGTGAACCGCTACGACAACGCGCTCCACTACATCGACGCGCAGGTCGGCAAGCTGACGCGCGGCCTCGAGAAGCGCGGCATGCTCGACGACACCATCTTCGTCTTCGTCGCCGACCACGGCGAGCTGTTCCGCGAGCACGACCTCGTCACGCACGCGCGGTCGCTCTACGAGGGTGAAGCGCGCGTGCCCATCCTCATCCACTACCCGGCGGGGCTCGAGCCCGGCGTGGTCGCGACGCCCGTCTCGACGCTCGACATCCTGCCGACCGTGCTCGATCTGATGGAGGTGCCCCCGCACCCCGCGATGCAAGGCGAGAGCGTGTTGCCGGACCGCGCGCCGCCGTCTTCGGTGCTCGTGCACGCCGTCGCGGCGCGGCCGGCCGTGTTCATGAACATCCAGGGCTGGAAGCACCTCGAGGCGGTCGTGTGCTTCCCCTACAAGGTGATCTTCGACCCGGTCGCCGACACGAGCCAGCTCTTCGATCTCGCGCACGATCCGGGCGAGCTTCGAGACCTCGGCGCAGCGGCGCCCGACGTCTCGAAGAAGCTCCTCGATCTCCTGCACGCGCAGATCCGCGCGCAGCTCGAGTACTACGAGGGGGACTCGCACCTGTCTCGCACGCACTTCGCGCCGCGCCTGCTCCGGTGTCCCGCGCTGCCCGATCCGGCGCCGCCCGCGCAGCCCTCGAACTGACGGCCCGCATGTCGTTCGCGTCGTGGGACGTCGTGATCGTCGGAGCGGGGCCGAGCGGCCTCGCGACCGCGCTCTTCTTGCTGGCGCGCGCGCCGGGTCTCGAGGGGCGCGTCTGCGTCGTCGATCGCGCGACGCACCCGCGCGAGAAGATCTGCGCGGGCGCGATCGGGGACCGAGCGGAGCGGTGCCTGCGCGCCATCGGCGTCGACGTGGACGTCCCGTCGTGCCCGATCCGCGGGATCGCGGTGACGACGCGCGAGGGGACCCTCGTCGTGCGTGGGAGCGACGCGGTCGGACGCGTCGTGCGGCGCCGAGAGTTCGACGCCGGGCTCGCGCGGGCCGCCGAGGCGCGCGGCGTCGTGCTCCGCCAAAGCGCGCTCGTGCGCGGCCTCACACGGCGCGGCGCAGGCATGGAGGTCGAGCTCGACGGCGAGCATCTCCGCGCGCGCGTGGTCGTCGGCGCCGACGGCGTCGGCAGCTTCGTGCGTCGGGCGATGGGGGCCGGTCGCGGCGCGCTCCTCGCCCAGGTCGCCGAGGTCGACACGGCGCGGCTCGCGACGGATCTCGACGAGGACGTGCTCCACTTCGATCTGCGAGACCAGGCGCTCCGCGGCTACAGCTGGGACTTCCCGACGCCGCTCGAGGGCACGCGCGCGTCGCGCGGCACCTACGAGCTCAGGGTCGCGGGGAGGAGCGACGAGGTCGACGTCGGTCGCAGGCTCGAACGACGCGTCGGAAGCGTCGAGCGGCTCGGTCCCGTCAAGCGCTTCTCCGAACGCGGGATCGCGTGGCACGAGCCCATGTCGTGGCCGCGCGTGCTCCTCGTCGGGGAGGCCGCCGGGATCGATCCCGTCCTCGGCGAGGGCATCGCGCAGGCGATCCTCTACGGCCACCGCGCCGCGGAGTACCTCGCGCCACGGCTCGTCGAGGACGATCTCGGCTTCCCCGATTGGCGCGCCTTCGTGCGGCGCTCGCGCCTCGGGCTCGATCTGTCGACGAGGGCGATCGCGGCGCCGCTCGTGTACGGGGTCGGCCGGCGCGGGCTCGAGCGTTGGGTGCGCCGCAGCGAGGCGCTCGCCTCTCTCGGGCTCGCCTACTTCGGCGGGAAGCGCGTCGAGCGCGCCGACCTCCTCCGCGCCGCCCTCGATCTCGGCGGCGCGGCGTGGGAGCGATCCTCGCGCTCGACGTGACCCGCTCCGCGACGCGCGTCGCGGGCTAGTTCGACGGCGCGTCGCTCGTGATCTGGAGCATCGCGTTCGTGAACGCGGAGAGCTCGAACGTGGCGAAGCCGTCCTCGGTCTTCGCCGGTGCGATGACCTTCCACGTGAGCGACTCCTTGCCCTTCGCGTCGGTCGTCGTCTCTCCGATGGCCAGGTTCGGCGAGCCGACCTTCGCCGTCGGCAAGCGCAGCAGGAAGGCGGGGCCACGCGTCGTCACGGTGGAGAAGCTCTCCGCCGGCGGGATCTGCCCCTGCAGGCGGTAGACGACGCCCGCGCCGCCCTTCGCCTTCTTAGCCTTCTTGTCGATCATGAAGGTGATGAGGATGCCGCCCGACTCGCTCAGCGCGTGCTCCGGGATGCGCATCGTGGCGCCCTCGCTGCCGAGCTCGAGCTTCGCCGCGGGCGACGCGCCGAAGGTGTTCGTGATCTTCTCCGCGCCGGAGAAGCTGACGCCCGGGCGACCGCTCGGCGGAGGCACGGACGACGTGGCGGAGGCGGAGGCGGTGGGCTCGGGGGCCTCGGCGCTCGCCGTCGGCTCGGGCTCCGCGGACGTGACGGGCGCCGGCGTCGACGTCGGCTCCGGCTCGACCTTCGGCTCAGGCGTCGGCGCCGAGCACGCGCTCGCGAGCGCCCCGATGACGAGCAGTGGAAGTGCGGATTGGAAGCGGTTTCGAAGGATCATGGCGTGCCTCTCGGGGTGGGAGGGCGGCCGCACGGCGCGCCCGTAGGCGTTGGAGACCGCAGGTCCGACCGGTCCGACGGCGCTCCCCCATGAGGTCGACGCGCGGCGGGCTCCGGTCGGCTCAGCGATCAGCGGAACTGGCTCATGAGCGCCGCGACGTCGTCGAGCGTGCCCTTCGGCACGTTCAGCGTGAAGCGAGATCGCAGCGGCGACTGGGACACGGTGCCTTGCACGACGATCGGCGACGCGCCCTTGTTGGGGAGACCCTGGAAGATCTGCTCGACCTTGCCCGAGACGTCGAACGCGGCGTCCTCGCCGAGGCCGGAGCGATGGGGGGCGAACGCGGCGAGCAGCGCGCGGAAGCTGCCGATGGTCATGAAGCCGCCAGAAGCCGCCTGCAGCGTCTTGAAGGTCTGCAGATCGGCGCGCGCGTCGAGGGTCTTGTCCTTCGGGGCGCCGGTCTTGACCGAGAGCAGGCGCTCGACCAGCTCGTCGCGGTTGCCGCCGATGGCGACCCACGACGCGTCGCCGTCCGCCATCACGAGGATGTGGAACGAGATCGACGTCGGCGCGTCCTTCTTGGGGGCTTTGTGGTCCTTGCCCGGAGCCGCGGCGCCCTTCTTCTGCGGGAAGCCGACGCTCACCTCGAGCTCGAACGCGCCCTTGCCGAGCTTCGCCGGAGGCGCGGGCGTCTTGACCGTGGGGACGAAGCCCTTCAGGTCCTTCTGCAGCTCCTTTTGGATGCCGGCCGAACCGTACGCGCCGGCCGCGTCCTTGAGCCACTTGGCGACCACGTCGGCCTTCTGCGTCGTCCCGATGAGGTTCCAGCCCATCTGTCCGTCGAGCATCGCCGACACCTTGTCGGTCGTCGTCTTCGGCGTCGCCGGCTTCGTGAGCATGCGCGAGCCCGCGACCGACACGAACGCCTCGCCCTTCGCGATCGGCAGATCGAGCAGCGCGCTCAGCTTCTTGCGCTCGGCCTCCGATCCGACCTTCAGCTTCGCCAGGCCCCCCTCGATGAGGTCCTTGCCGACCTTCACCATCGGCGCGTAGTCGGCCGGATCGTGCACCGTCCCGAAGGTCACCGAGTCGGCGTCGATCGGGGCGTGGAAGAAGAGCGGCGGCACCGGCGCGTTCACCGCGGCCGCGGTGTTGCGGGCGATGAAGCTCGAGCGCCCCTTGTAGTCGAGGCCGCCGTCGAGCGTGATGCCTCCTTGTTGCGACAAGGTGAGATCGACGTGCAGCTGGTCGACGTCGCCGAGCAGCGCGAGGGCCTCGTCGGCGAGGCCCTTCGCGCCCGCCTCGATCGCGCGATCGAACTGCGGCTCGCCGATGCCGAGCTCGCTGCGAGCGAGCCGCGGCGCCTGCGGAGCGAGCTTCGCCAGATCGGCGCCGAAGCGGGCCTCGAGGGGGCTCACGAGCAGCTCGAACGAGGCATCGCTCGCCGGAGCGGGGAGGGTCGGCGCGGTGCGGGCGAGGTAGCCCCCGAGCGCCCGCACGTCGCGCTCGGCCGCGCCGCACACGGCCCGCGCCGGCGTCGGGCCGGACGACGCCGCGACCACGCAGAAGGCCTTCGAGCGCTCGCCGCCGAACGCCCACATCCCGGGCCCGAACTCCCTCGTGGCGCCGAGCGCCGATCGGGCTTCGTCGAGCGACTTGAGCCCCATCGCGACCGCGACCACGGGCTCGGGCGGGCCGTCCTCCGGCACCGCAGCGACGAAGTCGACCGGTGCGTCGAGCGAGAGGACCTCGGAGGCGCGCGCGGGATCCACGTCGAGCCTCAGGCCGTGACGGCCCACGATCTCCTCCACGGCGCGCGCGCGCATCTCCTTCTCCGCGCCGCCGAGGCCGAGCGTCGCCAGCGTCGCCGTCATGCTCTTGGCGCGCCCTTGCGCGAAGAGCCCCGGAGGGGCAGGCACCGGCGAGAGGTCGAAGGCGGCCACGGGCGCGCCCGACTGGGCGACGACGGGCGTCGTCGTGGGCACCGGAGCCGGCGGCGGCGGCGCGGACGAGCAGGCCGAAAGGCCCGCGAAGAGCGGCAGAATCAAGGCTGTGCGGGTCGTGCGCATGGCGAGGCCCATACACCCGCTCGGGCGGCGACGCACCCCTCGCCGAACGGTCGCTCAGTCGGTTGCGCGGTCGATCAACGCGGCGATCCGCGCGAGGTACGGGGCGCGATGGAATCGCTCGAAATCGGCGAGCGTCGTCAACGTCCGCGGATCGGTGAGGGCGTCGACGAAGAGGCGACCGTCGAGGTGGTCTATCTCGTGCTGGAGGACGCAGGCGTGGAGGCCCCTCCAGCGCCGCGTCTCGGCGAGCCCGGCGCGATCGAGGCTCGTCACCTCGACGTCGGTGTGCCGACGGACCACGCCACGCAGACCAGGCACGCTGAGGCACCCCTCGTAGCTCTCGAAGGTCTCCTCGGACAACGCGCGGATCGTGGGGTTCACGAGGATGGTGAGCGGGATCTCGGGGAAGTAAGGGTATCTCGGATTCTGATGTACTTCGATCGCGCAAATGCGGAGGGGCCGCTCGACCTGAGGCGCCGCGAGCCCGGCGCCGTTCGCCGCGCGCATCGTCTCGACGAGGTCGTCGATGAAGCCCTGCATCGCCGGCGTGCCGAGCTCCTCGCGGGTGAGCTCGCGCGAGCGCTCGCGGAGGACGGGATGACCGATCTGTGCGATGGGCAGGACGCTCACGAAGGCCTCACGTCGCCCTCGCGGCTGCCCGGTGGGAGCGCCGCTCGCGCGACGCGGGTCGGCCCGTCGGGATCGAGTCGCGGCGTCAGGTCGCGGATGACGGCATCCATGGGGCCGACGAAGAGCCGCGGCGCGAGCGCCAAGAGGAGCGCGAGCGTGAAGAGCGGCGCCGCCCAGGCGAGGTCGGCGCGTCGAAGGTCGGGGAGCGCGCCGCCGAACGGCTCGAGGTATTTGCTGCCCGTCCACTCGGTCGGCCGCGGCCCGAAGACGACCGCGGCGGCGCGCGCGACACCGACCATCGCGAGCGCCAACGCGGCGACGCCCGCCATGCTCGACACCGGGTTGCGGCCGACGGCGCCGACGAGCCCGAGCAGGGGCCCTGCGAGCCCCGGCAGAGCCGGCCCGCCCAAGGCGAGGGCGCCGACGAGCAGGCCCACGGAGAGCGCAGGCGCGGTGCGACCGAAGCCGCCGAGGCGCGCGAGCGACGCGTCGCGCACGCGCCCGATGGCGGTGCCCGCGGTGAGGTAGAAGAGGGCGCTGCCGAGCGCGCACGCGGTGACGAGCGAGGAGGCGCCCTCGATGCCCTGCGGGGTGAGCGAGAACGCCAGCATCAAGAGCAGCCCGCCGCGCGTGAGCGTCAGGTGGAGCCCGAGCCGATCGAGCTTCGGCTCGGCGACGGCGAAGAGACCCCCGAGGGCCATGAGCGCGACGCCGACGACGGGGAGGCTCTCGGCGCCCCAGCGCGCGCCGTCGGGTTGGACGAGGAGGCAGAGGCGGAGGATCGCGTAGCCCGAAAGCGTCGGCAGGAGCGCCGCGGTGAGGGCGACGGGCGAGAGGCTCCGTCGCTCGCCGGCGAGCGAGGCGCCGAGGTCGCCGAGCCACGAGTGGAGCGGCACGAGCGGGAGGAACGAGGCCGCGCCGAGGAACGTGAGCAGCCACGCGGCCCGGTAGCCCGGCAGCCCGAGCACGGGGGCGAGCTCGCTCGCGAGGTGGGCTCGGCCGAGGTCGGCGAACGCGTACGAGGATGGGCTCTCCGTGCCGTCGAAGAGCGTCCCGCCGCCCGCGTGCGAGGCGAGCCAACGCGTCGCGAGCCCGAGGAGCACCGTGGACAAGACGCCCACGACGGCGATCTTCGCGCTCGCTCTCGGCGCCGCCTCGCGCGTCGCGATCGCGGCGCCGAGCGCGGAGAGCGCCCAAGCCACGACGAAGATCGCCGTGGTCTGCACCGACAGCGCGAGGACGACGCCGCCGACGAGCAGCGCGCCGCCCCCGATGCGGTCGCGCGCGTCGTCGACGGACGCGAGCGCGACGAAGCACGCGAGCGCGACGACGACCACCGCGAGGATCACCCCGATCGACAGCCCGTCGACGCCGAGAGAAAGCTCGATGCCGCTCCCTCGATCGATCACGAACCGGTCGATGAAGGACAGCCCGTCGTTTCCGTCGCGGCGCCCGAGCTCGCGATCGAAACCGGCGAAGAGCCATGTCGCGATGGCAGCCTCGAGGACCATCACCGCGACGGCGGCGACGCGGAGCACGCGGCCGCCGAGCGCGCGCACGAAGCGCGAGGCGAAGGCGAGGAGCGCGACGAACATCGGCAAGAGCGAGAGCGCGAGCAGCCCGTGGCGGCCGAGCCCCACCCGGCGCTGCGCGACGATGCCCAAGATCTTGGGCGGGTCGACGACCTTCGCGTCGGGCTGCGCCGCGTCGGAGTCGATCACGAGCAACACGTAGAGCTCCTGCGCCCGCGCCTCGGCCGCGTGCCACGTCACGCTCCACCGCCGCGACGTTCCCTCCGGGATCGCGGAGCGCACGCCGCCTTCGGGCTGCGCCACGAGCCCCGGCGGGCTCCTCGGATCGTCCTCGGCGTCGACGACGAACACGCGGTTCACCGTGAGGGGGCCTCGGCCGGTGTTTCGAATCTCGAACTCGCCGACGTAGTCGCTCCCTTCGCCGCGGAGCAGGCGCACCTCGCGCCCGCCCGAGAGGCTCCGCACCTCGAGCTGCCCGCGCGGCCCCTTCGGGGGCACCGAGACGCGCTTCTCGAGCTTGAACCGCTCCGCGCCCATGTGCGCGCGCGCGACCGGCGTGAAGAGCCCGAACGCGAGGACGAGACCGAACAAGGCCGTGAGGGTCGCTATCAGGCGTCGCATCAGGCGTCCTCCTCGGTCGCGCTCGGGCGGCGGGCGAAGAGGTCCGCGACGAGGTCGAGCGGCATCGAGAGCGCGCGATCGAGCTTGGCGGCGGCGTTCGCGAGCGGTGAGGTCGGCGCGCGGTCCGCGTGCGGCGCTTCGCCATCGTCGTCATCCACCGCGACACGCTCCTTCGACAGCCAGTCCTTCGGGCGCTCGGCGCCGTAGCGCGTGCGCGCGAAGTGCCCGGCGACGGCGGCCGGGATCGCCATCACGACGAAGGCAGCGGCGCGGACCGCCGTGGTCTGGTCCGCCGGCTCCGCGAGGGCGCCGAGGGCGAAGCCGACGATCGGGCCGAGGACGCAGGCGGCGACTCCGAGCGCGTCGCTCACCCGATCACGCGCCCCGATCGTCGGGTCGTTGGTCGCGGGCGACGGCGGCGAAGCGCCCTCCGCCGCGCGGGGAGAGGCGCCCTTCTTCGAGCCCTTCTTGCCCTTCTTGCGCGCCGTCGCGGACGCCTTGCCCGCCGACGCCTTCGACGTCTCGCCCGAGACCTCGCCCGAGACCTCGCCCGAGACCTCGCCGGAGACCCCGCCCGATACCCCACCTCCGTCGCGACGATCCGTTGCGAGTGGGGATGCAGGTGCATGCAGAAGACAGAAGTAACCTCGATACGATGACCACGCGAAGGCGCCCCACGCGACCGCGCCCACGATCGCGGTGGCCATGCCGAGCGCGCCGCGGGACAGCGCCGAGGCCCCGAGCGCGCCGAACCCGACGAAGGCGCCCGCGACCGGGATGGGCGAGCCCGTGAGCCCGACGATGGCCAACGTGAGCGCCGTGCCTTGCGCCGCCCGAACACCTCGACCGAAGTCGGCGCCGCGCTCGAGGAGCCGATCCGCCGCGACCCGCGTGAGCGCCGCGGGGCGCTCGCAGAGCACGCCGAGCGCCGCGAGAGCGAGCGCGGTCGCGACGGCGGCGCCCGTCGTCGCGCCGGCGTTCCCGGTTGCACCGACCGCCACGAGCAGCGACACGGATACGCGCGCCGAGAGCGCGACGAACGTCCCGGCGTCTCTCGCGCGCGCGGCGCGGGACGCGGCGTGCAGGCCGATCGCGAGGGCCGCGAGCGCGACGAGGCTCGAGCGGCTCGGACTCGCGCCGAAGACGCTCGCGAAGCTCCCCGTGATCGCCGCCACCAGCAGCGCGGCCCCGCCCCCGACGAAGCCGGAGAGCAGGGGCGACGAGGCGTCGCGGCGCGGTCGCCCGAGGCCGAGCGCCACGAGCAGACACGCGATCCCGAGCGCGAGCGTCGCGACCCTTCCGATGCGCCTGGAGCCGAGCGGACGCTCCTCGAAGGCGGTGGGGCTCGGATCGATCTCCGCCGCGATCTCGCGGAAGCTCAGCGACGGGCCGAGCGCGCGGATCTCCACGTCCTGCCCGGCCGGGAAGCGCACCTGCTCCAGCAGCGCCACCTCGCGGCTGTCTCCGCCGAGGACCGCGCCTCCGCCCGGATCGATCGCCACCTTCTGCAACCCCGCCGGGAGCTCCGCGTGCACGACCGGCGAGACGGCGAACACCTCCGCGTGACTGTTGAGCTGCGACTCGTTGGCGAGCCCGAGGTAGATCTTCGCGCCCGGTCGGGTCGTCATCGTGAGGTAGCTCTTGTCGCCGACCTTCGGGGCGAAGACGCCTCCCTTCGGGGCGTCCACGACCGCCTTCGAGCTCGCCTCGAAGGGCGCCCGGTAGTCGGACAAGAAGCGACGACCGTCGAGGTAGCGCCCGCCGAGACCCCAGAAGACGAGCGCTGCTCCCAACGCGAGGAACGCGGAGGCGGCGAGCGTGGCGCCGAGCATTCGGGTCGCGGCGCCTCGCGCGCGCGTGCCGAGCGTCGCAGCGCCCGCGATCGCGAACGCGACGAGGCCGGTCGCGAGCGTCGGGATGCCCTCGGCCAGGGTCGCCGTGACGAGCGCCGCGGCCGCGACGCCGATGCCGGCGCTGACCCGCGGTGACGCTCCGCTCGCGGGCCGCGCGACGACCAACAGCAAGCCCCAGACGAGCACGCCGACGCTGGCCGCGAGCGTCCGCGCGTCGAGCCAGAAGCCGAGCGTCGCGTCGAGTGAGCCCGCGCGGAAGAGGCGAAGCGCGTGCGAGTAGACGGCGTGACCGGCGAGGGCCGGTCTCGCCGCGACGCCCAGGAGCACGAGCGCGATCGCGATGCCCACGCCGACGACGCGTCCCGCGGAGCGGGTCCCGGCCGCGCCGTTGGCCCTCGACGCGGCGGCGCTCGCGAGCGCGCCGGCGAGGATGCTGAGAGGAACGAGGAACAGCGGAATGGAGCTCAAGAGCACGTTCATGCCGGTGGTTTCTTCTCCGCCCCGCCTCGCTCGACCTTCTCGAGCACCTCGGGCGGCGGTTCGGGGTCGAGGCGCGCCTCGACGCCCAGCTCCGCGCTGATGCCCCACCCTTCCGCCGTCAGACCGTCGCGGAGCGCGTGGATCGCGCGCGCCGCGCGGGACTTGATCGTCCCGAGCGGCACGCCGTCGCGCGCCGCCATCTCGGGGTACGAGAGCCCCTCGAAGAACGCGATGAGCAGCGTGTCCTGCTGCGCCTTCGGCAGCGTCGCCATCGCCCTGCGCAGCGCGAGGCGCTCGCGCTCGACGGCGAGGCTTCGCTCCGGATCGTCGCCCGTCTGCGCCTTCGACTCGACGTCGTGGCGCAGGTCGGTCTCGGCGATCTGCGCGCGCCGCGTGCGCCGCCGCGTCCGATCGAGCGAGAGGTTGCGCACCGTCGTCAAGAGCCACGCCGCGACCGTGCCGCGCTCGGCCTGGTACTGGTGCGCGCGCTCGACGATCGCCATGAACGCGTCGTGCACCACGTCCTCGGCCTCCTCGCTGTCGCGGACGATCTTCAGCGCGAGCCCGAGGGCCGTCTTGGCGTAGCGATCGTAGAGGTCGGCGACCGCCGACGCGTCCCCGCGTCGCAACCTCTCGAGGGCGGCGATGTCGCCGACGTCCCGCTCAGCTCTGTCGTCGCCGTGAACCATGCTCGGTCAGCCGCCCGAAGGGGCACCCCGCTCGCCGCGGTTATGCCGGGTTTGTCGCCCGGAGGCTAGCGCCCCGTCGCTCTACGAGGCCGAGGTCGGGGTCGTTTCCGACGCAGAAGCGGGGAGTGCCTCCGCGCCCTCGACGTGGTCCGCCGCTTCCAACCCCAGCGCGCTTTTCCGAAGCGCACGCCAGAGCGCCGACCGGCCGTCGCCCGAGATCGACGAGTAGCCGACGACGCCCCGCCCGGCGCTCGACCTGAGCTTGCCGAGCACGGCCTTCTCCTGGGAGCGCGGCACCTTGTCGATCTTGGTCGCCACGAGCACCACGTCGAGCTTGCGGAGGCTCCTGCCTCGCGGCGAGAGCGCGAACTCGACGAGCTCGCGATCGTCCTCCTCGAGCCCGCGGCGCGCGTCGAAGAGCACCACCACCGTCGCGAGCGACGCGCGCGTGCGGAGGTAACCTTCGATGAGCTCGGCCCATGCTTTGCGCTCTTCCTTCGAGCGCTTCGCGAACCCGTAGCCGGGCAGATCCGCGAGGACGAGGCTGAGGCCATCCTTCGCGCGTACCTCGAAGAGATTCACTTGTCGCGTGCAGCCGGGCGTCGAGCTCGTGCGGACGAGGCCTTTGCGCTCGACCAGCGAGTTGATGAGGCTCGACTTGCCGACGTTCGAGCGACCCGCGAAGGCGATCTCGGTGAAGGTCGGCGGGGGCAGCGAGCCCGTCTTGCCGATGCCGACCGCCGCCACGAACTTCGCGTCGACGATGCGGAGCGCTTCGTCGTCTTCTCGTCGTCGGCTCACGCCTGCTCCTCCGCGGCGGCCGTCTTCTGGAAGTGGGGGCGGCATTCGTCGCACTGACAGAGCGCGCGCAGGTACCTGAACGAATAGATGCCCGTCGCGTGCCCGTCGCCCCACGTGAAGGAGAGCGCGTAGTTGCCCACGCGCTCGATCTCGCGGAGCTCCAACGCCGTGTCGGAGGGGATGTCGACGCGACGGATGGTGCCGCCGTGCCCTTGGCAGTGCGCGCACGGGCAATACCCGCGCAGGATCTCGTGCGGGAGCGTCGCGCGATGCCCGTCGGCCCAGGTGATCTCCATGACCCGTGCGCCGTGCGGGGCCTTGACCCCCGTCGGCGTGATGGTCGGCTCGGTCGGCATGGCGGGACCTTACCAGAGCCGACGTGACCGCGCTCGAACGGCCGCTCCTTTCGGGGTCGCGAGCCGCGCGGCTATACTCGGCCTCGACGTCGGCGCCATCGAACCCCACGCGCTCGCGCTCCCCGGGTCCCACGCCGCTCGGAACGCATGCGAAGGTTCAAGCTCATCGTCCTCTGGGCGACGGTCGTCTCGCAGGGCCCGTTCGTGGCGCTCCTCGTGTGGCTCCTCGGCCGCGCCGCGCCCGCCGCGCTCGCGATCCCCGGCGCGCTCGCGGCTGGCGGTCTTTCGGTGTGGCTGCTCCGAGGGCGCACCGCGCTGCTCTTCGAAGATCGCCCGATCGGACCCCTCCGAGCGCTCGCCGAGCGCGTCTACTACACGCACTGGGGTGCGTCGCTCCTCGCCGCGCCGCTCGCGCTCGTCGCCGCTCTCGTCGCCCTCGTGGTCCACCGCGAGCCCCTCGCGTGGGCGTCGATCGCGTACGTCGCGTCGCTCGTCGTCGCCCTCTACGCCGTCTTCGTGCGCCCCGCGCTGCTCCGCGTGCGCACCCTCGACGTGGTCGTCCCGCGCTTGCCGCCCGCGTTCGACGGCTATCGGATCGCACAGCTGTCGGATCTGCACGTCGGGTCGCTCACGCCCGCGTCGCGCGTCGAGCGGTGGGTGCGCGTCGCGAGCGCGCTCGCGCCGGACGCCATCGTGCTCACGGGCGACTACGTCACGAGCGGAACGCGCTTCCACGTCGCCGCCGCGGCCCTCCTCTCGAAGCTCTCGGCGCGCGACGGGGTCTTCGCCGTGTGCGGCAACCACGACGACTACGGCCACGGCGAGCCGCTCCGCTCCGAGCTCCGACGCGGTGGCGTGCGCCTCTTCGAGAACGAGCACGCGACGATCGAGCGGGATGGATCGCGCCTCGCGCTCGTCGGCGTCGACGACACCTTCTCGCGTCGCGCCGACGTCGACCGCGCGCTCGTGGGGATCGATCCGTCGCTGCCCATCGTCGCGCTCGCCCACGATCCGGAGACCTTCGAGAAGCTCGCGCGACGCGGGGTCGCGCTCGTCCTCTCGGGCCACACCCACTGGGGGCAGGTCGCGCTCCCCTTCGTCGAAGAGAGGGTGAACCTCGCGTCGCGGTTCTATCGACACCACGCCGGCCTCTATCGCGCGGGCGAGTCGACGCTCTACGTGCACCCCGGGCTCGGTATGACGGGGCCCCCGCTCCGGTTCGGCGTCGCCCCCGAGATCACCGTGCTGCGTCTCCGGACGGATCGCGCGGGCGCGGACGTCACTCGATGAAGGCGCCGAGCGTACGGAAGCGATCGTAGCGATCGTCGGTCAGCGCCTGCGGCGAGAGCCTCGCGAGCTCGTCGAGGTGCGCGCCGACGGCGTCGCCGACGAGGCGCGCCGCCTCGTCGTGGTCCTGATGCGCGCCGCCCGGTGGCTCGTCGATCACCGCGTCGACGACCTTGAGCGCGAGCAGATCCGGCGCGGTGATCCGCAGCTGCGTCGCGGCCTCTTCGGCGCGCGCGCCGTCCTTCCACAGGATCGCCGCGCACCCCTCGGGGGAGATGACCGAGTAGCACCCGAACTCGAGCACGAGCACCCGGTTCGCCACGCCGAGCGCCAGCGCGCCGCCCGATCCCCCTTCGCCGATGATGGTCGCGATGACCGGCACCTCGACGCGCGACAGCGTCGCGAGCGCCGCGCCGATCGCCTCGCTCTGTCCGCGCTCCTCGGCGCCGATGCCCGGGTAGGCGCCAGGCGTGTCGATGAACGTGAGGATCGGCAGGCCGAAGCGCGCCGCGAGCTCGTAGATGCGGATCGCCTTTCGATACCCTTCGGGGTGCGGCATCCCGAAGTTGCGCTTCATGTTCTCTTTCGTCCCGCGGCCCTTCTGGTGACCGATCATCGCGACGCTTCGGCCGCGGAACTTGCCGAGGCCCGCGACGATCGCAGCGTCTTCGGCGAAGCGTCGATCGCCCTTCAGCTCGACGAAGTCCGTGAACAGACGCTTCGCGTAGTCGAGCGTGTACGGCCGATCCGCGTGCCGCGAGAGCTGCACCTTCTGCATCGGCGTGAGGTCGCGGAAGATCTCCTTCGCGACGCGACCGGTCTCGGTCTCGAGGCGCGACAGCTCGCCCTGGAGGCTCGGATCTTCCACGACGAGGGCCCGCAGCTCGCGGACACGCTCGACGAGATCGACGATCGGCTTCTCGAACGACAAGACGGCCATGCCCCTCTTTACTCCACCTTCGCGTGGGAGGTCACGTCGCGTTCGTACGCGCGGTCGCGCCTACCGCGGCGCGTCACACCGCGCGTGAGCGCGGCTCGTCATCGCCGTCGCGTGAGCGCGGCTCGTCCACCTGCCGCGCGAGCCCGGGCTCCTCACGAAGAGATGGCGCTCGTCGGCTCGGCCACGAACGCGTTCGCCGGGACCTGCACCTTCGTCGTCGGGCGCAGGACGTTGAAGATGCGCAGCGGCTTCTCCTTGCCCTTCACCTTCGCGGGCGACAGCTCTTCGACGTCGAAGCGGTTCTTCAGCCGAACGAGCGTGTTCTCGCTCACGATCACCTGCCCCGCGAGCGCGTGCGAGCAGAGGCGCGCGGAGGTGTTCGCGGTGTCGCCGATGACGGTGTAGCTGAGCGCCTTCGAGCTGCCGATGTAGCCGGCGACGAGCGGCCCCGTGTGGATCCCGATGCCCACCGCGAGCGGCGACTCGTCCTTCTCCAGCCGACGGCGGTTCAAGTGCCCGAGCGCCTCGCCCATCTCGAGCGCGCACTCGACCGAGCGGAACGCGTCTTCGGGGGTCTGCAGCGGCGCGCCCCAGAGCGCCATGATCCCGTCGCCCATGAATTTGTCGAGGGTGCCGTCGTATTTGAAGATCGTGTCCACCATCGTCTCGAAATACTCGTTGAGCATCTCGACGAGGGCCTCCGGGCTCGTGCTCTCGCTCATGCGCGTGAAGCCGCGGATGTCGCTGTTGAACACGGTGCACTCTTCGACGCGTTGACCGCCGGGCTTCACCTCGAGGCGACCGCTGATGACCTGCTCGGCGATGTTCGGGGAGAGCAGGCGGCTCAAGCGCTCGCGGCTCACGATCTCGGCCTCGACCTTCTTGCCGAGGATGTTGATCTCGATGAAGCGGGCGGCCTGGTTGGCCACGGTCTGCACGAGCTCGAGATCCTTCGCCTGGAAGCGGGCGAGCGTCTCGGAGTCGAGCCAGAGGACCCCGAGCACCTCGTTGTCGTGTTGGAGCAGCGGCGCGACGATCGCCGAGCTGATCCGGTTCAGGATCATGCTCTTGCCCTTGGAGGCCGCGAAATCCATCGCCGCGTCGTGCGTGAGGACCGCGGCGCGCTCCTTGACGACGTGGTCGAGGATCGTGGAGCTGATCGTGATGGGTCCGGTCGTTCCGTCCCGCCGCTGCGACGCCTGCGGACGCAGCTCGCCGCTCTCGTCGCGCAAGAAGATGACGGCGCGGTCCGCGGTGATGAACTTGAGGACGCTCGCGAGGATCTTCTCGAGGAGCTTGTTGGTGTCGCGCTCGATGCCGATCGCGTGCGACAGCTCGTGGCTGAGACGAAGGCGCTCGTAGTCTGCGCGCAGCTGGTTGATGTCGTTCGCGATGCGATCGAAGGCGAGGAACCCCTTCTCGACTGCGTCGATCTGCGTGCCGATCTGCCGGGCCTGATCGTTGACGTCGATGCGCGTGCCCTGCGCGACGAACGACCCGACCACCGGTGCGCCGCCGCGCCCCGTGCCGTGCCCCGGCTGTCCGTAGCCCGGTCCCATCCCGTGCAGCAGATGGCGAGGCGCGTCGAGCGGTGCGGTCCCGCCCGGGCGGAGATGGGGGGGCACCATCGCCGGCGGTTGGTTGCCGCCGGGTTGGTTGTACGACGGCGGGTAGCTCGGCGCCTGCCCGGGTTGCCCTGGGCGTCCCGGCCCGGACGGATAGGCCTGCGTCGATGGCGGCATCTGTCCCGAGACGGGCGGGTAGTTCTGCTGCTGAGGCGGTCGGCCGAACGAGACGGCCTGCGACTGCGCCATCGCCGACGCACCGTGGATCCCCGACGCGGGCGGCTGCATCCCCGGCGGCTGCATGCCGGGCGGCTGCATGCCAGGCGGCTGCATGCCGGGCGGCTGCATGCCCTGCGCCTGCATCCCCGGCTGCGGACCGGGTTGCCAGCGCTGGTAGCCCTGGTTCTGCGCGGCGGCGGGCGGTCCGAGCGGCGCGGCGGCCGCTCCGGGCTGCGCTGCCGGTCCGGAGCCGTCTTCGAACTTCCCCCGCGTGGCGCCCAGCGCGATTTCGTCGCCGTGCTTCAGCGGTGCTTCGCCTCGGACCCGCTCGTTGTTGATGTACGTGCCGTTGAGGCTACCCAGATCGCGCAGGACGAAGTGGTCGCCTCGCTGCTCGATGATGCAGTGCTCCTTCGAGACGATCTTGTCGAGGAGCTGGATGGTGTTGTTCGGGTGCCGGCCGAGCGAGTTGACGGCGCGCAGCTCCACGGCGTGGGTACCTTCGGCCGTCGTG
>CAYYKK010000093.1:0-22976 GCA_964467935.1 uncultured Polyangiaceae bacterium
GGTCCCCCCATTTCTCGCGGAGCAGGTGATCGATCCAGCGCTCGGCCGTCGTGATCGACACGGCGTGGTGCGCGCTCGCGTACGCCGGCACCCTCGCCCCGAGCCTCCCGAGCGCCGCCCAGATGCGCGGATCGCGATCGGTCCACGTGCGCTCGAGGAGCCACGCGCCGAGCTCCGCCCGACGCGACGATGGGACGCGCTCGAGGTGCGAGGCGAGGTCGGTGAGGTCGTCGAGCGACTCGGGCTTCGCGCCCTTCGGCTTCTTCAGCTTCGCCTCGGGGGGCGCGAGGAACGGATCGAGCTCGTCACGGATCCGGACCTGGGTCGCCTCGACGAGGCCGCCGGCGACGCGACGCCACGCGATGAAGAACTGCTGCCAACCGCGCGCCTCCTTCGGGAACGCGAGCCGCTCGGCGAAGAGCGGCACCATGCGCGCGATGCGCTGCTCGTCGCCGGGGCTTCCGAAGCCCGGGCGGAGGCAGTAGCCGAGCAAGAGGAAGTAGGCGCGCTCGTGCTCGGGCGATCGCCGACGACCACGCGCGGTCGCGAGCAGCGCGTCCGCGAGGGCGCGCGCCGTCTCGGTGGTCCAGGCGGCGCGATCGCCGAGCTGCTTCTCGAGATCGCGTGAGAGGCCCTTCGCGTCGCGAGCCTCGGACGTCGTGCTCTTGCCGAAGACCCGGTCGATCTCCCTCGCGGCGTCCTCGAGCGCGCGTCCTCGCGGGCGCGCGGGGCGCGTCGAGGCTCGGGTCGCCGCGTCGGTGCCGTGCGCGTCGCCGCCGCGGAGATCGAAGGCCAGCACGAACCGCCTCGGCGACGTGTCCTTGCGCTCGACGCACGCGAGGTCGATGGTCCCGACCGCGCTGAGCTCGGCCTCGATCTCGACCGAGAGCTCTTCGCGCCGTCCACCGCCCTCGGCGGTGAGCGTCGCGACGAGCGGAGGCAGCGCCGTGAAGCGCTCGTCGTCGGCGTCGACGTCGACGAGGTCCCCCGGCCGGGCGGTGATCTCGTCGTCGGTCGAGAAGAGGTCGAACCGTGCGGGTCGGCCGACGACGAGCGAGAACGCTCGCCCGCTCGTGCGCGTCGGCGCGCCCTCCTCCGCCCCCTTCGGCAAGACGCACACCGCGCGCCGAGCTCCCGACGCGTCGCGGTCGAGGCCCACGAAATAGGCGCGCGCCGAGCCCCCCTCGATACGCGGGCCGACCCCGGCGAGCGAGAGCCCGTACACCACGGCGCCGAGCGCGACGCTGAGATCCGGATCGTCGTGATCGAGCAAGATCGGCGGCTCGTCCTGCCAAGCGCTGACGGTCTCGCGCACGCGCTCCGCGGCGCGCGCCGCCCGGAAGAGCCCGCCGTTCAGCAGGAGCGCGCCGACGCTCGCGCCCGACGGGAGGTGACGCGACACGAACGCAGCGACGTGCTTGGTGATCGCCGGGTCGCGCTCGAAAGGCAGCCCGAAGGCGACGAGGCCGCTGCGACCGCGCGCGGGCTTGTCGTCGCGCCGCACGCGCGGGAGAAAGCCGTCGAGGACGATCGCCTCGACCTCGTCGCGACGGAGCTTCGCGCTCCGGGCTCCGCCGAGGAGCTGCGAGCCGCGCCCCAGCACCGAGACCGTGAGCTCGTCGGGCGGATCGGCGCCCAACATCCGCTCCTTCGCGTCGCGCGCGGCGATGACGAGCTCCGCGAAGCGCCTCGGATCGAGCCGCTCCGGGGGCGCCGCGAGCCGCGGCTCGAGGGCGTGCGCGAGGGCGAGGTCCATGTTGTCGCCGCCCAAGAGGAGGTGATTGCCGACGGCCACACGCTTCACGCGGCGCCCTTCGCCCCGACCCTCGATGGAGAGGAGCGACAGATCGGTCGTGCCGCCCCCCACGTCGCACACGAGCGCGTTCGTCGACGTGAGACCTTCCGGGATCGCTCCTCTCTGCATCGCGGCATAGAACGCCGCTTGCGGCTCTTCGAGCAGGCGCACGCGGAGTCCTGCCTCGCGCGCCGCGCGCACCGTGAGCTCTCGCGCGACCTCGTCGAAGGACGCCGGCACCGTGAGCACGACGTCTTGCTCTGCGAGCGGCGACTCCGGGTGCGCCTCGTCCCACGCGAAGCGAACGTGCGCGAGGTACCGACGGCTGGCCTCGACGGGCGAGAGCCGCGGCAGCGCCTCCTCTCCCTCTTCGTCGGTGCCCCACGGGAGAACGGCCGCGGTCTTGTCGATGCTCGGGTGGCAGAGCCAGCTCTTCGCCGACGCGACGAAGCGCCGCGGGACCTCGACGCCGCGCCGCTTCGCCCACGCTCCGAGCACCCAGCCCGTCTCTTCGCCCGGAAGATCCGCGCCGACGAGCTCTCCATCCGTGGTCGCGAACGCGCACGACGGGAACAGGGGTCGGGCCTCGATCTCCGTGCGCGCGACTCGCTGCGGGACCGCGAAGATGCGTGGAACGGGCTCGTCGCGGCTCGCCCAGGCGACGACGGTGTGGCTCGTGCCCAGATCGATCCCGACGATCCGCTTCGCCATCCTTCAGCGCTCCTCGCTCGCGCGATCCTCTCTCACGGACAGCTCGATCTTCCAGCGCTCGTCCGCGACGAGCGGCTTCGTCGGGACGGCCTCGAGCAGGAGCGTCCCGATCTCGGTGACGCTCGCGCCGAGCTTGACCGGCACCACGTCGCCTTCGGCGCGACCCTCGGCCGGCAGGCTCACCTCGATCGGCGGGAGCTCTTCGAGCTCGCCGTCCTTCCAGTGGTCGAGCGCGGTGCCGGCCTGGTCCTCGCGTCGGGTCGTGGAGCCGAAGAAGCGGAAGCGAACGTTCTCGCCCACCACGATGCCGAGCTCCTCCGGGGGCAGCGTCGCGTGGGTTCCCTCCTCCATCCCGAAGGGCGCCACACAGAGCGCCGTGATGGGCGGCTCGAGCCCCGGAACGGCGGGCACGGCGCTCTCGATGCCGACGTAGTAGGCGCGCGCGGTGCCGCCCCGGATGCGCAGCCCGCGGCCGCGCCGGGCGAGCGCGTAGTAAGCCGCGCCCTTCGCGACGGCGTGATCGAGGTCGGCGCCGGGCAGCACGCGCGGCGCTGGCTCGCCGAGCTCCTGCATCCAGGTATTGATCGTATCCACGATGCGATCCTGAACTCGCGTCGCCTTGAGCACGCCGCCGTTGAAGAGGATGGCGGTGGGGCACAGCATCGGGCGCCGCCGATCCGCGCTCGTCCCCGTCGACGGCCCCGAGCCCGACAGCGCGCCCGCCTGCTTGCCGAGGAAGGCCGCGAGGTGCCTCGTGACGGCCGCGTCGGACGCGTAGGGCAGCCCGAGCTGCGTGAGCGCACCGCGCGCGCGGACGATCGGTCGCGCGCCGTGATCGACCTTCGGGAAGAAGCCCTCGAGCAGCGTCCGCTCGATCTCCTCTTGGAGCAGCTCGGTCTTGAGCGCGCCGCCGAGGAGCTGCGAGCCTCGGCCCGCGATCGCGACGGGGGCGCGCTCCAGCGTCGCGTCCGAGAGCAGGCGCTCTTTCGCGGCTCGGGCGGCGAACGTCAGCGCCGTCATCTGCAGCCGATCGACCTCTTTGCCGGCGGCGACGAGCTTCTGCCTCGCGAGGTGCGCCAGCGCGAGATCCATGTTGTCACCCCCGAGAAGGATGTGATCGCCCACGGCGACGCGCGCCAGCTCGATCGAGCCGCCGTCGTCGCGCACCTCGATCGCCGAGAAGTCGGTCGTTCCGCCGCCGACGTCGACGACGAGGATCAGGTCACCGACGCGCAGATCCTTTCGGAAGGCGTCGCCTCGCGCTTCGATGAAGGCGTAGAGCGCCGCCTGCGGCTCCTCGAGCAGCGTCAAGTGCTCGAGCCCCGCCGCCATGGCCGCCTCGACGGTCAGCTCGCGCGCGGCGGCGTCGAACGACGCTGGCACGGTGAGGACGACCTCCTGGTCCGCGAGGCTCTCGCCCGCGTGGGTGGCCGCGTACGCCTCGGAGAGGTGCTCCAGGTACCGCCACGAGGTCTCGACGGGCGAGATGCACTCGACGTCCTCGGGCGCATTCTGCGGCAAGATGCCGCTCCTCCGGTCGACGCCCGGGTGGCAGAGCCAGCTCTTCGCGGACGCGATGAGGCGGTTCGGCGCCTCCACGCCGCGCGACCGCGCGTACTCGCCGACCACGAACGATCGCTCCGCGTCCCATGGGAGGGGGCTTCCGCCCTCGCTCTCGTGAGGCAGGTAGAGGAAGGACGGGAGGAGCGTTCTCGTATCCAAGTTGCTCTTGGATACGAGTTGTGAAATGGGCACGATCGCCGGGCCTTCGGCCTCGTTCGTCGCCTCGTCGAAAGAGGCGGTCGCGAGCGCGCAGTGCGTCGTGCCGAGATCGATGCCGCACACCCTCGTGCGGCTCACAGCTCCACCTCCGCCGGGGCGAGGACCGTCGGATCGTGGCCCTCGGTGGGCGTCGGGAGCCGCAGGTCCTTCGCCCGCCAACCTTTGTGGCGCAGCACGCCTCGGTAGGGCGCGCTGCCGCGGACGTCGCCGACGAGCTTGTTCGCGTTCCGGTCGAAGCCGTCCTCCAGCGTGACCTTCGCGCCCTCCTCCTCGCTGCGCACGGACTCGATCGTGACGTGCTCGCCGAGCGCCTTCTTGCACCCAGCGTGGACGACGCGGACCGCGGCGCCGACCTCGTCGTCGCCGAACGAGGTGATGTCCTGCTCGAGGAAGTCGACGAGCCGCCCCTCGCGCTGCAGGAGCGACAGCGTGAAGAGCGCCCCCTCCTCGCGCTGGCGGCGCGCCGTGGCGTCGCTCGCCTCGGGCTTCACCGCCTCGACGAGCTTCTTCTTCTTCAGCGCCTTGCCCTCTCGCTCGGGCGTCGCGTCGGGCTCCGGCGGATCGATCGAGGCCCGCGGCTTCACGGCCTGCTTCGCGGGCTCGGGGAGCGAAGGCATCGCGTCCCGCACCGAGAAGGCGCGCCCGGCGAAGGCGCCGTCGAACAGCACCCGGAAGAAGCACACCCAAGCGAAGACGAGGCGCGACGAGAAGGGCAGGGCAGGGGCGTCCACGCGCGCACCATAGTGGCGCCGGGCCTCGGGAGGGAAGGGGCGCAAGGCGCGAGGGCGGTGACAGGAACGGCGCGCGCGTTCATGATCGCGGCCGGCATGCCCGCGCTCGTCCCGACGACCCCCAAGTTCGCGCTCGTGATGGTCGGCCTCCCCGCGAGAGGCAAGTCGTACCTCGCCCGCAAGCTCGCGCGGTATCTCCGCTGGCTCGGCCACGAGACGAAGGTCTTCAACGTCGGCATGTACCGTCGCGAGCTCGTCGGTAGCCGCAAGTCGCACGAGTTCTTCGACCCCGACAACGCCGAGGCCGTCGGGGAGCGACGACGCGTCGCGCTCCGCGCGCTCGACGATCTCCTCGCTTGGACCGACGCGGGCGGACAAATCGGCATCTACGACGCGACGAACACGACGCACGGTCGCCGCGCCGAGATCCGCGCGCGCTGTGAGGCGCGTGGCCTCCGGGTCGCGTTCGTCGAGACGATCTGCGACGACCCCGCCGTCATCGATCGCAACGTCCGCCAGACGAAGCTCCACTCCCCCGACTACGCCGGGCAGAGCCCCGACGAGGCCGTTGCGGACTTCCTGAAGCGCATCGCCCACTACCAGCGCGTCTACGAGACCGTGAACGACTCGGAGGGGCGCTACGTCAAGGTCATCGACGAAGGACGCAAGGTCGTGGTGCAGGGGATCGACGGCAACATCCTCTCGCGCGCCGTCTTCTTCCTCATGAACCTCCGGACGAAGACGCACAGCGTCTACCTCGTGCGGCACGGCGAGAGCGTCTTCAACGTCGAGGACCGAATCGGCGGCGACTCCGACTTGTCCCCACGAGGCCGGGTGTTCGCGCGCTCGCTCGCGAGCTTCATCGAGACGGTTCGCCCCCGCGAGGGCGAGTTCCATCTCTGGACGAGCCGCCTCAAGCGGACCCTGCAGACCGCGGAGCACATTCCCGTCGCGCCCCGCCCCTTTCGATCGCTCGACGAGATCGACGCCGGCGTCTGCGACGGGATGACGTACTCCGAGGTGAAGCGGAAGTACCCGGAGGAGTTCTCGCTGCGCGCCGCCGACAAGCTCAACTACCGCTACCCGCGTGGCGAGTCGTACGCCGATCTCATCCAGCGACTCGACCGCATGATCGTGGAGATCGAGCGCCACGACGCCCCCATCCTCGTCATCGGCCACCAGGGGGTGCTGCGCGCCCTCTACGCCTACCTGATGGATACGCCTCCGAAGGAGTGCCCGCATTTGCCGATGCCGCTCCACACGGTGGTCGAGCTCATGCCCAACCCCTACGGGTGCACGGAGCGGCGCTACCCGCTCGCGTCGTGAAGCGTGCCCGGCGCGAGCGCGGAGGGTAGAGTCCCGCCATGAGCGACGAGCCCAAGCCCCCCGGCGCTTCGCCCGCGACGTCGAGCGCTCCGAGCGCCCAGCCCGGCGGCCCCTCGTCTGCGTCCTCCGCGTCGTCTCCGTCGGGAGCCTCGTCGTCCTCCACGGCGTCGTCTCCGTCGGGAGCTTCGTCGTCCTCGGGCGCCTCACCGGGCTCACCGACGGCGCCCGCGGCCTCTGCGGCGCTCTCCTCCGAGCCGACCTCGAACGGCGCGCGGCGCGCATCGAACGGCGCCGCCGCGAAGGGCAGCGGAGCGTCCAGCGCTCCGGCGATTCCGGGGCTTCGCGTCGGGCTCACGGTCGCGGCCGTCGCCTGGGCCGCGCTGTCGATCGGCGCGCTCGTCCTCGCGCCAGGCGTGCGCGCGGCGGGCCTGCCCGCGTACGCGGGCGTCTTCTTCGGGGCTGCCTCCCTGTCGCTGTCGCTCGTCTCGCTCGTCTTGCTGCGACGGGCGCGGCGGATCGTCGCGCCGAGCGCGATCGCCGCGCTGCTCGGTGCCCTCGCGTGCGCCTCGAGCGGTCTCGCCGCTCACGCCGCGCGGACCCCGAAGGCGACACCCGACGAGCTCGTCGATCCGGTGCTGCGCGCTTGGTCGCTCGGCGAGGCGGAGGCGCGCGCGCGGGCCGGCGCCGAGGTGGGGCTCGCGGGCGTGCCTGGGGCGCTCCTCGGCCTCGTCGGTGTGTGGCTCGCGCTCGACGACCGCCGCCGCGCGCGTGCGCTCGCGTCGACGGCGAGCCCACCGGCCGAGTCCGTTCCGCTCGCGGTCGCGTCGTTCGTGGGCGTGACCCTCGCCACGTTGGGCGGCGTCGGTCTCGACGTCCGCGCGCTCACCGAGAGCGTGACGCGCATCGAGCACCCCCACGTGGCGAAGCTGCACGCGGTGCTCGACGCGTATCGCGCCGCCGACATGCCGGCGGCGTGTGAGCGGCTCGAGGCCGCCCTCGCCCCCGACTTCGTCCCCGCCGACGTGCTCGAGCGCGAGCTCCCAGACTACCGCGAGATCGCCGTTCGCTGCGTCACCCTCCGCATCGACGCGCTGCCGAAGGGCCTCGCGTGCGTCCCGGAAGCGGGCAGGCTCGCCGCGACCGGGATCGTCCGGGCGGCCTCCGCGACCGACCGCGTGAAGCGCGCGTGCCCGCCGCCGCTTTGATGCAATCAAGATGTGAAAACGTCGAAGATGCAATCTTTCCTTCGACGCGACAGGCGCGCACCACCCCCGCTTGTCCGAGCGCGCGTGCGGCCCCAGAGGACTCGTAGCGCACGCGACCCGCCCCGCCACACGTCGTTGACGCGTCGCGGCACATGGTTAAGAGTACGAGGAACTGCCCAACGATGGCGCCCGCGCGGCCGACCGACCCCCGGCTGCCAGCGCGAGGAGCGCCGAGGAGGCCCCCGTGTCGAGCACCCCGCAAAACCGCTACAAGGCCGATCTCCGCGAGTACCGATTCTTGCTGTTCGAACAATTTCCCCTCGAACCGATGTTGGGGAGGGCGCCGTTCGAAGCGTGGGGTCGCGACGAGTGCTCGATGGTGATCGACGAGTCCTACAAGTTCGCGTGTGAGGTGCTCGGCCCGCTGAACGCGATCGGCGATCGGGAGGGCTGTCGCATCGACGGCGGTCGGGTGAAGACGCCGACCGGCTTCAAGGATGCGTGGGCCAAGCTCTACGAGGCGGGGTGGAAGACCGTGGGGCTCTCGCCCGAGTTCGACGGTCAGGGGTCGCCGCACTCGCTCCAGCTCTGCGTCGAGGAGTTCCTCTGCGGGTCGAACCCCGCGTTCAACATGTACCCAGGGCTCGCGCACGGCGCCGCCGAGGTCATCGCGCACTTCGGCACCCCGGCGCAGCGCGAGCTCTTCGTGAAGCGCATGACGCACGGCGAGTGGGGCGGAACGATGTGCCTCACCGAGCCCCAGGCGGGCAGCGACGTCGGCTCCTCACGCACGACGGCGAAGAAGCTCCCGGACGGCAAGTACCTCCTCAGCGGCACGAAGATCTTCATCTCGGGCGGCGATCACGATCTCTCGTTCGGCGACAACGTCGTGCACCTCGTGCTCGCGCGCGTCGAAGGCGCGCCTCCGGGCACCAAGGGCCTCTCGCTCTTCATCGTCCCGCGCGTCCGCGTGAACGCCGACGGCTCGCTCGGCGAGACGAACGACGTCACGGTCGCGTCGCTCGAGCACAAGATGGGCATCAACGGCTCGGCCACGTGCGTCCTCAACTTCGGCGAGGAAGGCAAGTGCGTCGGCGAGCTCGTCGGTCAGGCCGAGAACGTCGGCATGAGCCAGATGTTCTTGATGATGAACGCCGCGCGCATCGGCGTGGGTCTGCAGGGCATCTCCGTCGGCTCCGCGGCCTATCTCTCGGCGCTCGAGTACGCGAAGGAGCGCAAGCAAGGCGCGTCGATCACCAACTGGAAGGACGCGACGGCGCCGCGCGTGGCGATCATCGATCACGCGGACGTGCGCCGCATGCTGCTCGAGATGAAGGCGCGCGTCGAAGGGCCGCGCGCGCTGGCGATGAAGCTCGCGTACCACCGCGACAACGCGCGATCGCTCGCGGGCGTCGACGATCAGGCGGTCGCCTACCACAACGGCCAGGTCGATCTCCTCGTGCCGCTCGTGAAGGCGTACTCGACCGACCAAGCCTTCAAGGTGTGCGAGCTCGCGATCCAGACGTACGGCGGCGCGGGCTACATCAAGGACTACCCCGTCGAGCAGGCCGCGCGCGACTCGAAGATCTTCTCGATCTACGAGGGCACGAACCACATCCAGGCGATGGACCTCGTCGGTCGCAAGCTGCCGCAGAACGGCGGTGCGAACCTCCAGGCATTCCTCGGCGACGTGGCGAAGTTCATCGCCGACAACGAGAAGCACGCGAAGCTCGGGCCGCTGGTGAAGGAGCTCGCGATCGCGCACGAGGCCGTCGCCGGCATGTCGATGCGTCTCTTGTCCTGGTTCCAGTCGGGTCGCATGCAGCTCGTGCCGCTCGCGGCGAACCGGGTGCTCGAGATGATGAGCGAGCTCTGCTGCGGCTGGCTCTTGCTCGACGCGGCGCGCATCGCCTCGGACAAGCTCGACCAGCTGCCGGGCGGCGAAGAGCAGGCGACCGAGCGCGCCTTCTACGAGGGCAAGCTCGCGGTGGGCACGTACTTCACGCGCAACATCCTCCCGCACGCGAAGCTGACGGCCGAGATCCTGGGCCGCGAGGACACGTCGCCCCTCGACGTGCCGCTCGGAGGATTCGCGACCATCTAGTCACGACACGCGTCCCCCGGGCCCTTCGCGACGGGCGAGCGCCGGCAGTTGCGTGAGACAGGCGCTTCGTTCAATTCGGCGTCGTGTCGCGGGCGACTTCTGTGGTAGCTTGTGCGCTTCCCCCATGCGCACCCCCTCAGGCTCTCCGAGTCGCCCGGGACTCAAGCCGGACGGTAGCCGGGACGAGGAGCTCAAGCTCCCGATTCGTCCCGGCGACACCGTGGGGGACAAGTACGTCGTCGAGGGGACGCTCGGCACGGGCGGCGTCGGCGTGGTCGTGTCCGCTCGTCACACCAAGCTCGACGAGCGTGTTGCAATCAAGTTTCTACAGACCTCGGCTATGAAGAGCGCCGAGAACGTCTCGCGCTTCGATCGCGAGGCGCGCGCGGCCGCCCGCATCAAGAGCGAGCACGTCGCCCGAGTGATGGACTTCGGAGCGCTGCCCTCGGGCGCGCCCTACATGGTGCTCGAGCACCTCGACGGGCTCGATCTCGGCGCCCTCTTGCGGGCGCAGGGGCGCGTTCCCTACGAGGCCGCCGTCGACTACGTGGTGCAGGCGTGCGAGGCCGTCGTGGAGGCGCACTCGATCGGGATCGTCCACCGCGATCTCAAGCCAGCGAACCTCTTCCTCGCCAAGCGGCCCGACGGCTCCGCCATCGTGAAGGTGCTCGACTTCGGCATCTCGAAGCTCCTCGCGAAGGACGGCACGCCCGATCTCGCGATGACGCAGACCTCGAGCGTGATCGGCTCCCCGCTCTACATGTCGCCCGAGCAGATGCAGTCGCCGCGTGACGCGAACGAGCTGAGCGACATCTGGTCGCTGGGCGTCATCCTCTACGAGCTCTTGAGCGGATCGCCTCCGTTCGAGGCCGCGACGATGCCGCTCCTCTGCGCGAAGATCTGCTGCGGCGAGCCGACGCCCCTCTCCGATCGCTTCAAGCCCGGAGACCGGCCCCCGCCCGTGGAGCTCGAGGCCGCGATCATGCTGTGCCTGCAGCGCGATCCGGAGCAGCGCCCCGGCAGCGTCGCCGAGCTCGTGCGACTCATCGCGCCCTACGGCACCGAAGACTCGCAGATCGCGTGCGAGCGCATCACCCGCGTCGCGAGTCAGGCGGGCATGACGGTGTCGGCGACCCCGTCCGAGGCGCGCGCGCAAGTGGCGGCGGCGCACCGCGCGTCGCTCGCCTCGATCCATCCCCTCGACCCGCCGAGCGATCACTCCGACGCGCCGCCGAGCGAGGGCCGCCACTGGTCCTGGACGCCCGGTGTCCCCGTCAAGCGGCGCGGTCCGCGGAACATCGCGCTGCTCGGTCTGGTGCTGGCCGCCGGCTTCGGCCTCGGCGCGTGGGGGATGAGCGCTCGTGCCTCCCACGGTCCGGTCGTCCACGCGAAGGCCTCGGGTGGGCGCGAGATCGTCCTGGCGACGCGCGGGAGCGTCCTCGCGTTCGAGATGGCGCGGGCGAAGCAGACCGCACGCGAGGGGGCCGACGCTCCCAAGCCGACGGACGCGTCGACGCTCGAGCTTGGCAGCGCCGACGCGGCCGCCGAGCCGTCCGAGGGGGAGACGGATCCTTCGAAGGCGGATCCTTCGAAGGCAGATTCCTCCACGGCAGATTCCTCCACGGCAGGCGCTTCGAAGGCGGGGGCCTCCAAGGAGGCGCTGCCGACCGACGGCGCGAAGGCCGGCGTGACGGTCGCGCGCGCGCCGACCAAGGCCGACGCTACCAAGATGCAGAAGAAGCCTGGTAGCAAGAAGACCGGCAACGAGACGACCGATGTCCTCAGCGAGCGCTAGGAAGACCCTTCCCGAGAGGCTCTGCCGAGAAAGGTCCCGTCGAGAAGCGTCCCGTCGAGAAGCGCCCCGTCGAGAAGCGCCCCGTCGAGAAGCGCCCCGTCGGGGCCCACGCACCCAGGGGCGCGCGTGAGCAGCGGCGAGCGCGCCCGACCGCCCCGTCCGCCCGCGGCCCCGCTCCGCCGCGTGGCCCCCTTCGCGCTGGCGATGGCGCTCGGTCTCTCGTCGATCACCGCCGGCGGCGACGCCTTCGCCGACGAGCCGACGGACGAGGGGATGGCGCAGTCGCTCTTCGACGCCGGCCGCGCGCTGATGGACCAAGGCAAGCCCGAAGAGGCGTGCCCCAAGTTCGAGGAGTCCAACAAGCTCGATCCGTCGGCGGGCACGCTCTTGAACCTGGGCAAGTGCCAGGAGGCGCTCGGGCGGACCGCGAGCGCCTGGGCTTCGTACAAGAAGGCGATCACGGTCGGCAAGTCGACGGGGCAGTCCCGGCACGTCACGGCCGCGGAGGAGTTCATCGCCGCGATCGAGCCGAAGCTGTCGAAGCTGACGGTCTCGATCGAGAGCCACGCCCCGGGCCTCGTGGTGCGACGCATCGATCTGCGCCCGGGCTCGCCGCCGATCGCGATCCCCGACGCGGCGAGCGGCGTCGCCGTCGCGGTCGATCCCGGCGACTATCGGGTCGAGGCGGAGGCGCCCGGCTTCACGCCGTGGTCGGCCACCGTCTCCATCGCGCGTGAGGCCGATCAGCAGACGGTGACCGTCCCCGAGCTCGCGCCGAAGCCCGTCGAGAAGCACGAGGACAAGCCGCCGCCGCTCGCCCCCAAGGCGGCCCTCGGGCCGCTGCGCATCGCCTCCTTCGTGACCGGCGGCGCGGGGGTCGTGCTGCTCGGGGTGGGCGCGACGCTCGGCGGTCTCACGCTGGCCGACGCGAGCACCGCCGAGAGCGATCCCACGCTCTGCCCGAACAAGCGCTGTACGAAGAAGGGCGAGGAGTTCGTCGAGAGCGCGCGCTCGAAGGGCTACGCGAGCACCGCGACCATCGTCGTGGGCGGGGCAGCCGTGGCTGCCTCGGTGACGCTGTTCGTCCTCTCGCTCCACGAAAACGAGCCCAAGCAGCAGAAGAAGACGGGCCCAGGGATCTCGTTCGTGCCCCTCCTCCCCGCGCCGGGCGCCCCGCCCGTGTTCGGCGCTATCATGGGGGGACGCCTGTGACGTCCCGCTCCGTCGCCGCCCTCCTCTCGCTCCTCGCGTGCGCGGGAACGCTCGCCGGAGGATGCAACTTGATTGCAGGACTCGGCGACTTCCAACCTCCGACGGGATCGACGGGCGCGGCCGGGGGCACGGGCGGCGCCGGCGGCGCCGGCGGCGCGGGCGGCGACGGCTCGGTCACGGGCGCGTCGAGCTCGAAGAGCTCGGGATCGTCGGGACCCGGGCCGAGCTCCTCGACGAGCTCGGGAGGCGCGTGCGCGAACCACCTGCTCATCAACGAGGTGCGCGTGCAGAACGGCGACTTCGTCGAGCTCTACAACCCGACGAACGCGCCGATCCCGCTGTTCGGTCTCACGCTCTGGGCGCGGACCAGCGGCAGCTCGCTCGGCCAGAAGTGGGTCGGCCCCGCGGGCCCCGCCGTGCCCGCGAAGTCGTTCTTCTTGCTCGGCGCGTCGGGGGTCCCCAACGCCGACGACACGCTGTCGACGGGCATCGTGAGCGACGATCCGACGGTCGTCGTGCTCAAGGACGGCTCGAACCAGGTCGTCGACTCGCTCTGCGTCTGCACCGCGAGCGCGCCGTGCTCGTTCGTCGACGGGGCCGCCGATTACTGCGCTGGAAGAGCGCTCATCTCGGCGAGCTTCCACGTGACCAACGATCCGGACAGCGCCCAGCGCACGAGCTGCGCAGACACGAACGTGGACTCGGCGGATTTCGCCACGGGGTGCCCGACGCCGCGCGCGCCGAACTTCACCGTCGCGACCTGCCCATGACGCGGCTCCGCGAGGTCCGCCGATCGTCGCCGTGCCCGTGCTCGAGCGGTGCGCTCTACCGCGACTGTTGCGCCCCGTTTCACGCCGGCCAGCGCGAGCCCGGATCCGCCGTCCTGCTCATGCGCTCGCGCTACAGCGCCTTCGCCGCCGGAGAGATCGAGCACCTCGTCCGCACGCTGCACCCCGACCACCCCGATCGCGCCATGCCGATCGAGGTGCTCCGCTCGACCCTCCAAGCGACCTCGCGCGCGTACCGCTACACCGGGCTCGTCGTCGAGGAGAGCGAGGAGGAGGGCGAGCACGCGACGGTGCTCTTCCTCGCGAGGCTCTTCGACCGAGGGACGGACCGATCGTTCCGCGAGCGCTCCGCGTTCGTGAAGACCTCCGAGGGCTGGCGCTACCTCTCCGGCGAGACGCTCCCCACCTCGCGTTGAATCGCACCCGACGCCGTTCGGGACCGGCGCGGTCCGATGTGGTAACGAAGCGTCAGTGATGAGGTCGCACGCCCTCCTCGATTTCGCCCGCGCCGCGCGGACGGTCCTCACGAGGCGCCCCCTCCGAGGGCCGCTGCACCCGGACTGGCCCTTCGCGTTCGAGCTCTTGGTCGAGGGGCTGAAGGAGAGCCGTCGACGCATCCAGCGTCTGCCGATCACGGTGCAGCGTCGGGCGTGGGAGGCGATGCAGCTGCCGAGCGCCGCGCGGCCGCACCTCGCGGTCGAAGACGCGCACGCGGCGCCCGTGCCGAGCCTGTGGTGCGCGCCGAAGGCGCGGCGCGACGCCGGACCGGTGCTGCTCTATCTGCACGGTGGCGCGTATTCGTTCGGCTCGTTCGGCACCCACGGCGATCTCATCGGTCGGATCGCGCTCGCGAGCGGTGCCCGCGCGCTGATCCCCGATTTCAGGCTCGCGCCCGAGCATCCCTTCCCCGCAGCGCTCGACGACGCCATGGCGTCCTACCGCTGGCTCCTCGAGCGCGAAGATCCCGCGCGCATCGTCGTCGGCGGCGACTCGGCCGGCGGCGGGCTCACCGTCTCGCTCCTCGTGCGGGCGCGCGACGAGGGCCTGCCGCTCCCCGCCGGCGGCGTGCTCGTGTGCCCGTGGGTCGATCTGTCCGCGCGCGGCGAGCCGTGCGAGACCGACTGGGTCGACGAGGAGTGGGGGCGCGGCTTCGGCGCCGGGTACCTCGGCGACCACGACGAGCGCCACCCGCTCGCGTCGCCGACCTTCGCCGATCTCCGCGGGCTGCCCCCGCTCCTGGTCCAGGCCGGCGACGCGGAGATCCTCTTCCCGCAGATCCAGCGCTTCGTCGCTCGCGCGCGGGAGGCGGGGGTCGAGGTCGAGTTCGACGTGGCTCGGGGCATGATCCACGACTGGCACATGCTCGCCGGGCTCCACGCGCCGTCTCGTCACGCCATCGAGGACGTCGCGCGCTTCGTCCGCAAGGCTGCGCTCGCCTCCCCCAGACGACTCCACGAACCACGAATCAACGACAGAGGTAATGCGCATGGCTCTCGATAGCGCCGTCGAAAAGCAGATCACCGAGCTCATCCAGAAGAACCGCGTCATGCTCTTCATGAAGGGCAACAAGAGCTTCCCTCAATGCGGCTTCTCCGCGGCGGTCGTCGGCATCCTCAAAGAGGTCGGCGTCCCGTTCGAGACGGCGAACGTGCTGAGCGATCCTGCGCTGCGCGACGGGATCAAAGCCTTCAGCGATTGGCCGACCATCCCGCAGCTCTACGTGAACGGCGAGTTCGTCGGCGGCTGCGACATCGTGCGCGAGATGCACCAGAGCGGCGAGCTGGCGAAGGTGCTCGGGGTCGAGATCGCCCCGGCCAAGGCGCCTCGGATCACGCTCAGCGACGCGGCCGCGAAGGCGTTCCGCGACGCGACCGAGCCCGGCGAGGACAAGCTCCGCCTCGAGATCGATCCGGGCTTTCGCGTCGATCTCTACTTCGGTCCGCCGAAGAAGGGCGATTTCGAGGTCTCCGCCAACGGCGTCGTGATCCTCGTCGATCCGGCGAGCGCGAAGCGGGCGGACGGCGTCTCCATCGACTACGTCGACGGCCCGGGCGGCGGCGGCTTCAAGATCGACAACCCGAACGCGCCGCCGTCGGTCCGCCAGATGACGCCGAAGGAGCTGAAGGCCCTCCTGGCCGAGGCGGCGAAGGATCTCCACGTGTTCGACGTCCGCACCACGGAGGAGCGCGCGACCGCGAAGATCGAGCCCTCGACCCTCCTCGACGCCGCCGGCAAGGCGAAGCTCGAGGCGCTCCCGAAGGACGCGACCGTCGTCTTCATGTGTCATCGAGGGGGCCGCAGCCAAGCTGCAGCAGAATATTATCTGAAGCAGGGATACAATCAGGTCTGGAACCTCGCTGGCGGCATCGACGCCTGGAGCCGCGAGGTCGACCCGAGCGTGCCGAGGTACTGAGCGGTCGAATGTGATACCCCTCGTCGAATGAGCGATAGGGGTCGAGTCGTCATCCATCCGGTGAAGAGCGAGGTCCTCGCGGGCAATCCCCTCGGGGACCCGACCGAGCGCGATCTGCTGGTCTACGAGCCGCCCGGCTATGCGGGCGAGCCCCTGCCGGTGCTCTTCGCGCTCGCCGGGTTCATCGGTCACGGGCCGATGCTGTTCAACGTCGATCCGCTCGGCGAGAGCCTGCGCGAGCGGCTCGATCGCTTGATCGACTCGGGCGCGTGCCCGAGGGTGCTCGTCGCCGCGCCCGATTGCTTCACGCGGCTCGGCGGCAACCAATACATCGACTCGACGGCGACCGGCGCCTACGAGACGCACCTCGTCCGTGAGCTCGTGCCCATGCTCACGAAGACCTACGGATCGAAGCGCTTCGGCGTGTTCGGCAAGAGCTCGGGAGGATTCGGCGCCATCGTGCTCGGGATGCGCCACCCCGACGTGTTCGAGGCCGTCGCCGACCACTCCGGCGACTCCAACTTCGAGCTCTGCTACATCCCCGACATCTGCGAATCGCTGGATCAATTCCGGGCGATGGGCGGACCGCGCGCGTGGCTCGAGGCGTTCTGGGCCGATCCGAACCGGAGGCGCGCTCGCCATTTGAAGCCGCTCAACATGCTGGCGATGGCCGCTCATTACTCGCCCAATCCGGCGGCGCCCGAGCTCGGGCTCGACTTCCCATTCGATCTCGCGACGGGCAAGCTCCTGCCCGACGTGTGGGCGCGCTGGCAAGCCTGGGATCCGGTGAGAATGGTCCGAGGGCACGCCGACGCCCTCCGCAAGCTCCAGCTCGTGTTCGTCGATTGCGGCTTCAAGGACGAGTTCAGCCTGCATTGGGGGGCGCGCGCGCTCGTGGCGGAGCTGCGCGCGGTCGGCGTCTCGCCCGTCCACGAGGAGTTCGACGACGGGCACATGAACGTGAGCTATCGCTTCGATCGGAGCATTCCCCTCTTGGCGAGGGCGCTTTCGAATTCGTGAGGAACCGCTATACATGAGAGCCTGGTGAGGCCCGGCGTCGTCATCGCGGATCGGTTCGAGCTCGGCGAGCGCATCGGGTCGGGCGCGATGGGCCTCGTGTTCCGCGCGCTCGATCGCGCGAGCGGCGCGCAAGTGGCGCTCAAGCTGCTCCACAGCTTCGGGAGCGACGACGACGCGCGCTTCCAACGCGAATGCGAGCTGCTCGCCTCGATCGACGCGCCCCTCGTGGTTCGCTACGTCGCGCACGGCGCCACCTCCGAGGGGCGACCCTTCTTGGCGATGGACTGGGTCGAGGGACGCACGCTCTCGAAGGTGGTGCGGGAGCGCCCGCTCGACGTGCCGAGCACCGTCGAGGTCGTGGCCCACCTCGCCACCGCCGTCGCGACGCTCCACCAGCGGGGGATCGTGCACCGCGACCTGAAGCCCGCGAACGTCATCCTCGCGCACGACGATCTCTCGCGGCCGACGCTGGTCGACTTCGGCATCGCGTTCTCGAACAAGGTCCCCGACGGCCTCACCGCGCCAGGGATCATGATCGGTTCGCCTGGCTACATGGCCCCGGAGCAGGCGCGCGGCGAGGCCGACATCGACGTGCGGGCGGACGTGTTCGCGCTCGGGTGCCTCGTCTTCAAATGCCTCACGGGCAACACGCCCTTCTTCGGAGACGTGGTCACGGTGTTGCTCAAGCTCGCGATGGAGGAGTGCCCGCGCCTCTCCGAGCGAGCGACGAACGTGCCGCCGGCGCTCGACGAGCTCGTCGGCAGGATGCTCGCGCGAAGTCGCGCGGACCGACCGCGCGACGCGGCGGAGGTCGCGCAGGCGTTCGCCGAGCTGCGCGCGCGGGACTTCGAGGCGCGACCTTCGCAGAACCCGCCGGTCCTCACGACGACGGAGATGCGTGTCAGCTCGATCGTCGTCGGTCGCCTGCGCCCGGGCTCCTCGCCCGGCGTCGATCCGCGCGAGCTCGTGCCGCAGCTCTCGGTCGAGCTCGCGGCGACCGGCGCTCGCATGAACGTGCTCGCGGACGGTACCATCGCCGTCACGCTCGACGAGCCCTACGCGTCTGCGAGCGACCTCGCGATGCGCGGCGTGCGCGCCGCCCTCGCGCTCCGCGCCACGTTCCCCGAGGTGCAGGTGGTCGTCGCCACGGGCCGCGCAGCGGACGCCGGCCGCACGCTCGTCGGTCAGGTCATCGAGCGCGCGAGCGGGATGCTCTCGGAGGTCGCCACGCGAGGGCACCGCGGCATGATCGTGCTCGACGCCACGACGACCCACCTGGTCGAGAGCCATTTCGTCATCCTCCCTTGGGCGAGCGGGGGGCGTCTCATCGGCGAGCGCGCCGTCGAAGCCGTGCGCGAGCTGCTCGGCAAGGCGACGCCGTGCGTCGGCAGGGAGCGAGAGCTCGCCGAGCTCGGCGAGATCGTGCACCGGGCCGCTCGAACCTCCACGGCCGGTGCGGCGCTCGTCGTCGCCCCGGCGGGGATGGGCAAGTCGCGCCTCCGCGCCGAGCTGCTCGCGCGCCTCGATCCCGCCGCGTTCGAGGTGTGGACGGCGCGCGGTGATCCGATGAGCCGGAGGTCGCCGTTCGGGCTCGTCTCGGAGCTGGTCTTCCGCGCCGCCGGCATCGTCCGCGGTGAGTCCGACGAGCAACGCTGGGAGAAGCTCCTCGCGCGCGTCGAGCGTGGCTCCGCTCGCGCGCGCGCCTCGCGGACAGGCGCTCCGCCCACCGCGGCCGACGAGCCGCCGCTACGCGCGCTCCGCGTCGCCGAGTTCTTGGGCGAGCTCTCCGGCGTGGCGCGCCCCGATCAGCAGAGCCTCGAGCTCCGCGCCGCCCGCCGCGACCGCGGGCTCATGGCGGATCAGATGCGGCGCGCGCTCGAGGACTTCCTCGCCGGCGAGCTCGCCGACAAGCCCCTCCTCATCGTGCTCGAAGATCTTCAATGGGGCGACCTCCCGAGCCTCACGCTGCTCGGCAACGTCCTGCGGCAGCTCCGCGGCGAGCGACTGTTCCTCCTCGGGCTCGCGCGGCCGGAGCTCGATCCCCTCGCGCGGGACGCGTGGCCCGAGGCCCAGCTCGTGCGCGTCGATCTCGCGCCGCTCGCCGAGCCGGCGGCGCGGAGGCTCGTCCGCGCCGCCCTCGGGACCGCCCCCTCCGACGCCGCCGTGGACGCGCTCGTCGCGAGGGCCGGCGGCAACGCCTTCTTCCTCGAGGAGCTCGTGCGCGCCGTCGCGCAGGGCCGAGGGCATTCGCTGCCCGAGACGGTGCTCGCGACGATCGAGGCGCCGCTCGACGAGCTCCCCGCCGAGACGCGCAGGGTCCTGCGCGCAGCCAGCATGTTCGGTCAATGTTGTTGGGAGGGGGGCATTCGCGCGCTCGTGGGCGGCCGAGATCTGCGCACCCACCTCGCGGCGCTCGTCGAGCGCGAGCTGCTCGTGCGTCACCTCGAGTCTCGGTTCGAAGGCCAGGCGGAGTACGCATTCCGCAACGCGATCGTCGCCGAGACCGCGTACGCGATGATCCCGGACGAGGACCGCGCGCGCGGACACGCCGAGATCGCCCGCTGGCTCGTCGCGGTGAAGGAGACCGAGCCCTCGGTGCTGGCGGAGCATTTCGAGCGGGGGGGCGACGGTGCGCGTGCCCTCTCGCATTGGGTCGCCGCCGCCGAGCGCGCGCTCGGCGGGCAAGATCTGGAGCGCGCGATCGATCTCGCCGATCGAGGCCTCAAGCACGCGCCCGTCGGCGCCGTCGCCGGGCGGCTGCGAGGCGTCCGGGCCGAGGCGCTCTTGTGGCGTGGCCACAACGCGGAGGCCGCGAGCGACGCCTCGCTCGCGCTCGCGGAGCTCGAGCCGGGCGACGACGACTGGTGCGCTGCGGCGACGACGGGCGTCACCGGCGCAGGCCGGGTCGGTGATCGAGCGCTGGTCCTCGTGATGGTCGAGCGGGTCCTCTCGCTCCCGCGGAGCGACGAGAGGCGGACGGCTCACGTCGTCCTCCTCTCGCAATGCGCCATTCAAATGGTCTTCGCCGGCCAGCTCGGCCTCGTCGACGATCTCCTCGCGCGGCTGGACCATCGCGAGGGCGAAGGGAGCGATCCGCGCGCCCTCGCGTGGACCTACCGGGCGCTCGCCTGGCGCGCGATCGCGGCCGGAGATCCCGGTGCGTACGGGAGGCTCATGCAGCGCTCGGCGGACCATTTCGGGCAGCTCGGCGACGTGCGCAATCAATGCGTGCAGCGCGTGAACGTGGCCTACGCCGACCTCTCGGTCGGCGACCTCGAGCGGAGCGTCGCCGCGTTCGTCGACGTGATCGCGACCACGACGGCGCTCGGCATCGACACCGTGACCTCCGTCGCGCGCCACAACCTCGGCTATGCCCTCGCGCTCGTGGGAAGGCTCGACGACGCAGAGCGCGAAGAGCGCGCCGCGCTCGACGCGTTCGTGAGCCACGGCGACCTGCGAATGCAGGGGACGACACACACCTACCTCGCGCTCATCTCGCTCATGCGCGGCGACACGAGGGTGGCCGTCGCCGAGGGGCGCGCCGCGCTGGCCCTGGCGACGCAGGAGGGGCCGTCCCGGGCCATCGCGCTCGCGACGATGGCGGCCGTGCTCCTCTCGGTGAGCCAAGGGCTTTCGGAGGCGCTCACGCTGTCACGCCAAGCGATCATCATGCTCGAGGAGCTCGGCGGCGTGGACGAGGGCGAGGCGCTCATTCGGCTCACCTACGCGCGGTGCCTGCACGCGAACGGCGACGGCGGCGGCGCGGCCCGGGCCATCGCGAGGGCGGCGCAGCGGCTCCGCGATCGCGCGCTCCTCATTCACCCGGAGGAGCTCCGCGCGGGGTTCTTGGAGCGGCTCCCGGACCACGCATTGACCCTCTCGCTCGCCGAAGAATGGGTCGAGTGAGGCTCGTGTTCCTCGCGAATACGGAATGGCCTGCGGAGGCCGTCGCTTCGGGGGGCCGACGGACGCGCGAGGTGTACGCTCGACGGAGAGGTATCCGTCATGCACAAAGCCTTCTTGCTTTCCGTCTTCACACTCGTGGCTGCGCCTCTCATCGCGCTGTCGTGCTCCTCGTCCGGCGCCGACTCCTTCACCGGCAATCGCGATTGCAGCATCAGCGGCACCGGGTGCAAGGTCGCTTGCGATCCGACGCTCGGATGCGTCGAATGCGCGGGCAACGGCGATTGCGGCGCCGCGAGCCCGATCTGCGTCGCGGGCCATTGCAGGCAGTGCGGCAGCACCTCGGACTGTGGCACCGGGCAGGCCTGCTTTCCGGGTAACCACACCTGCGCTCCGGCGTGCAGCGGGCCGGGCACCTGCGCCAACCAGAACGGCGCCCCGATCTGCGACGCCTCGAGCGGCGCGTGCGTCGGCTGCCTGACGAACAAGGATTGCAGCGGCTCGAAGCCCGTCTGTGATCCGACGAGCGGCCAATGCGGCGAGTGCGCTTCGAGCTCCGATTGCGGCGCCGCGCGGCCGATCTGCAACCTCGCCGCCCGCGAGTGCGTGCAATGTCTCGTCGACGGGCAGTGCCCCTCGGGCGGCCTGTGCGCCGATCAGACCTGCCACAAGGCCTGCCAAGGGAACGCCGATTGCGGCAACCCCGCGCTTCCGATCTGCCGACCCGACGGCCAATGCGGTCAATGCGCTGCGCCCTCGGATTGCCCCGCCAGCGCGCCCGTGTGCACCGCCCAAGGCGCGTGCTCGCAATGCGCCTCCAACACCGATTGCAAGGCGCCCACCCCGCTCTGCGACGGCGAGCGGTGCGTTCAATGCATCGAAAACAAGGACTGCGCGAGCGGTCTCAAGTGTCAGAACCGGCAGTGCGTGGCCGGGTGACCTTCTTGGCGACGCCCTTCGTGGCCGGGATCTTCGAAGGGCGCGCCTCGCCGGACGGCGCGGGTCCCGCCGAGAGCGGGAAGAGCTGCACGCAGAGCTGGTAGACGCGCTCCGGCTCCGTCTCCGTGTCGCAGCGATCCAGCATCTCCTCGCGGAAGCGACGGATCTTCGCCTTCAGCTCGACGAGGCTCGACTCCTTGATGCACACCGTGAGCGCGCTGATGTCGCGCTCCTCCGGCTTGAACGCCTCCACGGCCATCGCGGCGCGCTGGATCATCTGGAGGTGATAGGCCGGGATCACGATGCTCCGGACCTCGTGTCCGGTCGTCAGGCTCGCTTCCCCGCGGACGAGCCTCCCGTCCTCGGTCCTCACGAGGAGCCCCAGGCTCTCCAGGGTCTCGAGCGCGCTCTTCGCGTCGCGAGCGGTGATCTTGGGCATGATTTGAGAAGCGATCCACGCCGGATCGCTCTTGAAGTCCGGGCGCGCGGCGAGCTCGCGGACGGCCGGGTAGTACCAGTGCGTCAGGTACTCGAAGAGCGGTCCGTCGAGCTTCTTCGCTGCGCGGAAGCGCCGGTTCGCGGCGACGCGCTCGAACGCGCGGTTGCGGTCCGCCACGGTCTGCGCCTGGTTCATCGTCACGAGCAGACCGAAGAAGTCCGACTCCTCCGCGGTCAGGTTGAACGCCTGCGCGACCTTCTCCACGGTCGTCGGGCCGAGGTTGCGCGTGCCGACCATCACGAGCTTCAGGAAGTTCGACGACGTGAACCCGGCGCGGCGCGCGAGGAAGCGGAAGCTGTATTGAGGCTTCAGCGCCTTCGCTGCGGCGTAGCGATCACGCAAGAACGCGCGGTAGTCGACGTACTCGAACACGCTCGGCAGAGCGCCCATCGAGCCATCTTAGCGCGCGGGCTCTCGTCGTCGCTCTGGCGGCGCGGACTCGTCGCGCGACCTCGTGTTCTCCGTGAACACACGATCGCGAAGGGGGACGCGGCTCGCGCGCGCTTCTGCTACCTTGGTGAAAATGGCTTCGACTCGGGATCGTGGAGCGTGGTGCGGCGGGCGCGGCCCGCTCCTCTTCGCGGCCGCGGCGGCCGTCGTCGCGGTGGCGCCGCTCGTCGAGTCCTGCCGAACCACGACGGGGACCGACGTCGGCAATGGCGTCGTGATCTCGCTCAACATGACGGCGTACGAGGCCGCGCCCGCCGCGGGCGCGAAGTCCATCCAGCTCTCGACGGGCGTCACCGTGGACGA
>CAYYKK010000094.1:0-22356 GCA_964467935.1 uncultured Polyangiaceae bacterium
ATCCTGATGATCCCGATCGTCCTCGTCCTGCTCGGCCGCGGCACGCCGCGCGACTGTTTCTGGGCCGCGGTGGTCTACTCGCTCGCGGCGATCACCGACGCGCTCGACGGCTGGCTCGCCCGCCGCCAAGGGCTCGTCAGCGTCCTCGGCAAGTTCCTCGATCCGCTCGCCGACAAGCTCATCGTCGCCGCGACGCTCGTCTGGCTCATCCCGATGGGGCGCATCGCGCCGTGGGCCGTCGCCCTCTTGCTCGTGCGCGAGATCACGATCACCGCCCTGCGCTCCATCGCCTCCACCGAGGGGCTCGTCATCGCCGCCGGAGACGGTGGCAAGTCGAAGACCGCGCTGCAGATGATCGGGATCATCTGCCTCATCCTCGGCTACCCGTACCGCATCCACGCGGGGTTCTACGACTTCGGCGTCCTCGACCTCGTGAACGTCGGGAGACTCTTGATCTACGCGTCGCTCGTGTTCTCCATCACGAGCGCCGTGAGCTACATGAGCCTCTTCGTCGACGCGATCGACAAGAAGAACGGCGCCTGAGAGGTCCTTCAGGCGGGCGCGCGAAATGAGCGTCGCGAAGGCCGAGGCCTCCGAGCGGCTTCCGCCCCGGCAACACCTCGTGTAGGAACCGCCTCACCCCATGAAGAAGAGCTCTTCTCGCGGCGCTTCCGTCCGCTCGATCATCAGCCTCCTGTCGATCGTCGTCGTGCCCGTCGCCCTCTGGTCGACGGCGTGCGGCCAGCAGCGCGAAGGCGAGCGCTGCGATCACCGGAACGGCAACGACGACTGCAACACGGGGCTCATCTGCAAGCAGTCGAAGGATCTCGGCGGCAACGCGGACATCTGCTGTCCGCCCGGGACGAGCCAGAACCCGGAGTGCATCCCGGGCGGCGGCTCGACCAGCACCGCGACGGGCACGTCCACGGGGACGGACATGTCCACCTCCACTTCGACGGACGCGTCCTCCTCGGCGAGCACGTCGACGAGCACGTCCACGGCGACCAGCAGCAGCGCCACCGGCACGGGCGGATCGGGCTCCTCGTCGAGCGCGACGGGCACGGGGGCGGGCGGCGGCTCCGGCAGCTGAGCCGGACGAGAGGTCTTCGATGGGCGCTTTGCGCGTTCGCCGCGTCGTCCTGTCGCGCTTCGCGCTCGACGGCGGTGCGATGCACGGCATCGTACCGCGCACGCTGTGGCGTCGCATCCACGCCCCCGACGAAGACAACCGCATCCGCCTCGTCGCGCGCGCTCTCGTCGTCGACGACGAGTCCGAAGGGACGCGGACGCTGCTCGAGGTGGGGCTCGGGCAACGCTGGACCGACAAGGAGCGACGTCTCTACTCCATCGAAGACGGTCCCGACACGCGCGACGCGCTGAGCGCGGCGGGCGTCGATCCGGACTCGGTCACGCACGTCGTGCTCACCCACCTGCACTGGGATCACGCGGGCGGGCTCCTGCGGGGTCACGGGGCGACGGCCCCGTTGGAGCTCGCGTTCCCGCGGGCCGAGCACGTGATCGGCCGAGACGCGCTCGCGCGCGCGAAGGCGCCCTCCGACAAGGACCGCGGCAGCTTCCGCTTCGACGACGTGGCGCACCTCGTCGCGCACGGACGCGTGCGCGAGGTCGGCGCCGGCGAGCGGCTCGGCGGCGTGGCGATCGAGATATCCAACGGGCACACCGAGGGGCTGCTCATCGCGCGCATCGGGAGGCGCGACGACGGCCCTCCCCTCGCCTTCCCGACGGATCTCGTGCCGACGCGGAGCCACCTCCGAACGAGCTGGATCGCGGCCTACGACTGCCAGCCGCTCGTGAGCGCCGACGAGAAGCAGCGCCTCTTCGAGAGCGTCGCGGAGGAGCGCGGCGGCGTCGTGCTCTACCACGACCCCGACGCGGAGGTCGGCTACCCGCGCCTCGAGCGCGGCGGCTTGGAGTTCGAGATCGGAACCCTCGCGGGGCCCGACCGCTCATGATCGCGCCGCCGCGATCGCCCTCCGATCTCGGGGCGCACGACGCGGGACCGATCGTCGTCGCGGGGCGCGTCGTCCGTGACGGCGAGGGGCTCCTCCTCTGCGACGCGTTCGCGAGCGTGGCGCTCGATCACGAGGGGACGGATCTCGCCGAGGGCGATCTCGCGGTCGTGCGCGGTGACCTGACGGGCGGCCGCCTTTCGACGCGCGAGGTCCTCGAGAGGGCGCGGCCTCGCTCGCCGAGGAGCGCAGACACGTCGCGCTTCCGCGACGCCGGGATCGCCCGCGTGCTCGCCCTCCGCTCGCGCGCGATGGCGGCCGTGCGCGCCTACTTCGAAGCGGAGCGCTTCGTCGAGGTCGAGACGCCCTGCCTCGTCCCGAGCCCTGGGCTCGACCGTCACCTCGACGCGTTCGAAGCTGCGACGACGGACCCCGCGCGCTTCCTCATCACCTCCCCCGAATACCAGATGAAGCGCCTCGTCGCAGGAGGCGTCCCGCGCTGCTTCCAGATCGCGCGCTGCTTCCGACGCGGCGAGATCGGCGGGCACCACAACCCCGAGTTCACGATGCTCGAGTGGTACCGAGCGTTCTCCGGCTGGGAGAGCGTGGTGCGCGACACCGAGGAGATCGTGCGGGCGGTGGCGGGCGCGCTCGGCGACCGAGCGAGCCTCGTCGCGGAGGGACGGCGCATCGATCTCGCGCAGCCCTTCCAGCGCGTCACCGTGGCGGAGGCGTTCCGGGATCTGGCGGGCATCGACGAGGCGCGCATGCTCGATCTCGCCGAGCACGACGAGGAGGCGTTCTTCCGCGCCCTCGTCGATCGCGTCGAGCCCGCCCTCGCCACGCGGCCGACGCCGATCGTGCTCCACCGTTATCCTGCGAAGATGGCCTCGCTCGCGCGGCTCGCGCCCGACGATCCCCGCTACGCCGAGCGGTTCGAGATCTACGTCGCCGGGATCGAGCTCTCGAACGGCTTCGGCGAGCTCACCGACGCGGACGAGCAGCGGGCGCGCCTCGAACGGGACCAGCGCGAGCGGCGCGCCGCGGGGCAGCCCGTCTATCCGATCGACGACGCCTTCCTCGCCGCGCTCGAAGGCGGCTTTCCTCCGTCGGCGGGCAACGCGCTCGGTCTCGACCGGCTCGTCATGCTGGCGAGCGGGCGCACGAGGATCGGCGACGTGCTCGCCTTCCCCGAGGGCGTGCTCTGATGGCGCCGACGCCCACGTCGAGCGAGCTCCTGGCGCTCGCGGACAAGTACGCCGACATGAGCCGCCTGCGTCGCGCCCACGGGCGCGGCATGCCCGAGGCGGACGTCGCGGAGCTCAGGGCGCTCGCGCGAGCCTTCCCGGGCTCGCTGCGCGAGCTCGACCGACTCCCGACCGACGAGATCGATCGACGCGAGGAGCGTCTGCGCGCGGCGGGCCGCGGAGGCGAGGTCGAGCCGTGGATGAGCTGGCTCCACGACTACCACGGCGCGCTCCGCGCAGCCCTCCACGCGAAGGCGCTCCGCGCGCGCGCCCACGCCACCGGGGCTGAGGAGCTCTCGCGCATCGCCTCCGAGCGCGCCTCGTTCCGCGTCGACGCGGCGTTCGTCGAACGGCTCTTTTCGCAACCTAGATGCAGCATTCTCTTCATTGCATTGGAGGAGACCGCGCTGCGCCACGGCGTCGCGGTGGACGCGGTGCGCGCGCGCGTGCTGCCTTCGCGTTGACATGTCGGACGGCGCGCTCCTGGGCCATTCGACCTGGACGTGACCACGTTCACCCCTCGCTTTCGGTGACGACGCGAGGCTCATTTCGCTTGGTGATCGGACGCTCGGTTTGAGAGAGTTGGTGGGCACCGAAGGGAGGTGGCGATGAACGGACCGTCGAAAGACAAGGGACGCTCGATCACGGCGATCCTGTCGGTGGGGCTCTCGATCGCCGCGCTCTCGGGCGCCGTCGTCTCGAGCACCGCCTGCACGGGGACGATCGGCGGCAGCGACGGCTCGACCACCGGGCCGAACGGCCCGTCCGCCACGATCGCGGATCACAGCCGCTTCCCCAGGCTGAGCCACAAGCAGTGGGAAAACACGGTGCAAGACCTGCTGCGCCTCGACGCGCCGACGGGGCTCTCGCAGTCGTTCTACCCCGACGCGCTCGGCGGCAAGGCCTTCGACAACAACGAGTCCTCGCTCCTCGTCACCCCCGAGCTGTGGGGCGACTACGAGAAGGCCGCCGAAGAGGCCGCGCTGATGGTGGCGAGCGATCCGGCGAAGCTCGCGAAGATCCTCCCTGCCGACCTGCCCACCGATCCGGTGGCGAAGAAGACGGCGTTCGTGAAGAGCTTCGGCGCGCGCGCGTTCCGACGCCCGCTGACGGACTCGGAGGTGGCGACCTACGCGAGCATCTTCGACGCCGGCCCGTCGAACGACGCCGCCGGCACCGACCCCTTCGTCGCGGGCGTGAAGCTCACGATCGAGGCGATGCTGCAGTCGCCCTTCTTCCTCTATCGCGCCGAGCTCACGGCAGCGGCCGGCGCGGACGGCCTCATCCACCTCGGTCCCTACGAGGTGGCGACGAAGCTCTCGTACACGCTCTGGAACACGATGCCGGACGACGATCTGTTCGCGGCGGCCGCGAGCGGCGAGCTGTCGACGAAGGCGGGCATCACGGCGCGGATCGAGAAGATGGTCGACGACCCGCGCTCGCGGCAGACGCTCGTGTCGTTCCACCACCAGCTCTACGACGTCGACGAGTACGTGCACCTCGTCGACAAGGATCCGACCCTCTACCCGACCTGGGACAAGACGATCGTCGCCGACATGCAGAAGGAGGCGGACCTCTTCGTCGCGAACGTGATCGTCGACGGTCGCGGTGGTCTGAAGGAGCTGCTCACCTCCACCACCTCGTTCGTCAACGCCCGTCTGGCGAAGCTCTACGGGCTCGATGCGACGGGCCTCACGGACGCCGACTTCCAGCAGGTCTCGCTCGATCCCTCCGAGCGCGCAGGCTTCTTCACGCGCTCCGGATTCCTCGCTTGGAAGGGCACGGCCGCCAGCCCCGACACGATCATGCGCGGCGTGTTCCTCAACCGAAAGGTCCTCTGCCAGACGCTCGGTGATCCGCCGCCGGCGGCGATGGGCGCGAAGCTCGGCTCGGAGAAGACCGATCGTCAGCGCGTCGAAGCGCTCACCGGCAAAGGCACGTGCGGCGAGAGCTGCCACGGGACGTACATCGATCCCATCGGCTACGCGTTCGAGAACTTCGACGCGATCGGGCAGTGGCGGACGACGGACGGCGGCGAGCCCATCGACGCGTCGGCGACGTTCCCGTTCGACGGCACGCCGACCACGTTCCAGAGCTCGGCCGATCTCGCGCCGCTCATCGCCTCGAGCGAGCAGGCGAACCGATGCTACGCGAAGTACTGGCTCGAGTTCGCCTACGGCCGCGATCCGGTGGCGAAGGACCAGGCGCTCGTCGACGAGCTGACGGCCCTCTCGAAGGGCGGAGGATCGACGCGCGACATCGTCGTGAAGCTCCTCACGAGCGACTCGTTCCTGACGCGAACGACGGAGGTGACGCCATGAGCTCGGGCAACCGTTTCTGGATCGGACGACCTGGCAAGAAGGGCCTCTCGCGCCGCGGGTTCCTCGCGGGTCTCGGCGGCGTCGCCGTCGGGCTGCCCTTCCTCGAGACGTTCGCGCCGAAGAAGGCGGAGGCCGGTCAGGCCGACGTCGAGCCCTTCGCGATCTTCTGTCGGCAAGGCAACGGCGTGCAGCAGCAGACGAGCGACGGCGAGCCGGAGCGGTTCTGGCCGAGCTACGCGGCGGGCGCGATCACGACCGCGGGGATGACGGCCGACGTCGACCGGGCCGTGAGCGAGCTCGCAGCCCACGCGCCGAAGCTGAACCTCGTGCGCGGCATCAAGTTCAACTTCCCCGGCAACGGCTGTGGTCACTCGGGCGGCGGCAATCAGTGCCTCACGGCCTCGCGGGTGTCGGCGGATCCGAGCGGCAACCTCTCGCTCTCGATGGGCGAGTCGATCGACAACCGCATCCAGCGTGAGCTCATGCCGGGCGTCGAGCCCCTCACCGTCTACGTCGGCAGCAAGGGCGGCTACCTCGACGAGGTGCTGAGCTACCGCGGACCGAAGCAGCTGCGCGCCGCGGAGAACAACCCCTACAACGTCTACAAGGATCTCTTCGGGCTCTCGACGATCGATCCGCAGGCTTTGCAGGTGCTGCAGGCGCGGCGCAAGAGCGTGAACGATCTCGTGCGCGGCGAGCTCCAGACGCTGATGAGCCGCAGCGATCTCTCGAAGGCCGATCACGACAGGCTCGACCTCCACTTCCAGAGCATCCGCGACCTCGAGATCGGCCTCCTGTGCGGCCTCTCCGACGGCGACGTCGCGAACCTGCAGGCGCAGCAGGCGAACATCGACAACGACGACATGTTCGAGGCGCTCGCCAAGCTGCAGATGGACCTCATCGCGCTCGCGATGGCGTGCGGCACGACGCGCGCCGCGACGCTGCAGTTCGGCAACGGCAACCAGCAGACGCAGTTCACGATCGGCGGCGTGAAGCAGAAGACCTACCACAAGATCTCGCACCGCATCGACTCGGACGGGTCGACGGGCGCGCCGATCCCCAACGCCGACGTGCTCCACCACAACATCGATCAGATCCACGCGCGGCTGTTCCTCTACCTCTTGGACAAGCTCGACGCGGTGCAGCTCACGAGCGGCACGCTGCTCGACGCCGGCGTGACCGTGTGGCTCAACGATCTCGGCGAGAAGTTCCACTCGTACGATCGGGTGCCGCACATCCTCGCCGGGAGCGCCAAGGGCTACCTGAAGACGGGTCAGTTCCTCGACTTCGGCTCGAGCCAGCTCACGAACAACCTCATCCTGAACACCATCGGCGCCGCCGTCGGGTGCAAGAACGCGATGGGCGGACCGCTCGACGACTTCGGCGATCCGAGCCTGCCCACCGGGCTCATCCCGCAGCTCATCGCCTGAGATCGTCGCGCGCGCGTCGCCCGCGGACGTCGAGCCCGGGCGACGCGGGGGCGATCGAGATGTTGCGCGCAATCCCTCGAGGGGCGATACACGCCCCATGTTCCGCGAGGGCTGGGAGATCTACCTCCGCACGCGCAAGAAGAACGACCAGCTCTTCAACCACTACGTGATGCGGCCGCTGGCCGGCTTCACCGTCGCCGTGCTCGCGAAGACGCCGGCGACGCCGAATCAGATCACGATCCTGAACCTCGCCTTGTTCGTGGTCGCGGCCGCGCTCTTCGTCGCGCTGCCCGACTACCGCGGCGGGCTCGTGGCCGTGGGCGTGCTCGAGGTCTCGTACCTCTTCGACTGCGCCGACGGGATGCTCGCGCGGCACAAGAAGATCGCCTCGAAGGAAGGCCACCTGTTCGATTTCTTCACCGACGAGCTGAAGGCGCTGTTGCTCGCGGCGAGCCTCGGGCTGCGCGCCTATCGGGGCGGCGGGTATGGCCCCGATCTCACGCGCTGGCCTCCCGAGCATTTCCTGGTCGCGACGATCGGCTCGGTGATCGTGATCGCGTCGGCGACCTCGCTCACGAACTTCGTGAGGCGACCCGAGCTCACGGGCAAGGAGACGCCCGTCGAGGCGCACTACGAGACGGTGGAGCAGCAGAAGCCGCACTCGATCGGCGGGAAGATCGCGCTCGCCGCGATGATGTTCCTGCGGTTCTTGAACCACTACCCGAGCCACCTCTACCTGTTCGCGCTCGCGGGCAGGCTCGACGCGTTCTTCTGGATCTACACGGCGAACAACCTGCTCTATCTCGGCTCGGGATGGCTCGGCCTCCTCGTGCGGTTCGGTCGACCCGCGGCGCGCGGCTGAGGTCGCCCGAAAATTTGCCGCGTCACACGGTTCGGCCTAACCGAACCCAGGATCGCATGCTCCGAATCGCGTCGCCTCGTTCGCTCCTCGCCCTCGTCGCCTTGTCGGCGGCGACGGCGTCGACCGCGTGCGGGGAGCGCCACAAGACGGACAGCCCGAGCCTCTCGTCGAGCGCGGCGCTGTCGAGCGCGTCGAGCCTCGCCCCCGCGGAGAGCGTCGCCCCCGCGCCGAGCGGATCGGCCGACGCGCCCGAGGTCGAGAAGGCGCTCAGCGCGACCGGCCTGCCGATCGTCGATCTCTCGGGCGAGTCTCACCCGCCGCCGCCGCTCGCCGAGGGAGGAACGCGGCTCGCCGCCAAGGCGATGATCGTTCCGGTTCAAGAGCGACCCGATCCCGACTCGCGCAAGATCGGGACGCTGCGCGCAGGCGCGATCGTCGCCGCGGCCGCGACCGACGCCGGCAAGGCCGGCTGCCCCGGCGGATGGCGCAAGATCGAGCCGGTGGGGTACGTGTGCGTCGGCGACAAAGCGACGCTCGACCTCGACGATCCGATCGTGCGCGCGAGCTCACGCCGTCCCGACACGACGCAGAAGCTCCCGTACATGTACGGGACGGTGACGCGAGGCGGACCGGCCTACGCGCGCATCCCGACCGAGGCGGACCTCAAGGAGCTCGAGCCGGGCCTCGCGAAGCACATCGCCAAATGGAGGCGCGACGAGGTCAGCGGCGCGTCCTACGGCTACGACCTCTGGTTCAAGTGGAAGGACAAGCCCACGGGCACCGCGTGGGAAGCGTGGGAGGCGAAGACGACCGACCCCGACATCCCCTGGTACCTGAAGGACGGCGGCACCGTGCCGAACCTCTCCGGTCTCGTGAAGGGGTCGAGCGCGAAGATCGATCAGATCGACCACAAGCAGGGCGCGGCGTTCATCGAGAGCTTCCTCTTCGACGGGCGCCGCTACAACGTGACGACGGATCTGCGCGTCGTGCCCGCGGATCGCTATCGACCGATCCGAGGATCGGACTACCACGGGGTGCGCATCGGCACCGACGTCGAGATCCCGTTCGCGATCGTCCGCAAGAAGGACGCGAAGAAGTGGGTGTGGAGCGCGTCGAAGAAGAAGATGATCGAGGACGCCGATCTCCCCGCGTGGACGGCGCTGAACCTCACCGGCAAGCAGAAGTTCTCGGGGGGCGTGCTGCACTACGAGACGAAGGAGGGCTTCTACGTCGACGATCGCCACGCGAGCCGCATCGACGAAGCGAAGCGGATGCCGAAGTGGGGCAAGAACGGCGAGCGCTGGATCGACGTGAACATCACGAAGCAGGTGCTCGTCGCGTACGAGGGAGACAAGCCCGTCTACGCGACGCTCGTGTCGACGGGCGAGGACGGGCTCGAAGAGGGGAAGAAGTCGACGAAGAAGGGCATCTTCCGCATCCACACCAAGTACGTGACGATGACGATGGACTCGGACGTGGTCGGCGAGGAGTTCGAGCTCCGCGACGTGCCCTACGTGCAGTACTTCGAGGAGGGCTTCGCGCTCCACGGCGCGTACTGGCACGACAACTTCGGCACGCCGAAGAGCCACGGGTGCGTGAACCTCACGCCCGAGGACGCGCGCCGGCTCTTCTTCTGGACCGAGCCGCAGGTGCCGGCGGGCTGGCACGGCGCGGCGAAGGCGCTGACCGGCACGGTCGTCTTCGTCCATCCCTGACGCGCCCGCGACCGGAGCGCGGCCGCGCGCGAACTTGGCCCAATCGCCGGGGCAGCGCGATGTTTCGTTCGATATGCGACGCATCGTCTCGGGCCTCTTGGCGTTGACGATCGGCGCGGGAGCGGCTTCGGCGAGCCCCCCCGCGTCGAAGGACGCACCCAGCGCAAAGCCGGGCGCGGACGTCGAGCTCCACCACGTGCGCCTCGATCGCAAGGAGGCGCACGCGACGAAGAGCGGCGGCGGTGAGATCGCGATCACCGTGGATCCGGAGCTTCAGCGAGAGGTCGAGCGCATCCTCGAGAAGGCGAAGGCGCCCTCGGGGGCGATCGTGATGAGCGACGTTCGGACGGGGCGGATCATCGCGTACGCGACGCGCGGCAACGAGGGCGACATGGTGCGCTCCGCGCGCTACCCGGGCGCGAGCCTCTTCAAGGTCGTCACGGCGGCGACGCTGCTCGAGAACAGGCTCGTTCACCCGGGCGACGTGCAGTGCTTCGGCGGCGGAGAGAGCCGGCTGCGCGAGGCGGACGTCGAGCCGGGCTGCCACCCGGGCGATCAGCGCACGCGCTTCGACAAGGCGCTCGGCAAGAGCATCAACGGGGTCTTCGCGCGGCTCGCGGTCAAGCACCTCGAGCCGAACGGGCTCGAGGCGATGGCGCGCGCGCTCGGCATGGGCGACACGCCTCCGTTCGATCTGTGGGCCGACAAGAGCTTCATCAAGCTGCCGCAAGAGAAGCTCGGCTTCGCGCGCGCAGCGGCGGGCTTCGGCGACGCGAAGGTCTCCCCGCTGTCCGCGCTCTTCATGATGCAGACGATCGCCAACGGCGGCGAGCGCGTGCGCCTGCACGTGACGGGCAACCCGGAGGGCGTGCCCCGCGTGAGCGTCGGTCGGGCCGTCTCGAAGGAGACCGCCGTCGAGCTCACGCGCATGCTCGAGGTGACGACGCGCGCCGGAACGAGCCGCAAGGCGTTCCGCGCGATGGACGGCCGCCCTCACCTCAGCGTCGCAGGCAAGACGGGAACGCTCGCCCTCGATCAGCCGAAGCGCCTCGTCTCCTGGTTCGCGGGCTTCGCTCCGTCGAAGAACCCCGAGGTCGCGATCAGCGTGCTGCTCGCGAACGACGAGAAGTGGTGGCGCAAGGGCAACGAGGTCGCGCGCGACGCGCTGGACGCGTACTTCCGCGAGCGCGGCGCCTCGAGCGACAAGGCCGAGGCCCGCGGGGGCGCGGCCGCACGCTCGGTGAAGAGCCACTAGGGCGAGCGACGGGCCGAGCGAGGCCCGTGTGGTAGCATCCCGACGGCATGGCGGTCGCGCTCGAGCCTGGATCCATCTTCGCGTCCGACTACCGGATCGTGAGGCCGCTCGACGCCGGCGGAATGGGCTCGATCTTCGTCGCGGAGCAGCTGTCGACCGGGAATCAACGCGCCCTGAAGCTCATGCTGCCCCAGCTCGTGGCGGATCGCGGGCTGCGCGATCGTTTCCTCCAAGAGGCCCGCGTCGGCGCGCGCATCGCGAGTGACCACGTCGTGCAGGTGATCGGCGCGGGCGTCGAGCCGACGCAGAACGTGCCGTGGCTCGCGATGGAGCTCTTGAGCGGCGAGGAGCTCGACAAGCGGGTGAAGCGCGAAGGGCCGCTGCCGCCGCGCGAGGTCGCGGAGATCGTGAAGCAGCTCGGGCACGCCCTCTCGGCGGCCCACGCCGTGGGCGTCGTGCACCGCGATCTGAAGCCGAGCAACATCTTCCTCTGCCGGCCACGCGTCGCGGGCGCGCCCTTCCTCCTCAAGGTCCTCGACTTCGGGATCGCCAAGATCGTCGCCGAGGCGCAGACCACCGGCACGAGCGGGATGGGGACGCCGCTCTGGATGGCCCCGGAGCAGACCGAGGCGCGCTCGCACGTCGGCCCAGGCACGGACATCTGGGCGCTCGGGCTCCTCGTGTATTGGATGCTGACGGGACAGATTTACTGGAGAAGCGCGTCTTCAGGAAACACGAGCGTGCACGCCGTGCTCCGCGAGATGTTGATGGAGCCCATCGTCGCGCCGTCCGCGCGGGCGGCGGAGCAAGGGCGCGCCGCGCTCGTTCCGCCGGGCTTCGACGCCTGGTTCCTCGCCGCGATGGAGCGGAGCCTCGATCGGCGCTACGCCGCGGTCGATCGCGCCGTCGCCGATCTGCTGGCGATCCTCGAGCACGCAGGCGCGCGATCGGCGACCGGTCCCGTCGCGGCGTCGCGGCCCGCGCAAGGCTACGCCGCTCCCGACGGCGGCGCGGATCGCGGCAACGTCGCCGCGGCCTCGTGGACGGCCGCCCCCGCAGGATCGCCTCCGACGACGCCCTCGGCGGCCGCCGCGGGGCTCTCCGCGCCGGGCTTCGCCGCGACGGCCGTCCCCGCGAAGCGCTCGGGCGGCGTGGTCGTCGCGGTGGTCGCCGTCGCGCTCCTCGCGCTCGCGGTGATCGGAGGCGCCGTCGCGTACTTCGTCCACGAGGATCGACCTCGTCGCGCGCACGCGAGCCGGGGGGACGACGACGACGACGACGAGCCGGTGAAGAAGAAGAGCCGCTCGAGCGACGACGACGCGGAGCCCCCGTCGAAGATCGACCAATGCAAGCTCGTCATCGCCACGTTGAACCAGGCGAAGAACCAGCTCGAAGTGACGAGCAAGCTCACCAACCCGAGCATCGAGGACGTGAAGAACATCGCCGACGCCTTCGATGGCGTCGCGAAGTCGATCAGCGCGCTGCCCATCGAGGACGCGGAGCTGAAGGGCCACGTCGCCGACTACAGCGCGATGACGCGCGACGCCGCGACCGCGTGCCGCGCGATGGCGAACGCGCTCGAGGTCGGCAATCGCCCCGCGGCGATCAAGTACAAGAACGAGCTCGACGCCGCGGCCGCCCGTGAGCCGGGCGTGGTCTCCGCGATCAACACGTACTGCGGCGCGACCGCGCCGTAGCGGGGCTATTTCCCGCCGAAGCTCGGCCCCGTGTAGACGCCGCTCGAGCCGCCGTAGGTGCTGCCGCTCCCGCACTGGCCGGACAGCGCGAGCAGGATGATCACGATCACGATGACGACGTAGACCATGCGCGCCGCCGGGGTCGCCTCGCCTCCCTCGCCGCCCCCCGAGCTCATCACGAAGGGACGCGGCGGCGGCGCGAGGCGAAAGGCCTGGGCGATCTCTTGACCGGAGAGCGGCGCGCAGAACGAGTGGCTCACCTCGGTGGGCGCCTCCTCGACGCTCACGATGCCGCCGGGTCCTTGGTACTCCGTCGCGCGCACGGCCTCGCCGACGGCGACCTTCCAGTAGAACTCGCCGACGACGAACTCGACCTCGGCGCGGACCGACTGCTTGAAGCGGTAGCGCTGCCCTCGATAGACGACGCCTCGACCCGCGACGCCGATGTCGCCCGCCGCGAGCGGCGTGACGAGCTGCCACTTGCCGTCCTCCTCCATGAGCCACAGGTAGCCGACGCTCGGCCCCGCGAAGAGCAGGTACTCGCGCCAACGGTAGCGCTGCCCCTCGACGGACGTGCCGCGGATCACGAAACCGATGCACGTGACCGGGACGTTGCGCACGACGCCCTCCGCGCCGAGCGGGACGTAGGGCTCTTGCGGAGGACGCGGCGCCTGCCCGAGCGCGGAGAGCGCGCCGCTCCGCACGTCGCTCACCGTGCCGCAGTAACGGCAGACGATGCGCTCCGTCGTGCCGGGCGCGACGAGCGGCAGGTTGCCTCCGCAGTTCGGGCACGTGCACTCGGAGACCTTGGCCGTCGGCGCGTCGAGCGGCTGACCGGAGTCGAGCTGGAACGTGGCGGGATCGAGCTGCGATCCCATGTAGAGCTTCGGCGGGATCGCTTGGCCGTCGCCGTAGTCGAACGTCCCGAAGACGCCGTTCGGCCCCGAGACGTCGGCGAAGGGCGTCGCGCTCCCCGGCACCGCCACGTTCGGCAGCTCGCCCTCGGCGGAGACGACGCGGCGCTGCCCGACCTCGACCACGGTCAGCGGCGGGAAGCCCGGCAGCTGAATCGGCATGCCCGGTCGGAGGTGGGCGAACGGCGGCAGGGGCGGCGCGTTCACGACCTCGCTCGTCGCGTACCACTTGCCTTGCGCGCTCGCGACCCAGCTCCACGCGCCCGTCTCCGGGAAGCCGATGAAGAACTCCTGCCAAGGCGCGCCCGGCGCACCGGCGCGATCGAGCTGGACGCGCCCCTCGACCTCGAACCGCCTGCCGCCCCAGCGCCCCGTCGCGTGGAGCGCGAGCGGAGAGGCGATCTCGACGAGATCCGCCACGCGTCCGACGGTCGCGAGCGAACGATCGCTGCGCGCCACCAGCGCTTTGCAGTACTTGCAGACGAGCGCCTTCGCCCCCGCAACCTTCCACGTGAGCGTGGCCCCACAAGAGGGGCACGGTGCTTGTCGATCGAGGGGCGAGCTCACGCGCAGCGAATACTAAACCGCCCCCGCGTCGTGGTGCTATGCCCGCTCGCATGGCCGTGCCCAAGAGGCTCGTGTCGCCGGCGCTGCTCGCGTCGGTGTTCGTCATCTCGACGAGCGGCCTCGTCTACCAGCTCGTGTCGGGGACGCTCGCGAGCTACGTGCTCGGCGACTCCGTCGCGCAGTTCAGCCTCGTCATCGGGCTCTACCTCTTCGCCATGGGCATCGGCTCCTACTTGTCGAAGTTCGTCGAGCGCGATCTGCTCGTGCGCTTCGTCGAGATCGAGCTCGGCATCGCGATCGCGGGCGGCCTCTCCGCGCCGCTCTTGTTCAAGGTCTACACCGCCTTCGGCGCCTTCCGCGTCGCGCTCTACTTGATGGTCGTGATCATCGGGACGCTCGTCGGCCTCGAGATCCCGCTCCTGCTCCGGCTGCTCAAGTTCTCCCTCGATCTGAAGGATCTCGTCGCGCGCGTCCTCACGGTCGACTACGTCGGCGCGCTCGTCGGCAGCGTCCTCTTCCCGTCGCTCCTCCTGCCCCGGCTGGGCATCCACCAGACGAGCCTCTACTTCGGCTTGCTCAACGTCGCGGTGGCGATGGGCGGCACGTGGCTCTTCCCGCTCGAGCCCACCACGCGCCTCCGCCTGCGCGTCACGAGCGGGCTCGTCGCGGCGGGGCTCGTCGCCGGGCTCGTGTGGATCGGCGACATCGTCAAAGCGTCCGAGGCGCTCTATTTCGGCTCGCCCATCATCCACGTGAGCCAGTCGCCGTATCAGCGCGTCGTCATCACCCAGAGCGCGCGCACGACGCGGCTGTTCTTGAACGGCAACCTCCAGTTCTCATCGGACGACGAGTACCGCTACCACGAGGCGCTCATCCACCCGGCCGTGGCGGCGCTCGGGCGCGATCCGCGGCGCGTGCTCGTGCTCGGCGGAGGCGACGGGCTCGCGACGCGCGAGCTCCTGCGCTACGCGAGCATCGAGCACGTCGACTTGATCGACCTCGACGCGGAGGTGACGAACCTGTTCAAGACCCTCCCGCTCGGGACGAACCTCAACAAGGGCTCGCTCTCGGACCCGCGCGTCACGGTGAAGAACGAGGACGCGTTCCGCTTCCTCGAGGAGTGCCACGAGTCGTACGACCTCGCGGTCGTCGACTTTCCGGATCCGTCGAACTACGCCGTCGGCAAGCTCTACACCGACGCGTTCTACACGCTGCTCCGCGAGCGCATCGGCGTGCGCGGCGTCGCCGTCGTGCAGTCCACTTCACCGGGCTATGCGCGACAGACTTACTGGAGCATCGTGACGACGTTGGAGTCGGCCGGCTTCGTGACGGTGCCCTACCACGCGTACGTGCCGAGCTTCGGTGACTGGGGCTTCGTCCTCGCGGGCGCCGAGGGGCTGAAGGCGCCCGAGCACCTGCGGATCGATCCGAAGGTCCTGCGCTTCCTCGACGAGACGATCCTGCCCGAGCTCTTCGTGTTCCCGCGCGACATGGCGCGCGTCGACGCGCCCGTGAGCCGCCTCAACGACCAGAAGCTCGTGCCCATCTACACGCACGAGTGGGGCGAGTGGCAGCGATGACGCCGACGCGTCGCGACTTCCTCGCCGGCACGGCGCTCGGGTGGATGGCGAGCCAGATCGCGCCGCCGCGGGGCGGGCTCCAGGGCACGATCGTCGGCGCGTCGCACCGCGTGGGGCACCTCTTGCGGGACGGCGCGCCCACGACGGCCTCGACGTCGACCGAGACGACCGACGTCCTCGTCGTCGGCGGCGGCGTGAGCGGGCTCGCCGCGGCGTGGCGCCTCGGGGCGGAGTCGCTCGACGTGTCGGTGGTCGATCTCGAGCCCTTCGTCGGCGGCACGAGCACCTGGGGCGAGGAGGGCGTCGTTTCGCACCCTTGGGGGGCGCACTACCTGCCGGCGCCGAACCCGGAGGCGCGCGCGGCGCTCCGGCTCCTCTCGGACATGGGCGTCCTGACCCATCACGACGCCGCGGGTCGGCCGGTGTTCGATCCGAAGCGACTCTGCCACGCACCTCAGGAGCGCCTGTTCTTTCGCGGGGCGTGGCATGACGGGCTCGTCCCGCGCGACGCGCTCGAAGACGCCGAGATCGACGAGATCGAGCGGTTCGAGGCGCTGATGGACGAGCTCGAGCGCGAGCGCGGTGAGGACGGACGCTTCCTCTTCCAGATCCCGGTCGAGCTCTCGAGCCGCGACCCGGCGACGCTCGCGCTCGATCGGATCTCGTTCGCGACGTGGCTCGACGAGAAGGGCTTTCGCTCGCGGTTTCTGCGCTGGTACGTCCGCTACGCGACGCTCGACGACTTCGGCGCCGAGCCGGACGGGGTCTCCGCTTGGGCGGGCATCCACTATTTCACGTCGCGCAAGGAGGAGAGCGAGGCGCTCGCAGGGAGCCGGTTCCTCGTCTGGCCCGAGGGCAACGGCCGGCTCGCCCGCGCGCTCCACGAAGGGAGTCACGCGCGCTTTCGCGCCGGCTCCCTCGTCCTCTCGGTCGACGAGACGCCACGCGCGGTGCAGGCGCGCGTCCTCGACGTGACGAGCGGCGAGGTGCGGACGATCGTCGCGCGCGCGGCCGTCCTCGCGACGCCGGCGTTCGTGGCGCGCCGCCTCTTCCCGAGCGCCTCGAAGGTCCTGCCGCACCGAGCCGCGTCGCCGTGGATCGTCGCGAACCTCCACGTGGAGCGGCCGCTCGAGCCGAACGCGCCGTGGGACTCGGTGCTCTACGACGGCGCGGGCCTCGGCTACGTCGACGCGCACCACCAGCTCGGTCCTCCGTCGCGCGAGACCGTGTGGACGTACTTTCGAGCGTTCGGCGAGGCCGACGTGGCGACGCGCCGCGGCGCGCTCCTCGCGACCTCCTGGGCCGACCACGCGCGCGACGTGTTCGCCGATCTCGCCCCCGCGCACCCCGATCTCGTCGATCGCACGTCGCGGCTCGACGTGATGGTCTGGGGTCACGCGATGCCCCGACCCGTTCCGGGCTTCCTCGGCGACCGCCCGTTCGAGCCGGTCCGGCAGATCGGGGCGCGCACGACCTACGGGCACGTCGATCTCCCCGGCATGGCGCTCTTCGAGGAGGCGCAGCGCGCCGGCGTCCTCGCGGCCGAGCTCGCCCTCACGTCGCTCGGCATCGAGGGCGGCGAGAGCTGGGCCTGAGCGCCTCGCGAGCGCAGCCCGGACCGTCACTTTTTCGGCGCGGCGGCCGCCGTCGCCGGCCCACCCGTCGAAGGCCCTTGCGGCCGACCCCGCGCCACGCTTCTACTCTCGGAAATGAGGGTCCGGTTCGCTGGAAAGACCGACGTCGGCCTGCAGCGAGACCACAACGAGGACGCGCTGCTCGTCATGCCGGCGCACGGCGTGATGGTGGTCGCCGATGGGCTCGGCGGGCACCGCTCGGGGCACATCGCGAGCGAGCTCTGCGTCTCGACGCTCAGCGACTTCTTCTCCGTCACGGTGCGTACGGACGCGACGTGGCCGTTCCCCTACAACGATCAGCTGACGGACGAAGAGAACTACCTCTTCACCGGCATCCGGCTCGCCAACCGGCGCATCTTCGATCGCTCGCTCAAGGCGATGAGCGACTTCGGCATGGGCACGACGTGCGTCGGTGCGATGTTCTCGAAGGACGCGAAGCGCGTCTCCATCGCCAACGTCGGCGACAGCCGGTGCTACCGGATCCGCGGCAAGGACGTGAAGCAGCTGACGCGGGATCACTCCCTCGTGAGCGACGCGGTCGAAGCGGCGCCGTGGATGAGCGAGGAGGAGATCGCCCGCCTCCCGCCGAACGTCATCACGCGCGCCCTCGGCATCCGCGAGGACGTCGTGGTGGACCTGCACAACGAGCCGACGCACGGCGGCGACATCTACCTCGTCTGCTCCGACGGCCTGTGCGGCCCCGTCGGCCCCGGCGAGATGCGCGATCTCATCCTCACCGAGCTCGATCCCGTCACGCGCGCGATCGCGGCTCGCGACGCGAAGGTCAAGACCCCGGCCGAGATCGACGACGACGGCGCCCGGATCGTCGCCGCGCTGGAGCGGGCTTCGGCCGCGCTCGTCGATCGCGCGAACTACTACGGCGGCCCGGACAACGTCACCGTCGTGGTCTCGTACGTCGAGCCGCCCGCCGAGCCCGAGGTCGAGCCCGACCCCGAGGAAGAGGCGATGGCGAACACCGAGCGCGGCGGCAGCGAGCGCCCCAAAGCGCCGTGAGCAGGGCGGCGCGGCGTGCGCTCACGGGCCGAGAGGTCTGCGTGCGCACGTTCGACGACGCAGCCTCCGCGGATCTCGCCAAGCATCGCCTCGTGGCCTCCGGCATCGAGGTGCGCCCCGTCGGAGCGCAGACGGTGGCCGGCGCCGCCCTGCCCGCGACCACGCGCGGCATCCGCGTCCTCGTCGACGCCGCCGACGCCGACGACGCGACGGCGCTCCTCGGGCCCGATCACGAGGCGGAGATCGACGAGGACGACGACGAGCCGGGCCCGCGGTGCCCGCGCTGCGAGTCGACGTACGTGAGCGAGGGTTGGTCGACCTTCGAGACGGCCTTCGGGTACGCGTTCTTCGGCGTTCCGTTCAAGCTGATGCGCAAGAAGACCCGCTGCGGGAAGTGCGGGCACGAGTGGAGCCGAGGCATCGAGCGCGCCCCGCGCCTCGACGCGAGCTACCGCGGGCTCCAGCGACGCGAAGGCAACCCGGTGTTTCGGCTCCGGCGCGGCCACGGCCTCGCGGGCTTCGGCTGCGGGCTCGTCGGCGGGCTCGTGCTCTCGATCTTCAGCCCCCACGCGAGCGCGGTCTACTTCACGCTCGCGCCTCTCGCGGGCGCGCTCCTCGGCAGCGGCGCCCGCAGCGACGTCTGCTCGAAGCCGGGGTGTCGCGCGCGGCTCCCTCCCTCGGCCGAGCGCTGCCCACGCTGCGACGGCGTCGTGGCCGGCACCATCCTGCGGCCAGAGGACCATTTCGCGCGCAAGGCCGCGTGGCACCGCGGGACGGAGATGCTCGACCCGTGATCGACGCGCTCGCCTCCCGCCCCGCGGCGTCGCGGGCTCGAAGTCCCGACGCGCGCCTCGCGCGTGAGCGCCGTCAGAACGTGAAGTGGTCGTCGAGCTGCGCGACCTCGAGGCTGAGCCCCGAAAGTCGCGAGCACTCGATCTCGACCTCGCGCTGGAAGACCGGCTTGATGTGATAGAGGAGCGTCGGGAGGCTCTCGGGCGCTTGCCCGTTCTTCGCGCCGCCGCTCCGAGAGGTCTGCGACAGCTTCTTCATGTCCTCGGCCAACGTCGCCGGCGTGTGGTGGCCGCTCACCTTCGCGAGCCCCGACTCTCGGTTCGGAAAGCTGACCTCCATGAGGAGCGCCTTGAGGTTCGGCGTCTCGCTGAGCAGCTCCCAGAAGCGATCCGTGGGCCCCGTGTCGCCGCTGTACGCGAATGCGCCGCTGTCGCCCTCGATGATGAACCCGGCCGTGTCGATCGTGTGGGTCACCGAGACCGCGCGGACGCGCTTGCCCGCGAGCTCGACCGGCTTCTCGAGATCGAGCTCGAGGAACTTCAACACGGGCCCGCTCGACGTCGAGATCTGCGTGAAGTCGGGCCAGAGCTCGTTGTTGAAGAAGTGTCGCTTGAGGCTCGCCAGCGTCGCCGCGGTGCCCGCGACCACGAGCGGCTCGCACGTCATCTGGCAGCGGTTGTCCGCGAGCGTCGCCAGGTCGCGCACGTGATCGAGGTGCGAGTGGCTGACGAGGCAGACCTCGAGCTTCGCCTGATCGGCCAGCGACATGCCGCGCGTGACGGAGCCGGCGTCGATGCCGATCACGGAGTCGAGCACGAACGCGCTCGCGCGGTGATGCGGGGTCTCGCCGCCGTGACAGCCGACCACGTAGAGCTCCATCTAGCTTCGCTCCTCGGCGCCCTGCGCCTCGCCCGCCGGTGCGGCCTCGCTCGGCGACGAGGGCCGGGGCACACCCAAGAAGTCGACGAAGTCTTGGAGGCGCTCGAGCTCGGTCACCACGATCGAATCGCCCTCTTCGTACGCGATGCCGAGGCGACCGACGCGCTTCATCATGTCGTGCGCGACGCGCTCCTCCGCGACGACCTCGCGCGCGAGCTCGGCCAGGCTCACGGGGACCCTCACGCCCTGCAGCGGCGCGGGGCTCTCGGGATCCGTCGACGGGATCTCGATCGGGACGCCGAACGCCTCGGCGTGCCTCGTCAGCGCGAGCAGCACGCGCGCCTTCGGATCGCGGTGGAGGAGGATCTCGACGAGGCTGTCCGCCGAGTCGAGCCGCTTCGCGAGCTTCTTGATCAGACGAAGCGCGATCTCCGAGTTCTTCGCCACCATCTCCTCGAGCGTTCGGGCCTCGATGAGCAGGCAGCGGGTCTTCTCGAGCACCGTCGCGGTCGCGGTGCGCGGCTTGCCGTTCAAGATCGCCATCTCGCCGAAGAACTCGCCGGGCCCCAGGGTCGCGAGCACCTTGTCGTAGTCGCCGACGTTCTTCGAGATCTTCACCGACCCGGACTGAATGACGAACATCACGTCTCCGGACTCGCCCTCGCGGAAGAGAACCTCGCCCGGCGCGTACTCGCGGCCGAACTTGACGTTCAACGAGTCGTTCATTCGTCGGGGAGTCTATCCTCGCGTGGGCCGGGCCGCAAAAGAAGCAGCGGCGGTCCGCCCGGGACGGAACGGCGCCCAAAGACGAAGAGGCGCCCCCGGCCGAAGCCGAGAGCGCCTCTCGTCGTGGCCCCGGGCAGGGCCTCGGGGCTCACATGTCGAAGTCGCCCATGCCGCCCATGCCACCCATGCCGCCCATGCCACCCATTCCGCCCATGCCACCGCCGCCGCCACCGCCGGCGGCCGGCTCCTTCTTCACCGGCTTGTCGGCGATGAGGGCCTCGGTCGTCAGCATCAGCGAGGCCACGCTCGCGGCGTTCGAGAGCGCGTGGTGCACGACCTTGGCCGGGTCGATGACGCCCGCCTCGAGCAGATCCTCGTACTGGTTCGTGCGCGCGTTGTAGCCGAAGTGGTCTTTGCCCTCGCGCACCTTCTCGATGACGATCGACCCCTCGATGCCCGCGTTGAAGGCGATCTGACGGAGCGGCGCTTCGCAGGCCTTCTGGATGATCTTCACGCCGAAGTCGCGCTCGTCGTCGAACTTGAGCTTCTTCAGGGTGGTCGACGCGCGCAGGAGCGCCACGCCGCCGCCGGGGACGATGCCCTCTTCGACCGCCGCGCGGGTCGCGTTGAGCGCGTCCTCGACGCGGGCCTTCTTCTCCTTCATCTCGGTCTCGGTCGCCGCGCCGACGCGAACGACGGCCACGCCACCGACGAGCTTCGCGAGCCGCTCTTGCAGCTTCTCGCGGTCGTAGTCGCTGGTCGTGTCCTCGATCTGCTTCTTGATCGTCTCGACGCGACCCTTGATCTCCTTCTTGCCGCCCGCGCCGTCGACGATGGTCGTGTTGTCCTTGTCGATCTCGACGCGCTTCGCGTTGCCGAGCTCCTTCAAGGTGGCGTTCTTGAGGTTCTGACCGAGGTCCTCCATGAACGGCGTCGCGCCCGTGAGGATCGCGATGTCCTTCAGCATCTCCTTGCGGCGATCACCGAAGCCGGGGGCCTTGACCGCCGCGACCTTGATCGTGCCGCGCAGCTTGTTCACGACGAGGGTCGCGAGCGCCTCGCCCTCGAGATCCTCGGCGATGATGAGCAGCTCACGGCCCGCGCGCGCGACCTGCTCGAGGAGCGGCAGGAGATCCTGCATGCTCGAGATCTTCTTCTCGTTGACGAGGATGAGCGGGTTCTGGAGCACCGTCCGCATCTTGTCCGGATCGGTGACGAAGTACGGCGAGAGGTAGCCGCGGTCGAACTGCATGCCCTCGACCACGTCGAGCTCGGTCGTCATGCCCTTCGCCTCTTCGACGGTGATGACGCCTTCCTTGCCGACCTTCTCCATCGCCTCGGCGAGGATCTCGCCGATGGTGCCGTCGCCGTTCGCGCTCACGGTCGCGACCTGGGCGACCTGCTCCTTGCTCTTCGTCGGCTTCGAGATCTTCTTGATCTGCCCGAGCACCTCGCCGACCGCGGCGTCGATGCCGCGCTTCAGCGACATCGGGTTGTGGCCTGCCTCGACGAGGCGGAGGCCCTCGCGGAAGATCGCCTGCGCCAGCACGGTCGCGGTGGTCGTGCCGTCGCCGGCCTTGTCGCTCGTCTTCGACGCGACCTCGCGCACCATCTGTGCGCCCATGTTCTCGAGCTTCGAGTGGAGCTCGATCTCCTTGGCGACGGTCACGCCGTCCTTCGTGACGACGGGCGACCCCCAGCTCTTCTCGATGACGACGTTGCGACCCTTGGGGCCGAGCGTGACCTTCACCGC
>CAYYKK010000095.1:0-854 GCA_964467935.1 uncultured Polyangiaceae bacterium
GGCAAGTGGGTCGGCGCGGGGGCGGCGGGCGCCATGGGCAGGGGCGCCGGGGCAGGCGCGGGCATGCCGCCGCGGGCCACGATCGGTCGGGGGGGCGCCGCGGGCGTCGAGCCGCGCCGCTTGCCGCCGCCGCGGAACACGGAGACGAGCAGCAGGATCAGCACCACGCCGCCGAACGCGATGCCGCCGATGAGGAAGTAGGGCGGCGGCGCTTCGCTCGCCTTGAGCGTGAGGATCTTGTCCTTCGTGACGGCGCTCGTGCGCTTCGCGCCGTTGTCGTAGACGATGAGGCGCGCGGTGTAGTTGCTGTTGTCCTTGCCCGAGAGGAACTTGGTCTTGTTCGGGACGTCGAACTCGACGTACTGGTCGTTCGTCGTCGTCGCCGAGCCGTGCATGCCGGCTTCGATGAGCGCCTTCTGCGCGTTGCGCGCGTCCTCGAGGCTGCCGCCTTGGAGCGAGTCGGGCACCGGCTGGTTCTTCGGCACCATGTAGAGCTCGGCGCGCTCCTTCTTTCCGCCCCAGCAGAAGTTGCCGTAGATGCGCACCGTGCCGCCCGGGTAGACCGGGTTCTTCTCCGCGTACGCGACGGTCTTGTCCGTGTCGATGTCGAGCGGCCACGTCGTCGGATCGATGCCGACGGGCACGTTGACGAAGGCGTCGCCCGCGATCGGCGTGTCGGTGTGGACGAAGTTCAGCTTGAACGTCTGCGTGACCGTGGGCTGGATGCAGGCGACCTGCCATTTCACGAGCCACATCTTGTCGAAGCGCGCGCGCACCGCGCTCGCGATGCGACTGCCGTGATCCGCCTGGCCATCGCGCACGTAATCGACGATGTGATTGGTCTGCGCCTCGAC
>CAYYKK010000095.1:864-22345 GCA_964467935.1 uncultured Polyangiaceae bacterium
CCACCGCGCACGACGCTGAAGACGCCGCCGATCTCGGGGTTCGCCAGCTCCTGCATGAACTGCCGAGAGGCGACCGCGAACTCGTCCATCTGCTTCGACGGGAACCAGATCGAGATGACCGGCACCGGCGCCTTCGGCAGGCTCTGGTTGTCCTCGGGGAAGCGACCGTTGTTGAGGTACTGCTTGAGCTGGTCCGCGACGGGGCCCTGCGATCCGGCGTCCGCGCCGGCCTGCCCGTTCGACAGGATGACGAGGGCCTGGTGCATCGGCACCTTCACCTTCGATCCCGCGTTGCCGAGCTCCTTGAAGCCGTCGGTCGCCGCGTTCTTGATGATCGCGAAGAGCGCGCGGTTGCGGCCCTGCGTCGGGTACGTCTTGTCGATCGCGGCGATGGCGCTCGTCGCCGTGCCCTTGTCGGCGAGCCAGTGCGAGTTCGACACGACGCTGCGGTCGTTGAAGAACATCACGTCGACGATGTCGTTCGGCCCCATCACGTTGACGAAGGCCTGCGCGACGGCCTTCGCCTCGTCGAAGCGCGGACCCATCGTCGCGGCCGCGTCGATGAGCACGAGGAACGCCGTGCCGACGCCGTCCTCCTTCAGGCTCTCCCCCCAGCGCTTCTTGGAGAGGAACTTCACGGGCATGTCGGTGCCGTCGACGGCGACGGTGAAGAGCGCCGCGTTCTCCGGGAACTCGATGGGGCTCCACGTCGACATGGGCTTTTCCATCGCCTCGGACGTGCAGTCGAGCTCGGCGTCCCCCGTCAGCGCGGCGCAAGGTCCGAGGACCTCGGTCACCGACTTGTTCTGCATCAGCTCGATGACCGTGGTGAGCACGGGCGCGCCCTCGGTGAGGCTGGCGCGCGGATCGATCCGCATGATGTGCGCTTCGGGTGCGGCGAACGCGCGGCTGGCTGCGCCGGCGAGGGTGCACACGATGACGACGAGGGAGGCCAGGATCGCCGCCGTACGGCTGGCGGCGCGGTTCCGGGCTCGGTCGTGGGGGCGAGCGCTCGACATGGGTCTTCGATCCTCCGCTGTGGGACCCACGCGGCCGCTCCGTCGCCGCGTGGGTCGTGGGCCCGCCTGACGAGGAGGGCCCGGGGTGTCCCCGATGCGAACGGGGGCTTTGGGACTCGGGGCGGCCGTCGGCCGCTTCAAACCGACGTTTCTAACCCGTCGCTCCCCCCAAGCGAACCGAAAAAGCACTCCGCGGACGGCCCGAACGCCGAGAGGCCCGTCCTCCGCTCGCGACCGACTTACAATCGCGCGAAAGCGGGGGAGCGAGCCTCTCTTGGCGCGGAAAATCAGGCCCGCGCTGCGACCGAGATGACGATCACGCTGAAGCCGCCGAAGCGGATCTTGTCGCCGTCCCGCAGATCACGGCGCCCCTGGAAGCCGATCGCCTCCTCGTTGTGGAAGGTGCCGTTCGTGGAGCCGAGATCGCTCAGCGCGAGCCTGCCGTTGTCGGCCTCGATCGTCGCGTGGTTCGTCGAGGTCGTGCCGTGGCCGATGGGGACATCGACCTCCTGGCCCGTCTCGGCGCGACCGACGAGGTTCCGCCCTTGGTAGAGGGGCCAGAACTTGCCGAGCGGATCGTCCTGGAAGCTCACGAGGAAGCCGACGAGCGCTCGGCGCGATTTGGCGGAGCCGCCCGCGCCGGTCGTTCGCCCCGCGTCGCCGCCGAAGCCGCTCATCGCGCCGGTGGGAGGCATCGGGGCGCCACCCATCGGCGGGGGCGGTCCGCCGATCGGCGGCGGGTTGGGAGCGGGTTGCGGCGCGAACGCCGTCTGTCCGAACGCGTCCGGCTCGGCCGGCGGAGGGAAGGGGGGCGGCGGAGCGCCGTAGCCGCCCTGATCGCCACCGAACTGCCCCGGCGGCGGAAAGGGAGGCGGCGGCGGAGGCGCGAAGCCCTGATCGAACCCCGGCGGGCCCATGCCCGGACCACCCATGCCCCCACCCATGCCCGGTCCACCCATGCCCGGTCCACCCATGCCCGGACCACCCATGCCTGGACCACCCATGCCGGGCGGACCCATTCCGGGCGGACCCATCGGCGGGCCGTACTGGTTCGGATCGTACGGGGGCGGCGGCATGCCGGGCCCACCCATTCCAGGCCCTTGCGGGTTGAACGGAGGCGGGAAGGGCGGGTTGCCGTACTGCTGCGGCGGCGGGAACCCCTGGCCTGCGCCCGGCGGACCGAGCGGCGCGGAGCAGACTGCACAGAACTTGTCGGACGGTGAGTTGGGGGCGCCGCAGCGAGGGCAGATCATTGGGGTTCCTTGGATGGTAGCGCGGAGACGGCGACGTGCGTAGTTCTCTGCTCGCGCGTCGTCATCGTCGACCGCACGCGCAGGATAACGTGTCCGCTCGCCATGAGATCAAGATCGAAGATCGCTCGCGCGGCGGTGCGGGCGATGAAGCGCGCGCCGACCCGAGCGCTCCCAGGGGCGCCGTCGGGCTCGACACAAACGGCGAACGGGCGTGAGCCGGAAGCTCACGCCCGCGTAGCCGACATCGGTCCGACGGTATCGCAGAAGCGTTCGTATCGCCGTTGCAACGCGCGTCGGTGCATCCACGCGCGCGCTCGGAGGCCGCCTGCGAGCCGACGCGGAGCCCGCGCCGCCTCTCGGCGGGCGCAGGCACCCGAGCCGCGCCCGATCAGCCGTCCTTCTCGTCGCGAACGCGGGCGGCCTTGCCCGAGAGGTCGCGGAGGTAGAAGAGACGGCCGCGGCGCACGACGCCCTTCGACACGATCTCCACCTTCGCGATGCGGGGGCTGTGCAGCAGGAAGACGCGCTCGACGCCCACGCCGAAGCTCACCTTGCGGACGGTGAACGTGCTGCGCACGCCGGCGCGGTGCTTCTTCAGCACGAGGCCCTGGAAGACCTGCTCGCGCTCCTTCTCGCCCTCGACGATCTTGTAGTGGACGCGGATCGTGTCACCGACGCGGAATTCCGGCAGGTCCGAGCGGGCCTGGCTCTGTTCGATCTTGGTGATGAGGGGTGACGTGAGCATGACGCAATCCTGGTTTCATCGGCCAGGGCCGAGCGAGATTGCCCGGCCCAGGGAGCGCGGCATTATGCACGCAGCCCCCGCTCTGTCAACGGGTCGGCTCGGGGGCTTCGTTTCGACGCTGCGCAGAACCATCTGCAAGCGCGCGCCGGCGACAGCGCGCGAAAGGTCCCTCCTCACCGAGCGCAGCGGTCGACCCGTCGGGAAGCAGCGCTCCCGCGTCAGGGCGCGTGCTCGTACCCCGCCACGTCCAGGCAATGAAGGCCGACGATCTGCGAGGCGCTCTTGCACGGACCGAGCTGCATGCACATGCCGTAGTGGCGGGCGAGCCGCTCATTCGACGACTTGTAGACCGCGCAGAAGTAGTTGTACTGCTCGAGGCAAGGCGTTTGGGCCGGGCCGGTGTCACCGTAGCTGCAGGGGAACGGCTTCTTGTCGAGCGGGCTCAACGGGACGCACACGCCGAACCCCCGATCCGCCGAGCGCCCCGTGCAGCGGAAGTTCGTCTGGCAGTCGCCGCAGCCTCCGCCGCAGAGGCTGTGATCCTGGACGGGGCAGGCGCCTCCCACCGCGAGCGGTCGATCGTCGAACGGGCTCTTGTCGGCGTACGTGCACACGTTCGAGGCTCCGAGCGCGGCGAGCGAAACGCACACGTCCAACGGCGCGCAGTGCAGCTCGTCGGTCGCACGATGAATGCAAGCCTGCCCGTCCTCGCACGCGTAGCACTCGTCGTTGGGCCAATCGGCGAGATCCGTCCAGCAAAGGCCCGCCTCCGAGGGCGTGGAAGTGTCGCGATCCGACGCCGGCATGCATTGGCAAGGAGGCGCGGGACATTGGGCCCCGTCGCAGAGGCGCACGCTGGCTGGAGAGCAAAGGTTCGTGGGCTGCAACGCGCTGCCGGTGGAGGAGGTCGTCGAGCCCCCGCCCGTCGCTGCGCTCCCGCCCTCGCCGAGCTCGCTGCGAGAGGCGCAGGACACGACCGCCAAGAGCATCAGGGCGCAGGCACGCATTTCCCACCTCCGGGCAATTGGCTCGCCGCCGCCTGGCAAGCGGCGAGCGGAAGGCAAGAGCCATTCGCGTCCGCGTCGGCTTGGGTCTCCGGCGTTGCGAGGAAGCTGAAGCATCCCATGCCAGTCGAGCACGGCATCGCGGGACTGCACGTGAGGAGGCCGTCGAGCGGCAGGCAGAGGCTGTGCGGGTGCGTCGGCGATCGTCCGCGACACGTCTCGTTGACGCCACAACCGCCGCACCCGGGGCCGCAGAGTCGCACGTTGGCGATGGTGGGGCAGTCGGTGGGCTCGGGCAGTGGATCGCAGGTGAAGGGCGTGTCGTCGGCGTACCGAACCAGGTCACTCGCGTCGTTCTTGCAGAACAGCAGTCCGGCCTCGAAGGGGACGCACTGGTCGGGGGGGAGTTGGCCGAATGTCGCAACGAGCACGTCCCCGTCGACACACTCGAAGGGGAGTCGGCCTTCCGGACTGAAACTCGAGGTTCCGCAGAGTCCAGCGGCGCCCGTCTTCAGACCCGTGCATGGGATGCACGTCTTCTTGTCCGCAGGGCAATTGTAGGGGCCCAGACAAAGGGTATAGCCGCTTGGCGAGGTGCACTGGGTCCACCCGCTCGACGTCGACCCAGCGTCGCTACTCGAGGAGCCCGTCGTCATGGCGGCACCACTGCCGCCTGTGCCGCCGGGTACCACGACATTGCCGCACGCCGCGAGGGCGAGCGCCGTCATCGTGAGTAGAGTGCGTGTCACTTCAGCTCCACGGGGCCCTCGTGCGCGTACGCGGTCCAGCTCCGGAACGCGTACGGGTACGAAGGTGGATTGTAGTTGCACATGCTTCGACTTGCGCGAAGCAGCGGCGCGTTCAGCATCACCCAAAAGGCGTAGGCCGGATCGGTGGGCTCCTTGCCGTCGAAGAAGACCGCCTCGAAAGCGTCCGGGTAGAGGTTGAGCCTGCGGGCCGGGAGAAAGTAGAAGCACCGGCCAATGGGCGTACCCGGCCCGAACGGATCCTGCGGATTCGTCTGGTATCCCGTAGTGCGGCACGACCAGCTTTGCGGATTGGTGATGGTCAGGTCTGCCCCAACTCGCCCCGATTGATCGGTCCCGGCGAACAAGGCGGTCCAGCCTTTGTTCGTCAAGTCTGCCGCTAGGCTGATGGCTTGCGCACAAGTTCGTCGCCGTATCGGTCTCCAGCGGATCGCAGCCGGTATCGGCGAACAGGTCGCTTAGCGACACCCCGTCTTGGTTGCGAATCCCAAAGAGGTCGACGTACTGGAACGCTTCGATGCCTTGCTGCGTTTGGAGCGCGACGTCGTCGAGCGCGAGCTTGAGGTCGAAGAACTGGTCGACCACGAGCTTCGGGATCCCGGTGGTGTCGATGTACTGGACGTACGGATTGGGCACCACGATGTGCCCTTGGTCGTCGAGGCGCAGGTAGTACTTCGCGGCAGCGCGTACGAACAGGGGGATGCCAAACACTTCCGCGAACCACCCGATGTTGAGCCGAAACCCCCCATCGACGCCGAAGGGGTCGCCGGGTCTGTTCTCGAGGAAGGACGCGATTCGGGTCCATCGCTCCTCCACGTAGGCCGCTGGCACCTGGCTCTTGAAGCTCTCCCAACCGGCGCCACCCCGGGACTGAAAGATCGGGTCCAAAGGCTGTTCGAAGGAGCACGCACCGTGGTCGTAGACGTAAGCCGCCTTGATGCTCCCGCGTCGCGCTGGAGCCAGGCCAGGCCCCGCCGGCGTCGTGAGCCAGAAGTCGCCCGTCGCGACGTCCTTCACGATCGGCTGGTCGGGGGTCGCGCCCGGACGCCAATGCAGGGCCATGGCCCGAGGCCATTGGACACCTACGCGCGTGAGATCGTCCCAGGCGTAAATGGTGCCCGACCCGGCGTCGAGCGAGTCCAACGCTGCCGCGTCGAGAAGCTCGGAGTGCTCCAAGGGGTCGAGGGCGAAGAGGTCCGCCTCGGTCCGTCCCTTCGCTCCTCGAAATTTCACGGTGGTGGGCAGCGACTCGTCCCAAAGCGAGGGCGGTAGCTCGGACTTGCCGTAGGCCTCCGACACGCCAGGCAGCGTCACAGCCTGTGTGATCAGGCTCTGATCGGAATCACGATAGAACTGCAAGTTCCCGAGAACGGGATTGCAGCCCCCCCCCGCTGGTGGATGGAGTGCACGCGCTGAGGACCACGATGCTTCCCGCGAGTGCGCCTATTCGGTGCCCCATTCGATCCCCCTCGTTGGACATCGATGAGGATAGAAAGGCCCAAACGGCAAGCCAAGAAGAATCCCGTGCCGATGAAAGCGCGGGCGCGACTCGAACGGCTCAGCGGCGCACGGGGATGATCTGCACGCGGCGGGCTTCGCCTTCGCCGTCGCTCTTCGTGACGACGCCGGGGAACTTCGCGAGGGCGAGGTGCACGACGCGCCGATCCTGCGGGGTCATCGGCTCGAACGTGATGATCTTGCCCTCGTCGACGGCCTGCTTGCCGAGGCGACGCGCCATGCTCGAGAGCGCGTCCTCGCGACGAGCGCGGTAGCCCTCGGCGTCGATGATCACGTGGCGCCGCGTCTTGCCCGGGCGATTGATCACGCGGTTCGCCAGGAACTGCAGCGCCGCGAGCGTTTGGCCCTTCTTGCCGATCACGCGCCCGGCGTCCTTGCCCTCCACCTCGAGGCGGATCTCCTCGGGCGGATCCTCCGGATCGTTCTCGAGCAGATCGACCGTGCAATCCATGCCCATCGCGGCGAGCACGTCGATCACGAAGTCGAGCACTTGGTCGGCGCGACCGTCCTCGACGAACGGCTCGCTGGGGGGCGCTGCTACTTGCTTGGCGGGAGCCTCCGCGTCTCGCGCGAGGGCCTCGTTCTCAGAACCACTATCCACGGGCACGTGCCTTCCCCTTTCCGAGTGCCGCGGCGCCGGGGGACGCCGCGTTCGATGTCGCGAGGAGCGGGCTCTCTTTTTCGCGCACCTCGATGGAGGTCGCACCCTGCTCCTGGAGCTTCTTCTGGATCCAGCGCTCGACGAGGAACTGCTGGATGATGCCGAGCCACGTATTGGTCAGCATGTACACGCCGAGGCCCGCCGGGAGGAACACGTTCATCACGGTGAAGATGGCGGGCATCATGTAGAGCATCATCTTCGCCTGCTGCGGATCGGCCGACGGCATGTTGGCCTGCATGAGCTTCTGCTGGAGGAAGCTCGACGCACCGAGGATGACGGGGATGACGAAGTACTTGCCGGGCTCGGAGAGGTCCGGGATGAGCGGTCCGAACGGCGTGTGGTAGAGCTCGACGCTCGTGCGGAGCGCCGCGTAGAGCGTGAGCCACACGGGCATCTGGAGGAGCGCCGGCGCGCAGCCCGCCATGGGGCTGCCCACCTTCTCGCGACGCATGAGCTCCTGCGTCGCGACGTTGCGCTCCATCATGTCGTCTTTGTACTTCTTCGCGATCTCGTCCATCTGCGGCTTGATCCGCCGCATCCCGACCATGTTCTTGAGCCCGAAGAGGCTCAGCGGGAAGACGCCGAGCTTCACCGTGATGGTGAGCGCGACGATCGCGAAGCCCCAGCTGCCCAAGAAGGCGTGGAGCCAGTACACGTAGCCGACGAGGAGCTTGCCGAGCGTGCTCGAGAAGAGGTTCCCGAAGAGGAACACGCTCATGTTGACGAGGCTCGATGTCTCGTATTTGTCGCCCGGGCCGCCGATGCCGCCGACGACGTCGCGCTCCTTCGGCCCCATGAAGGAGAGCACCTCGTACGTCGCGGACTCGCCCTTCGCGAGCTCCTTCGTCGGGTAGGCGAGGCGCGAGCGGTAGACGTGGCCGAACCCCGGATCGTCTTCCTTCTTCGGGAACCGCGAGATGTTCCAGCGGTCCTCGATCTGCCCTTCGGCGGCGGGCGTCGCGGGGCCGGCGACGTGGATGACGGCGGAGCTGAAGTAGCTCGAGCTCGTCGCGGCCCACACGCCTTCACCCTCCTCGCGGAGCCATTTCTCGGGCGTGAACTCCTTGTCGGCGAAGTCCTTCGGCTCGAACGCGTCGGGGCGGTGGCGACCCGTCTTCTTGTTCGTGTGGAGCGTCACCTCGGTGTCGAACTCGGGCATGCGCCCGAAGTGACCGCTGATCTCGCTCTGCGTGCGCCACGCAGTCTGCTCGATGGCGAACCGGTGCTTGAGCGGCTTGTCCGCGAGGTTCTTCACCGTGAGCTTCACGTCGAGCTCGAACGGGCGGTCGGTGAGGCTCACGACCTTCGTCACCTCGGCGCGCTCGTCCTTGTACTGGAACGTGCACGACCGAGCGTCGCTCGCGGTGAGCTCGTAGTCGACGTCGTCGTAAGGGATCTGCTGCTCGGCCGCGAGGAGCGGATCACGCAGATCGGTCCGCAGCGGCATGCGCGACTCGAGCGTGGTCGTCACGAGATCGGTGCGCGTGGCCGGCTCGTCCACGTGCTTCGCGTATTTCGCGTCGCTCATGCGGAGGCTGCGGAGCGAGGCGCCGCGCGTCGAGAGCTTCGCGCTGAAGCGATTGCCGGTCAGCTCGCAGAGCTTCTCCTCCGCGCGCTTGTCGGACTGCGTCGCGTCGTCGATGGTGAGCGGCTGGCGCTCGCTCGCCCCGGTGCCGCGCAGCTTCGGCAGCACGAACTGCATGAACAAGAAGACGCCCAGCCCGAGCAGGAGCCACTTCGAGAGCCCGCCTCCGCCACCTTCGTTGTTGCCAGTGCTGCTTGCCATGCTGTCCTTGTTGCTCGTGCGTCGCGCCGGCGACGTGGCGGGCGATGTTGCGGAGAGCGAGGTCTCGGCGCCGGCTCCGTCACGGCGGCCTCGCGTGGGCGAGGAGGTCGAGGCGGAGGACGAGCGGTCAGCCCGCGCTCCCTCCGGGGGACGGAGTCGTGGGCTCGGGGACCCCATCGAGCTCGCCCGCCGAGGTGCGCGCGAGGGTCGACGTGGTCGAGGGGGTTTTTCGGGTGGGGGGTGGCGGCGGAGGATCGTAGCCGCCCGGATGGAACGGGTGACACCTACACAGCCGCTTCGCCGAAAGCAAGCTCCCACGCAGCGCGCCGTGACTCTCGAGGCACGCGATCGCGTAGCGCGAGCACGACGGCTCGAAGCGACAGACCGGCCCCAGCACGAGGAGCAGCACCTTCGAGAGCGTCAGCTGGTAGAGCCGGATGAGAGCGATGAGGATGAAGGACATCGTTCGAGCTTCCGGCGACGCGGGCGACGGGTGGAGCTTGTGTCGATCACCCCGCGCGCGCAAGCCGCGAGCGTCATTCCTTCCCGCCGCGTCGCTCGGTCACGGCCGCGCTCGTGCGCACCGCGAGCGGCCGGACGCGCCGCCCGATCTCGTGCGCGGCCCGGTCGAAGTCGCGGAGCACGTCGCGGAGTCCGAGGCCGACGATCGCGTCGAACGCGATCGCGACGACGTCGAGCCCGGGCCCGAAGAGCGCCTTTCGGTGGCGAAACGCCTCACGAAGGAGGCGCTTCGCCCGGTTCCGCGCGACCGCGTTGCCCACCTTCTTCGAAGCGACGACGCCGAGCCGGGTGGGGCCGTCGAGCGAGCGTCGATCGATCAAGAGCAGACAAGAGCGCGTTCGGACACGGGCACCCGACCGCCCCTGAAGGCGGACGAAGTCCGTGCGCTTTCGAAGGCGCTCCTGCTGCGACAGACCCTCGTTCTTCCCGCGCGCCTCGTGCTCGAGAGCGTCGTTCGCGTGCGACGCGACGCGGGAATCCGGGGGCTCGGACGGCACTACTTCTTGTAGGTCGTCGGGGCGAGGCGAGCTCGGCCCTTGCGGCGGCGAGCGTTGATGACTTTTCGCCCACCCTTGGTCGCCATGCGGGCGCGGAACCCGTGCGTGCGGAGGCGGCTCGTGTTGTGGGGCTGGAACGTGCGCTTCATGTCGAATCTCCGGAGCTCGCGCGCTTCTTCGGGACGAGCCCGTTCGGCGAGGGGCGCGCAACAAACCACACTCGCGGGCGCTGGTCAACCCTTCCCGCCGCCGGGCCTGCGCGGCGGCTCGTCTCTCCGGGCGTTCGCGCTCCGCGCCCTTTCGCCGTGGCCGTCGTGCGGAGGGGCCGCCGCGCGGCGGGCGGGGTGACGCCCACGTGAGGTTCGTGCGTTTCGAGGGGCCATCAGGCCTTGGACCTGTAGTAGCCTCGCGCGCGATGACAACCCGCCGAGGACGTCTTGCCACGCTCTTCACCACGCTCTCCGCGCTCGCGGTGCTCGGCGTGGTCCTGCTTTCCAACGCCCGCGAAGCCCGCGCGCAGGCCACGACGTTCTCGCTCGATCGTCTGCGCATCGGCGGCGCCCCCGACGACGGTGTCGGCGTCTGGCGCCCCGAGATGGGCGAGCGCACGCGCTTCTTCGGGCAGCTCGATCTCGGCTTCTCCTACAACGCGTTCCGGATCGCCGATCACATCCAGACGAACAAGATCGCCGCGGCGCGCCTCGCGGGGGTGAGCGGCGCTCCCGTGCAGACGCAGTTCACGGGCTACGCCGACATCGGCGTCGAGCTCTTCAACCGCCTGTCTTTCCAGGTCATGTTCCCCATGACGTTCGTCCAGACGGGTCACCCCACTGCGGCGCCTGGCGTGCCTTCGCCGCCCGCGACGGACAACGTCAACCTCAAGACCGTCGCGCCGGGCGACACCCGCTTCGAGCTGCGCGGCATCCTCTATCGGACGAACGATCGCAAGTTCAAGCTCGGCGCCAACGCCTTCCTCTTCGCGCCGAGCGGCTTCGAGAAGTCGTTCACCGGCGACAAGGGCCCGAGCGGCGGCCTCGGCGTCGCGGCCGAGATCGACATCAAGAAGGCGTTCTTCGTGCTCGACACGGGCTTTCACTTCCGGCCGCAATCGGGGCTCAACGACTTCGTCGTGCAGCACGAGTGGACCTGGGGTCTCGGTGGCTTCATCCCGCTGCGCGACAACCGCATCCGCCTCGGCCTCGAGTTCTTCGGCTCGACGGGCATCGGCGGCGACTCGACGTTCCACGACGTGAACACGCCCCTCGAGTGGATGGCCGAGGCCCGGTTCGCGGTCGATCAGAAGAAGCGCCTCTACGTCGGCGGCAACGGCGGCACGCGCCTCACGCCAGGCTACGCGCCTGATTTCCGCCTCGGTGCGCTCATCGGCTACTGGTTCAACATCGACGACGCGAACCCGCCGGCCCCGCCGAAGAAGTTCAAGGCCGTCGGCAACGGGAGCGTCGACACCGATCACGACGGCTACCCCGACGACATCGACCTCTGCCCGACCGAGCCCGAGGACGGCAAGCCTCCGTTCGCGACCGACGGCTGCCCCGCGCCGCCCGATCGCGACGGCGACGGCATCCCCGACGCGAAGGACAAGTGCCCCGACGTGCCCGAGGACAAGGACGGCATCGACGACTGGGACGGCTGCCCCGAGGACGACGCCGATCACGACGGCATCCCCGACGCGCAGGACAAGTGCCCGAAGGAGCCCGGCGCGCCCAACACCAAGGATCCGTCGAAGAACGGCTGCCCGCAGTTCATCCGACGCATCTCCGGCTCGGACGAGATCCAGATCCTGCAGCAGGTGCAATTCGAGTTCGGTAAGGCGACGATCAAGGCCGCGAGCTTCCCGATCCTCGACGAGGTCTGGAAGCTGCTCGAGGCGAACCCCGAGATCACGCTGCTCTCCATCGAAGGTCACACCGACAACCGCGGCGGCGACGAGCTGAACCTGCGGCTCTCGAAGGATCGCGCGCACTCGTGCCTCGACTACCTCGTGAAGAAGGGCATCTCCGCCTCGCGCCTCACGAGCGACGGCTTCGGCAAGAACAAGCCCATCGACACGAACGACACGGACGAAGGGCGCCAGAAGAACCGGCGCGTCGAGTTCCACATCAAGAAGCAGACGGGAGGACCGCAGGTGCAGGAGCAGGATCAGCCCGGACCTGCGGGGCCACGGACCCCTGCGCCGCAGGAGGGCGCCGGGAGCCCGCCGGAGAAGGGCGCCGAGCCCAAGGGCAACGATCCGGTGCCGGGCGCCGACTCGGTCGACGGTCTGTGAGCGCTCGAGCGCCCCGGACCCCCGTTCGGGGCGCTCGCGTCTCCGCCGTCGCGTCGTTCGCCATCGTCGCCGCCGCGCTCGTCCCGCTCGGCGGCAGCTGCAAGAAGGACCCCGGCAGCCCCTTCTCGTGCGTGTGCAACTACCTCTCCGAGGATGCGCAGAAGGCGCGGCGCACGTTCACGGTCTGCGCGCTCAACGAGAAAGAGGCGAACGCCTTCGCGCGCAGCTGCACCGGCCCCGGTGACGTCGACGGTTGCGAGTGCGAGGCCGCGCGCGAGGGCTCGCCCTGCCAGTCGGGCTGCGGGCGCTGAGCCGTTCGCCGCCGAAGGCGCGTCGCGAAGGGGGCGCCCCGCTCTCAGGCGCGCTCGAAGACGAGGGCGCAGTTGTGCCCGCCGAAGCCCGCGGAGCACTTCAGCGCGTAGCGAACGTCGACCTTGCGCGCCTCGCGCACCAGGTTGATGTCGAACGCCGGATCGATGTCGTCCACGTTGATCGACGGGTGCAGCAGCTGATCGCGCAGCGAGCACACGACGGCCACGGCCTCGACGCCGCCCGCTCCGCCGAGCAAGTGCCCGAGCATCGACTTCGTCGCCGAGATGGGCACCTTCGACAGCTCCGCGCCGAAGACCTCGCGCAGCGCCGCGTACTCGGCGATGTCGCCTTGCTGCGTCGAGGTCGCGTGCGGGTTGATGTAGCCCACGTCCCCCGGACCGATCGCCGCGCGCTTCAACGCCTTCTCGATCGCGAGGCGGAGGCCGAGCCCCTCGGTGTGCGGTCGCGTCAGGTGCTCGCCGTCGCTCGTCATCCCGAACCCCGCGACGTAGCCGAGGATCGTCGCGCCGCGCTTCTTCGCGTGCTCGGCCTCCTCGAGCACGAGCGCGCCCGCGCCCTCGCCCATGACGAAGCCCGTGCGCTTCTTGTCGAAGGGGCGGCTCGTCTTGGTCGGGTCGCCGTCGAGCGACCGACCGAGCGCTCGCGCGTTGCCGAAGCCGGCGACCGTGTTGAGCCTCGTCGCCGCCTCCGATCCGCCCGCGACCATCACGTCCGCCTCGCCCGCCTCGATCATCAGCGCGCTCGTCGCGATGGAGTGCGTGCCCGTCGCGCACGCGCTCGCGATGTTGTAGCTCGGACCCATGAACCCGTAGCGCATCGACACCATCGCCGAGACGACGTTCAGCATCACGCTCGGGATGAAGAACGGCGAGACCGCGCGCGGTCCGCGCTCGTGGCTCTTCAGGATCTGCTGCTCGAAGACGTCGACCGCGCCCTGGCCCGTCGACATCAGGCAGCCGATGCGGCTCGGATCGAACGGGAGACGCGAGTTGTCGAGGCGCGGGATCGCCTCTTCGTCGCGCGGCAGATCGAGCCCCGCGCTCGCCAGCGCCTCGACCGCTGCGCCGAGGCTGAAGTGCGTGACGCGCCCGAAGATCTCCGACTCCTTGTTCGAGAGATACTTGTGCGGATCGAAGTCGCGCACGAACGCGGCGATGTCGCTCCGGAGCTTCTCGGTCGAGAACTCGGTGATGAACGAGACGCCGGAGCGGCCCTCACAGAGCCCCTTCCAGGTCGTCGCGACGTCGTTGCCGAGCGGCGTGACCGCTCCGATTCCCGTGATGGCGACGCGCCTCTTCATCGACTCAGCTCCTCCGCGAGCGCGCCCGTCGCCGCGCCCGCGAGCTACCTAGCACGTCAGGCGTCGGCGGTCGCGGTCGCCACGAGGCGCGCCGTCTCGCGGTCGCGCTTGTCGCCGATCGCCTTCGCCTGCGCGGCCAGCATCTCGTGCCGCGTGACGCCGAGGTGCTTGAGGATCGGGATGTAGACCTTCTGGATGAAGACCCCGCGATCGATCCCCGCCTCGCGCATCTTCAAGATCCGCTCGTCGTAGTCCGGCACGAGCCCCACGCCGGGCATCTCGAAGTTCGCGAAGACGAGCGCCATGTCGGAGAGCGTGCCCTCGCGATCCTCGTCGAGCAGGATCTTGATGACGCCCTGGTAGAACCTCGTGTGGGCGATCTCGTCGCGCGCGACGAAATCGTAGATCGTCCGGAGCGCCTCGTCGCCGCAGCGCGCCGCCATCTCGCGGTGCTTCACGTAGATGACGAACGTCGCCATCTCCTGCACGCAGCCGTAGAAGGTCATCTGCCGCGCGGTCGTGAACGGCATCGTCCACTTCTTCTCGAAGATGCGGCCGTGCAGATCGAACATCTGCTCCGGCGTGCGCTTCTTCGAGCGCATCAAGTACTCGCCGAGCGCGAGCGAGTGCTTCGACTCCTCGTACGCCCAGTTCGCTTGGAACCAGGCGTTGCCGAAGTAGGGGCGCACCACGTTGATGCCCTGCGCGACGTAGTCGGGCAGGTACATCTCCACCGAGCAGAAGGTCTCCGCGCAGAGCGCGAGCTCCTCGGGCGCCGCGCGGTTGACGCGCTCCCAGGGGATGTCCTCGAACACGCTCCAGCGCCGCTCGCGCTCGGCCTTCTCGAAGAACGCGAGGTACTCGCGGTAGAGCTTCTCTTCGAGGCGGGTCTTCATGGGCGCGTCACTGCGAGGAGCCGGTCACGGCTCGAGCCGCGCCTCGATCTTCTTCACGAGATCGCCCACCGTGATGAGCTCCACGAGATCCTCGTCCGGGATCATCACCCCGAGCTCGGTCTCCATCTCGCCGACGATCTGCATCATCGAGAGCGAGTCGATGCCGAGCTCCGTGATGACGCTGTCCTTCGTGACGTTGTTGAACTCACGCTTGTCGACGCGCGCCGCGACGAGCTTGAACATCGAGAGGAGATCCTTCTTGTCCGCCATGACCGTTTTGCCTCGTTCGTCTCGTTAGTCGATGCGGCGCAGCGCGTACTGCGCCAGCGAGCTGTAGTGGTTGTCGAAGCAGAGGACGCACGTCGCGAGGTAGCGATCGTAGTCGTCGTACACCTTGTCGCCCCACTTCTGACGGATCGTCTTCTCGTTGAGACGGAGGCGGCGCAGCCATTCGCCGGTCGTCTTCTGGTAGTGCTCGCGGCGCGTCTTGACCTCTACCACTTCCCAGTACGGGTTCACCGCCTGGATGACGTCCTCGAGCCGCGGGTTGAGCCCCCCGGGGAAGATCTCGTGCGTGACGAAATAGACGTCCTCGAGGTGACTTTTGATGCGTGGCGTCCGGTTGCGGAGGATGGTCTGGAGACCGAACCACGAGCCCGGCGTCGTGATGTCCCAGCACTTCTTGAAGTAGTTGCGGTAGATGTCGACGGCCTTGCCCTCGCGCGCCTCCTCGGGCGAGCAGAGGTGGTCCATCATGCAGATGGAGATGAGGCCGTCGTACTTCCGCTCCGGCTCGTAAGTGCGGAAGTCGCCCGCGACGCACGTCACGCCCGGGATCTTGCGCGCGTTGACCTCCTCGGCCATCGCGCTCGAGAGCGTGATGCCGACCGCGTCCTTCACCTTGCGCGTCGTCGCCAGGTACTCCACGCACGCGCCCCACCCGCACCCGATGTCGAGGATGCGCTTGTCCGGCGTGACCTTCGCGAAGTCGGAGAGGATGCGGAGCTTGTTCAGCTGCGCGGCCTCGAGCGGCTGGTCCCAGCTCTCGTAGACGGCGCTCGTGTAGTTCATGCGCTCGTCCAGCCAGAGCCGGAAGAAGTCGTTGGAGACGTCGTAGCTGACCTCGACGTCGGCCTTGCTAGACCCCATCGCTCGCCCCGGAACGGTGGCTCAGCGCGGCCCTCGCAGGGACGGGCGTGTGCGGTTGCGGCGCTTCCATCGGCGGAGGGGGCACGCTCTCTTGCGACGCGTCGCCCTCGGTCAGGATCTCGAGCTCGCCGAGCTCGAGGCGCCTCTTCGCCTCGCTCCTGCGGACCTTGCCGCTCGAGGTCTTCGGCAGCGTGCCGCGCTTGATGAGGTGCACCTCGCTGAGGACGATGCCGATCTCGGCGCGGACGAGCTGGATGATCTCGGCGATGATCTGCGCCGCCGATCCGGCCCGCGGGCCGATCTTCGCCTCGGCGACGACGACGCAGTGCTCTCCGCCGCGATCGTCGAGGTACGAGAACGTGACGCACTGCCCGTCCCGCACGCCGGCGGCCTTCGAGACCACGTGCTCGATGTCCTGCGGGTAGTAGTTCTTGCCGTTGAGGATGATGAGATCCTTGGCGCGACCGCAGATGTAGATCTCGCCGTCGGCGACGTAGCCGAGGTCGCCGGTGCGCAGCCAGCCGCCGCCGAAGGTCTCCTCCGTCGCATCGGGGTTACCGAAGTAGCCCTTCGTCACGCTCGGGCCCTTGACCCAGATCTCGCCCACCTTGCGCTCGCCCATCGGCTGGCCGTCGCGCGTCATGATGGCGACCTCGTGCCCGGGGAACGCCTTGCCGCACGCGACGAGCTCCATCCCGCCGTCCGTGATCGGCTTCGCGTCGCCCTTGCGCATCGACGACACGTCGACGCGGTCGGTCTTCATCGGCGCGGCGATGTCGTGGAAGGTGATGGCGAGCGTCGCCTCCGCCATGCCGTACGAGGGCAGGACGCTCGTCGGCGCGAGGCCGTTCTTCTCGAAGCGGTCGAGGAACGAGCGGAGCACGTCGGCTTGGATGGGCTCGGCGCCGCAGCCGAGGGCGCGCATGCACGACAGATCCCAGCCCGAGGCTTGCGCGTCGGTGACCGCGCGCGCCGCGAGCGCGTACGCGAAGTTCGGCGCGAAGGTGATCGTGCCGCGGAATCGGTGGATCGCGTCGAGCCAGATCGACGGCCGACGGATGAAGGACATCGTCGGCAGGAACATGACCTGCACCAGCGTGTAGAGCGGGGCGACGACGAAGCCGATGAGGCCCATGTCGTGGTAGAGCGGCAGCCAGCTCACGCCCTTGTCGGCCGGGGTCGACTTGAGGCCGTCGACCATGATCGCGTGCGCGTTCGCGGCGAGGTTGCCGAACGTCACCATGACGCCCTTCGGTCGCGACGTGCTTCCCGACGTGAACTGGAGGAACGCGAGGTCGTCGAGGCCGACGGGCGCCGGCTCGCGCGTGTCGTCGTCCGAGCCGCGGACCTCGCTCTCGAGCACCACGCGCACGGCGCTCTCGCCGGTCGCGCCGTCGCGAGCGCTGACGAGGTGCTCGGCCATCAGATCGCGCAGCGACGCGCTCGTCACGAGCACCTTCGCGCCCGAGGCGGCGAGGATGTGGCGCACGGTGTCGCCGTAGGCCTCCATCTTCGCGAGCGTCGCGGGCGGGTACATCGGGACGGCGACGAGGCCGGCCGAGAGGCACGCCATGAAGGTGAGGACGAACTCGTCCGGCTCGGGCAGCACCAGCGCGACGCGGTCACCCTTCGACAGGCCGAGCGCGTAGAGCGCCTGGGCGCGCCGGCACGCCTCGGTCCAGAGGTCCGGGAAGCTCACGCGGCGCTCCTCGCCATTGGCGCGGAGGAAGGTGACAGCGCGATCAGTGTGAACGGCGTTCTCGCGCAGCACTTGCGGGAAAGTTCGCATCGGCTCCTCGCTGGGCGCTCGACCTGAGCGCCCGAAGCCATAAGCGAATCTCGGGCCAGGACCAAGAAAAAAGGCTTTGTGGACGTAAATCCAACTGGTTACGTCCCTGTGACGAAGCTTCGACGGGAAATCGACAGGTGTCAGTGCGTCGAAAGTTCGTCACCGCCGTGCGCAGCGTGCACGACGCTTCGCGCCATGAAGTCCGCGCAGGTGAGACCATGTACGGGGCCGATGTCGAGCCCGCGGGAGGAACGACCGGCGCGGGACGTTTTCCGACGCGCGAGCGAGGACGCACGGAACCGCGACGCGTCACTTCGCGAACGAGCTGCCCGACCACTTGTACGACACGGGCTTCGTGTCGCCCCACGGCAAGAGGAGGGGCTCGAGACCGCCGACGGGGCCCGAGTCCTGGTTGAACGGGTAGCTCGCCTTCGTGAACCCGACGGCTTTGCCGGGCGCGAGGGTCACCGCGCCCTTGTCGTCGTAGCTGATGCTGCCGACGATCTTCTGGCTCCCGATGCTGCGGCCCACCTCGGCGCCGAACACGCGCTTGATGCCCTCGCCGGAGACGCGGAAGACGAGCTCGATCTCGCGCTCGACCTCGCCGCCCCCCGACTCGCGCGGCGCCTTCGCCTTGAGGACGCCGCGCACCAGGATCTCGCTCTTCTTGTCTCCGGTCACGTCGCGCAGCGAGACGCTCTTGATGTCGGCGGCGTCGGCGAAGGCGAGCGTCGAGAACGCGTAGCCGGTGCCGCCCTTGAAGCCCGGGCCGAACACCACGAGGTCCTTGTCGTGCAGCAGGACGCGCTCGGCGCGACCGTCGCCGTCGACGTCCCCCGAGAGATCGAAGCGCGCGCGGCCAGATGCACCTCGGTCTCTCTTGTAAGTGGAGTACACTTTTTCGGAGTCGACCGTGGGGGGCTTGGCGGGCTCGGCCTGCCTCGCCGGGGTGGGGGCGGTCGCGCTGACCGGTCTCTGCTCGGCGGCGCTCTTGTGGGTCTTCTCGCTCACCCGCGCGAACGTGCTGCCCTTGAGCTTGTAGGTCTGCGAGTCGATCGTGCCCCACGGCAGGAGCACCGGGTCGAAGGAGGTCTCCATCGGCTCGCTGAAGTTGTCCTCGCCGAGGCCCTTCGCGCTGCCCGGGGTGATCGTGACGGCGAGCTTGCCGCCGTCGGCGGCGAAGCTCACGTCGTTCGTGACCGAGCCCTTCGGCGTGGCGATGCCGACCTCGTGTCGGAAGAGCGGCGCGGGGACCTCGCTCGTGCCCGCGAACGCGAGCACCTCGAGGACCTCGCGCGAGACCTTCGCGTTGTCGGTGAAGCGCTTGCGCAGGACGAGATCCTTCTTGCCGTCGCCGTCGAGGTCGCGCGCCTCGCAGGACTGGACCGCGAGCGTCGAGCCCGGCACGCCCATGTCGTTCCAGTAGTACTCGGTGCCGCCACGGAAGCCCGAGCCGAGCACGACGAGGTAGTGATCGAACACCATGACCCGCTCTCGCGCCGCGTCGCCGGCGACGTTGTCGATGAAGGAGCAGGTCGGGCTCGACAGGCGCTTGTCCTTCATGAGGCCATCGGCGAACGCTTGCTCGCTCGAGGTGAGGAGGGCCGGCAGGGACGAGGCGTCGGTGCTGCTCGCCGTGCCCACGACGGCCTCTTCGGTGTCGGAGCCGTCGGCGTCGTGGACGAAGATCCCACCCTTCATGCCCACGCGGGTCAGGCCGTCGCCGATGGCCGTCCACGGGACCGATGCCTCGAGCGTCCAGCCGGTCTTGTTGGGCGCCTCCACGACCTTCGCGCCCTTGATCGGTTGCCCGCCCTTCTCGGCTTTGCCGGCGGTCTTGCCGGGCTGGCCGGGGTAGAGGCTGATCGACTGGGTCGCGCCGCCGACGACCAAGACGAGCTCGACGCGGTCCGCGCCGCCGCGGAGCGTGTCGTCGGTCACGTCGGCGGCGACGTAGAGGTTCCTGTCGTCGTACTGGAGCGCCGCCTTGGCCGACAGGTCCTTCGCCGAGGGGCTGCCCTTCACGTTGTGCGCGAGCTTCGTGAGCTCGCGCGGCCACTCCGACGAGCCCGGCACGCCGTCGAGGTTCGGGGCCTTGTCGAGCTTGTCCGCCTTGAGCGAGGTGCCCGCTGCGAGCGCCGTTCGAGGGAGCGCCGCGAGCCCGGGCAGGAGCCCGAGGCCGGTGAGGACGACGAGGAGGGGAGAGGTCCGGGTGCGGCTCATGGCAGGCGTTGGACGCGCTCTCGCGCGTTCTGTTCCAAAGAAACGGGCTACCTCTTCATCCGCGCCTGCTCGCGCTGCTCCTCCGCCTCGAGCTCGGCGAGCGCGGCCGCGAGCTCGTCCTGCTCGGCTTGCGACGGGGAGGCGGGCGCCGCCGCGGCGGTCGCTTGTGGGGGAGCGGCGTCGACGCGCACCTGCTGAGGCTCGGCCTTGGGAGCCTCCGCCGGGGCGAGGCCCATCTTCCGCTTGAGCGCGAGGAGATCGTCGTCCGCGCCCGACTTCTGCTCGAGCTGCTTGAACTTGTGGGCGAGCGCGTCGCCGGTCGTCTCCTCCTGGAGCTGCGCCTGGGCCTCGGCCTCGGCCTCGATCTGATCGACCTTGGCCGTCATGCGGTCGAACGTCTCGAACGCGGAGGCGTTGCTGAGACCGCTCATGGTCTCTTGGATCGCCTTCTGCGCCTCGGCGCGCTTGAGCCGCGCCTCGAGCACGTTCTTCTTGCGCTTGGCCTCTTCGATCTTGTCGTTGAGCATGCGCAGCGCGGTCTTCAGCTGATCGACCGCGGTCTTCTGCTTCGTCCACTGATCCTTCAGCGTCGTGGCGAGCTCGTCGTGCTCCTTCTTTCGCTGGAGCGCCTCGCGCGCGAGGTTGTCGTCGCCGCTCTTGATCGCGAGCATCGCGCGGCGCTCCCACTCGGCGGCGTTCGCGGCCTCCTGCTCCGCCTGCTTGGCGAGGCGCTTCTCGTCCGCGATCGAGACGGCGACCTGCTTCTTCGCCTCGACCAGCTGGTTCTGCATGTCCAGGATGACCTGGTTCAGCATCTTGCCCGGGTCTTCGGACTTGCTGATGAGGTCGTTGAGGTTGGACTTAATCAGTGTCGCGAGACGGGCGAAGATTCCCATGGTGTTCGGCTCGACGGGGTGGAGGGCGGGGGAGGAAACGGCGGGAGGGGAGCGGCGCGAGCGTCAGTCGCGCGCCAGCTCTCGGAGCTCGCTCGTGTGTCCGACGAGCGCGACGTCGATGTCGCTCAGCGTCGCCTCGAGCTCGTTGTCGTCGAGGTTCTCGAGCGCGAGCGCGGCCGAGAGGATGACGTGCCCGTCCTCGAGCCCGTAGGACGCGTGCATCAGATCGGTCGCGTTCAGCTGGAGGAGACGGCGAAACAGCCGGAGCTGCTTCGCGTCGTCCTTCGGCACGTCGCCGATCGCGACGTTGACCGCGACGATGGGCGGGACCACGCGGGCCGCGATCACCGGGAGATCGGCGCCGGAGTGGATGAGGAAGGTGTGGCCTTGGGCCTCGTACTTCCGGCCGAGCTTGATGAGGTAGTTCTCGACGTCTTCGTGCGTGCGGGGCATGACCCGCGGAGGGTAGCTTCCCCATCGGAGCTACTCAATCGAGATGTGCGGGCGCCCCCCTCTTGGTAACGTCGGGGCGTGAGGTCGCAGGAGGAGATCCTCGAAGCGAGCGAGAAGAAGCTCGGCAGGACGCTCCGCGGCAAGTGGCGGCTCGATCGCCTCATCGGCGTGGGGGGCATGGCCGCCGTCTTCGACGCGACGCGCGTCGATCGCCCGGAGAGCCCGACGAAGCGCGTCGCGCTGAAGCTCCTGCACCCCGAGCTGTCGCGCTCGCCGGAGCTCACGCGGCGCTTCAGCCAGGAGGCGAGCGCCGCGAACCACGTGCGGCACCCCGCGGCCGTCGGCGTGTTCGAGACGGACGTCGCGGAGGACGGCTGCCCCTT
>CAYYKK010000096.1:0-9356 GCA_964467935.1 uncultured Polyangiaceae bacterium
CGGGGTCGTCCGTGCGCGATGCGGCGTCGCCCGCGCGCGATGCGGGGTCGCCCGTGCGCGATGCGCTCGCCGAGGAGGAGGCCTTGGCGGAGCGCGAGGCCGAGCTCGCGGAGCGCGCGAAGACGCGGCGCTGATCGTCAGCGCACGCAGACGAGGGGGCGGAAGTAGACGCGGCGGATGCCGCTGTCGTCGCTCACCCAACCCACGCCGAAGTGGTCGCCCGTCGCGTCGCTGCGCGAGAGCGCGAGGTTCGGGTACTTCGTCTCGCCCACGACGTTGGTCACCTGCACCGGGGGCTCGTCGAGCGGCGCGCCGTCGCGCGTGAAGCGCGCGAAGTAAATTTGGCTGCCGAAGTCTCGATACTGGTAGTAGACGACGGCGACGTCGTCGTGTCCGTCGTAAGCGCCGCGCGGCCAGTTCGCCGATCCGCTGAGCGGGGCCGTCGCGAAGTCCTGTGCGCCGACCGACGCGTCGAGCGAGGTGTACGCGAAGCGAATGCGCTCGCGTCCGGCGTCCACGTCGCCCGAGAGATCCTCCCAGCTCGAGAAGAAGCGATCGCCGGCGGGCACCATCCAGAGCTGTTGCTCGGTGAAGGTCGACGTGTGCACCAGCACCGGCGGCGTGGTCGTGAGGTCGGGGCCGATGGTCGTCGTGTAGACGGAGGTGTCGTCGCTCACCCAGCCCGCGGAGAGGACACCCCCCACCGAGGCGATCGACGGGTAGGAGTCGGCGATGGTCGCCTTCGCGCCCGGCGCGGTCAGCGAGATCGGCGCGCCTCCGCGGTAGGCGAAGTCGTTCGCGTCGAGCAGCGCCACCATCGCGAGGTGCTCGCGCGCGTCGTTGGGGCCCTGATGATCGATCCACGTCATGGCGACTTTGTCGAACGCGCCCACGATCTGCGGGCGCGCCTCGTCCGCGTTCGTCGTGATCTCTCGGATGTTCCCTTTCGGCGCGCCGGACGCGTCGAGGTGGCGGAGCTGGATGGAGACGGGAACATCCATCGTGTCGCCCTCTTGCCAAGCGACGACGTAGCCGTCGCCCACCTTGGCGAGCGAGGGGAGCTGCGAGGTGCGCGGCGACTCGTTCACGATCACCGGATCGCCGAGGCGGTTGCCGAGCGCGTCGAGGCGGACGGAGACCAGGTCGCCCTTGCCGTGCGAGAGATCGCCGTAGACGTATTCGTAGTGATCCTGATCCCAGAGCAACGCGAAGGTCGTGCTCCCGGCCGGTCCGTCGCTGATCGTGACGGGATCGCCTTCGGGCGTGCAGGGGCCGGTGGTCGTGACCTCGGACACGAAGTCGATCTTCGCCCGCACGGTCTTGCCCTTGGCGAGCACGACGCGATCGGTCTTGATGGCGATCTGCTGGTTCTTGGCGTCGAGCAGCGTGGCGGTGACGAGGAACGCGCCGCTCTGCGGGTAGGGCGTGTAGTCGAAGTGGTAGGCGAGCTTGGTGTCGAGCTCGCTCGGCGTGGCGTGGACCTCGTAGGTGGCGGCCGGATCCGTCGAGCCTTCGGCGTGCGAGCGGATGACGATCGTCGCGACCTCGGCGCGCTGCGCAGGAGCGAGCCCCGAAAGGCTCACGTCGACGCCGAGGTGCGCGTAGCTCGCGGGATCGTTGCAGCCCTGGAGGGCGGCGCCTGCGGCGACCACCTCGGCGCCCACCACGAGGAGCCCACCTGCTCGTGCGAAGAACGACATGGCGAGACGAATAGCACCGGCCGTGCCGTTTCGGGAATCGCTCTCGCCCGCGAACGTGCAAGTCCAGCGGTCGCGAGATCCGCTCAGAACGTCGCGGCCACGTCGGCGGCGAGCGTCGGGCCCACGCGCTGGTCGCCGTGCAACGCCTGCAGGACGGGCGCATAGATGGCGGCGCCGAAGGTCAGCGACGGGATCGGCCGGACCGCGAGCTCTTCGACGAGCGAGCCGACGAACCCGCCCGACCTCGGATCGGAGATGCCGGGGTAGAGCTCGCCCGACGGCTCGTAGCGCGTCGCGAGGCCGCTCCTCGCCGTGAGCCAGCGCGTGGGATCGAGTGAGACGCTGAACGTCGTCCGGACGCTCTCGGCCGCGTGCGGCGCCTTCCGGACGGCGATCGGCATCAGGAACGAGGCGCTCGCGGACACGCCCCACACGCCGCTCGAGAGCGCGTAGGCGACGCCGAGCGTCGGGGTGATGGCGTTGCAACCTGGTTGCAACGCGCTCGGCAGCGGACGACCGAGCGAGTCGCGCTCGTTCGGCGCGCTGGGGAGCTTCGTCCCACCGGTGAGCGCGAAGAGCTGAGGAACGCGGCCCGTCGCGCGGTAGAGCGTGAACGTGCCGCGGAGCTCGAGATCGCCCGCCACGAGCGCGCTCTCCGGGGCGAGACCGCGCTCGTGGACCGTGCGATGGAGCAGCGGTGCGGCGACCGACAGCTCGACATCTCGGGTGGGCTGCACGGCGAAGTCGAGCTCGAGGCGGCGGTCGTCGAGCCACGCGCTGCCGGAGCGGACACGGCCGATCTTGGTGTCGAGAGAGAGCCTGAAGTGCGTCGCCTCGCCCTCGCTCGAGGACGGGTCGGCGCGCAGGGCCGGCGAGCCGTTCGAGCAGACGGCGCACGCGCGGGCGCCGGGCGAGGCGAAGGCGAGCGCGAGGGCGACGAGGAATCCGACGAGCCGTACCATGCTCGAACGAATGGGCGCTGCTCGCGCGCTCTACGAAGCCGAGCAGGAAAAGCGCGCCGCGTCCGGGCGACGCTCGTCAGTCGCCGAGCAGGGCGACGAGCAGGCTCGTCTCGCGCGCGCCGAGGAGGCCGAACTGCACGCCGATCCCCTCGGGGCTCGTCCACCGAACGGTCGCTGGGATCGCCACCTCTTGGCCCTCGATCTCGAGGAAGACCTCGATCTTCGCCGCGTAGAGGACGCCCGCGCTCACCTCGAAGAACGCGCCGCCGAGGCTGAGGTCGCGGCAATAGGCCTCGATGCGTGGACCGCTCTCGAGCGCGAACGCCGCCCGCGGATGCACCGCTTTCCTGGGGTGCCTTCTCTGCTCTCGGTACGCGAACGCCGCACGGACCATGCCTACCTCCGTGAAATGGCTACGGCACATCGGCGCTGGACCTAAGGCTCAGCGGCGCTTCATCTCCCGCAGCGTCATCGACTGCGTGGCGCGCGCGACGAGCCGTCCGCCCGTGTCCCAGAGGTTGGCGGAGCCGATCGCGTGACCTCCGACCGCGCGCTCGGCGAACGACTCGACGAGGATCCACTCGCTCGCGGCCGGCCCGAGGAAGTACATCGTCAGGTCGAGGCTCGGCGCGAGGAAGCGTGGGTGCTCGGGGCCGAGCTTGCGCGCGAGCGCGCCGGGCATGGTGTCCGCGATGGGAGGCAGCGCCAGCGGATCGAAGGCGCCGTCGTCGGTGCGCTGCGGCACGCGATAGCGGTACCAAGAGGCCACGTGGGCCTCGCCGCGTGCCCACCCCGCGCGCCACATCGGGTCGCCGAGCGCCTGGGCGACGTCGAAGTTGCGATAGAACGGGTAGGGGGAGGTGCTCGCGTCGATCCGCCGTCGCTCGTCGTCGAAGCACGCCTCGGGGGACGGCACCTCCGGCATCGCCACGCCGAGGACGTCGGGGCCGGGCCGCGCCTGCACGTAGGTCGCGACGAGCTCGAGCCCGGGTCCGGGCCGCGCCTTCGCCACGACGCGCGCGCGGAGCTGCGCCGCCGTCTCGCCGCGTCGTAGGATCTGCACCTCCACTTCGAGCGGGCCGGGGTGGATGGCCGCGCAGAAGATCGTCGTCACGCTGAGGAGCGTGAGCGCTTCGTCCGCGAGCTCCGCCGCCATCGCGCGGAGCGCCACGGTGAGCAGCGCGCCCCCGCTCGGGTTCAGGTAGCTCCAGTGGTCGGGGAGGTCGGCGACGTAGAGCCCCGGCACCTTGTCGACCTTCGTCACCGCCGTGTCGATCGCGAGGCTCGCCGGGCTCGTCGTCATCGCGCCCGCTTTCGCATGCCGTCGGGCGCCGAGCAACCTCCGTTCCTCAGCGCTTCGGCGCGGCCTGGAGCAGGAGCACGAGGAACTCCGTGAGCTTCTTCTTCGACGCCGGCGTCTTCATCCCGCTCATCACCGACGACTGGAGGCGCGCCGCGCCGATCTTGCTCGAGAGGAGCTCGAGGATCGCGCTCTCGAGGCGCTTCTGCAGCATGGGGCTCGCGAAGAGAGCGTCGATCTTCTTCGCGACGCCGCTCGCGTCTTGGTCGCCTGCGAAGATCGCGCGGAAGAAATCGCGCACGTTCGAGGCCACGTCGGGGTCGGCGAGCATGTCGGCCGTCGCGGACGCGAGGATGCTCTTCGTGCGCGCGCTCTCGAGGCCGCCCTTGAGCGTACCGCGCAGGTCCTCGGAGCCCGCGAGCCCCTCGACGGCCTCGTTCGCGAAGTCGCGCGCCGCGGCGCCGACCGCCGGGTTCGCCCGCGCAGCCTTCGCCCAGTCGGCGTAGTACGACTCGGCCTTGCCCTCGCCGACGACCTTCGCGAGGCGGTCGTCGAGATCCTTCGAGAGCCTCACCAGCTCCGGATCCTTCATCGACGAGCTCACGAGGTCGCCGACGTCGGCGCCCTCGAAGATCCCCGATAGGCGCGCCTCGACCGCGGGCGCCGCGACCACCGCCTCGACGCCGTGGTTGATGCCGTTCGCGATGGCGGGCGACTCCATCGTGGACGAGACGAGCTTCTCGATCTTCTCCTGCGCCTCGGCTTGGCTCGACGCCGTCGCCGCGATCGCCTTGAGCCTCGCGACGACGGCGGGGTCCTGCATCACCGCCTGGATCAGCGGGTCGAACCGGGCCTTGACCGCCGGGTCGGCGATGACGCCCGACCCGAGATCCTGCAGGTCCTTCGCGATGTCCGGCGCGACGAAGACCTTCGCCCAGACCGCGTCCTGCTTGGCCTTCACCGCCGGATCGGCGAACGCCTCCTTCACGATGTCCCCCGAGAGCTTGGCGGTGCGCCGCTCGATGTCGGCGAGATCCGCGGCCGACGGGGACTCGGCGATCGCGAGCGATTTCTTGGTCGCCGTGCATCCCCGGTCGCACCCGGCGGCGAGGACCGCAGCGATCGAGAGGGCGAGGAGGGCTCGTCTCATCTCGCCCCGATACCTCATCGAGGCGAGCGTGAGAACGCGCACTCAGGGGCGGATCTCGAAATCGTAGGTCCCCGAGTAGGTCTCGACGTGGAGTCGGTCCCCGGCGACGGTCACTTCGCTCGGCGCGGAGCTCACCCGCGCCTTCGTCGCCACGGTGCCGTCGTCGCGTCGCAGGAGGAAGACGAAGTCCGGCTCGTCGGTGAAGCCGTAGCCGACGGCGACGTACTCCGGCGTGAGGTCGAAGGTGCTCCCGGCGACGAGCGGATCGCTCCGCCAAAGGAGCTTGCCCGTCGGGAGATCGATCGCGCTCATGAAGCCCTTCTTGCCGTAGACCTCGCGCGCATACGAGCCGCCGCCGTTCGCCACGTAGAGCGTCGTGCCGGCCACGAGCGCGTAGGTGACGTCCTCCACGGCGAACTCGGCCCACTGCGGATCGGCCTTCGGGGGGTGGCGATAGGCCTCGAGGTCGAGGACGCTCTCGGTCGTGGTGCCGTTCACGATCGCGACGTACCGACCGCCGTAGACGAGGATGAGCCGATCGCCCGAGGGGATGACGGCGCGGAGATCCTCGACACCGAACGTCGAAGGGATGTCTCCCCTCGCGCCTTGGGGAAGCCTGCCCTTCTCGACGGGCGCGAGGAAGATCGGCTTCGACGGATCGACCGTCGCGGGTCGTCGAAGCGTCCGCACCGGATCGGCGCGCGCCTCCGAGAGCTTCACGAGCCGAGGCGCCTTCGGAGGCGTGGAGGACGCGGCGCCGCGGAACGAATGCTCCCACGTCGGCGCCTCCGGCACCACGATGGGGCGTGAGCCGAGATCGATGCCCGGGTGACTCGCGCGTTGGGCGAGGAACGTCTGCGCGCCGGAGAGCGCGCGCGCGAGTGTCTCGTCTATCCCGCGGCGCCGCAGCTTCTCGATCGTCACGCCGAGGGCGCTCGGATCGCGAGCGTCGATCGCGGCGAGCGCGCCGTCGACGAGGCACCGCGTCTCCGCGTCGGTGACCGCCCCCGCCTCCGGGACCTCGTCGCCGAGGCCGGCGCTCGGCGCGGGCGGCGCTCCGGCGGGGAGCCGGAAGACGACGTCGGTGTCGTAGGTCCGCACGAACACCTGATCCCCTTTGCGCAGGATCCACGTCGGGCCGCTCGCGAGCGGCACCTTCTGCTCGATCATGCCCGACGTGATGTCGAGCACGAAGAGCGCGTCGGGCTCGGCGGTGAAGCCGTAGCCCGCGATGACGTCCCCGCCCACGACGAGGAAGTTCTGTGCGTTGCCGACCAGCGGCTCGGAGGACCAGTCGAGCGCGCCGCTGTCGAGGTCGAGCGCTGCGACGAACGCGTGCTTGCCGTGGACCTCCTTCGCGTAGCCGTTGTGCGAGAGCTGCAGCAAGAGGACGTCGCCGACCACCTGAGCGAAGTCGACCTCCATCGCGACACCGCCGTCGGTGCGGACGATGCCCGAGAGGTCGAACGCGCGCGGGCGCTTTTCCGGCGCGAACACGCCGAGGACGTTGCCGTAGAGGCCGATCTGGTGGTCGGCGTGCACGAACAGACGGCTCAGCGCGGCGCCGCGGAGCCGCGCCGCGACGAACTCCGGGATGTCCTCGGGACGCGGCCGCAGGTTCATCGGGGTGAGCCCGTTGCGCTTGAGCCACGCAGCGTCGTCGGTGATGAGGTTCTTCGCGAGCGAGACCTTCTCGAGCTGGAGGGGCGTGCGGCCGCCGAACGCCACGCGGCGCGGCGTGCTCTGCGTGAGGGGCAGCGACGCGAGGCGCACGAGCGGGACGCTCTCGAGCTCGCGCGCGGCCTTCGCGTTCGCCGAGCCCAGGTTCGAGGTGGCGGCGATGCGGAGCGTCTCGGCGCCGAGATCGCCGGGCGTCGCGGCGAGGACGCGCTCGAAGATCGCGTTCGCTTCTTGAGGGCGCCCCGCGAGGAGCGCGTCGACGCCGCGCTGCCTCTCGCCCACGCCCTGCCGCGTCGGCTCGACGCACCGCTCGGTCGCGATCGTGCTCGCCCCGGTCGCCACCGTGAGCGGAGGGCTCGTCGGCGTCTCGGCGCGCGACCGCGCCGGCGTCGCCGGAGCTCCACAGCCCGCGACGACCACCGCGCAAATGGCGAGGAGCGCGCCAGCGCGCGCGCGATCGGATCGGGCGCGCTCTCGCTCGCCCGCGAGCACGTTGGCCGCGGGAGCGCCGACGTCGGCGGTGTTTCGATCACGTGCCATGGACCCTCGTTCGAGAGGCAACCCGAATTCGTTCGCCCGAGCAAGCACTACGCCCGCTCGGGGGGGCTCTCTTCCCCGCGTCGGACGCGCCGGTCGACCGGACGAAGCCGCGTCAGGCGTCCGTTCGAGCGCGCGCGTCGCCCCGCGCGGGTGGGCGAGGTACGGCCACGCCGCTCGCCTCGAGGATCTCGCTCGCTCGCGGGATCGTGAGGACGAGCGCGCGCAGGAACAGGCGCTCGCGCTCGGCTTCCGAGAGGTCACCGGCGCGGCGGCGCGTCGCGGCGTCGAGGAGCAGCGCCGCCGTCACGCTGACGTTGAGGCTCTCGGCGAACCCCCGCATCGGCACCCGTACGGCGCGTCGGCACGCGGCGCGCAGCTCCTCCGCGATGCCCGCGCGTTCGTTGCCGAGCACGAGACAGAGGCGCTCCGGCTCCTCCGCGAGATCCTCGGGAGAGAGCTCGCCGTCGGGGCGCGTCGCCACGAGCTCGAAGCCGCTCGACACGAGGCGATCGACCGCGTCGACCGATCGTCGGTACGTGTGCACGTCCACCCAGCGCTCCGAGCCGCGCGACACGGAGTTCGCGGACAGGAAGCTCTCGTGGCGCTCGACGATGTGGACGCGCTGCACGCCGAAGGCGTCGCACGAGCGGAGGACGGCGGCGCCGTTGTGGGGATCGTGCGGCGCGTCCATCAGGACGGTCACGCAGTCGAGCCGCGACGCGAACACTTGCGAGAGCCGCGCGCTGCGCTCGCTCGTCACGAGCGGGCGAAGCACGTCGATCGCGCGCGGGACGTCGAGCGCGTCGAGCGAGCCGAGCAGCGCCCGCTGCGTTCGAGCGACGAAGGTGCAGTTGGGCGTGGAGCGACGCATCGGAAGGAACGTCGCGTACTCGCGACCGAGGGGCGTGGCAACCTCGGGACCCGAGCGGAGGTCGTGGCGCTCGACGCAGCGAATCGGCTACGCTCGCGCTCCGATGCGCTTCGCTCTCTGCCAATCGGTGTGCGCTGTCGGCCTGGCGCTCTTCGCCGCCGACGCGCGCGCGCAAGGCGCACCTGCGCCGCCCCCCGCCGGCTCGCCCGCGCCGCCGGCTCTACCGCCATCGGCCTCGCCGGCTCCCCCGCCGCCGGCTGGCTCACCCGCGCCCGCTCCCTCGTCGCCCGATGCGCCTGCGCCGCCGCCTGCGGCGGAGCCGGCTCCGGGACCGTACCCGGTGCCCACGCCGCAGCCGAGCCCGCAGCAGCCCTACCCCCCGCAGCCCTATCCCTCGCAGCCCTATCCGCAGCAGCCCGGGGAGGCGCAGGGTGATGGGCAGCGGGGTTATGGGCAGCAGGGCTATGGGCAGCAGGGCTATGGGCAGCAGGGCTATGGTCAGCAGGGCTATGGGCAGCAGGGCTATGGACAGCCTGGCTATGGACCGGCCGTTCCGCCCGCGCCGGGGGTTGGGCCCGGCTACGGTCCTCCGGCGCCGCCGCCGCCTCCGAAGGACACGTGCTGTCGCTTCGCGATTCGTTTCGACCCGTTCAACTTGCTCTTTCGACGGCTGTCGTTCCAGGGCGAGGTGGCGATCGTCGGACCTCTGTCCATCGAGGTCGAGCCGTCGTGGATCTTCGGCTCGAGCGCCGATCACGTCGACGCGATGGGCGTCTCCATCGCCGGCAACGTGGCGTTCTATCTCACCGGAAAGGCGCCTCAGGGGTTCTTCATCAAGGCCCACGCCGCCTACGAGACCTTCAAAGCGACGGTCTCGAACCCGGGCTACACGCACTCGCTCGGCTCGGGGCACATCGGCTCGCCGATCTTCGGCGGCATGATCGGCAGCTCCACCGTGTTCGGGCGCAACTGGGGCTTCAACATCTCGGGCGGCATCGGCATCGGCGCGGCGACGGCCGGCGCTCAGTCCATCGTCGCGCCTGGGAAGGGCTCGATCCCGGCGTACGTCGTGACCTTCTACGACAAGGGCTCGGCGATTCAGCTCCTCGGTTCGCTCGGTCTCGGCATCGGGTTCTGAATCGGCGCGTTCGGT
>CAYYKK010000096.1:9456-22296 GCA_964467935.1 uncultured Polyangiaceae bacterium
CGTTTGGATCAGGCCGCGAGCACGCGCTTGGTCCGCGCCGTCGGACCGCGGTCGCCCTTCGCGTCGTGCGCGCTCGGTCGCTCGGCGCCCGTCATCGCGCGGAGGAGCGCGACCGCGAGATCAGCGGTCATCCGGGCCGAGGGCAGCTTCGGCGAGACCGAGAGCACGCTCTCGTCGGGCCTGCGCCCTCGGGTCGCGCGTCCGTGATGCGCGAGCGCTTGCGCCTTCGCCTCGGCCTCGGAGCTCGCTTGGTAGCGCAGCAAGAGCTCGGGAAACATCGCGTGCCCGCCGAGCGCCTGCGCGTAGCTCACGCCGAGCTCGATCGCGAACAGACCGCGCGCCGGCCTCGTCGGTAGGAACGTGATGCGCAGCTCGTCCGCGTCCGCGCTCCACGACGGGACGCGCACCTTCGGCACGACGCGAACGCCTGGGTGGGCGCGCTCGACGAGGCGCACGACCTTGCGGAAGAAGGCCACGGGCGCCACGGCGAGATCGGGCGCGAGCTCGTCGAGCCGCCCCGTGAAGAAGATCGCCAAGAGCGGCGTCGCGTCGAGGGCGACGAGCACCGCGTAGTAGCGCGAGGTCGGCCAGAGCAGCGCCGAGCATGCGCCCACGGCGCCGAGGAGCAGCGCGAGGATGCCTCGCCCCGCCCACGTCGACGCGTCGAGGTACGCCGAACGCGCCGAGGGCGCCGAGCGGAGCGCCTCCGCGACCGAGACGGGCAGCCAGTTGCCGGGGCCGCGCAGCTGTGCGCGATGGCGCGGAGCGCGGTGCGCCGCGAGCAGCGCCGCCGCGGCCACGAGCAGCGCCCCCGGGAGGCTCGATCGATGGGTCATCTCCACGAACGAGCCGCCCACGAAGGCGAGCCCGGCGAGCGGCGCGCGCGCCGCGAGCGGCAGCGGGACGAGCGGGCTCTCGCGCGCGTCGCGCTCCCTCGCGAGGCGACGGACCTCGAGCGTCTTCGCTGCGACGAGCAACGAGAAGAGCGCGAAGAGCCCCAGGCCGAGGCCGAGCGCGAGGCTGTCGCGCGGGTTGCCGAACACGCCCGCTCGCAGCGCGCGCGACGGCCCCGCTGCCTGCTTGGGCGATGGGCTCGCCTTGGCGCCGCCCCCGAAGGCGCGCGCGTCGACGCGCAGCGACCACGTGACGCGCTCGCCCTTCGCCGCGTACGGTCGCGCCAGCTCGACCACGTCGTTCTTGCCGTCGCGATGAACGGTCGAGAGGACCGTCCCGACGTCGAGCGCGTCGTCCTCCTCCTTCGACTCGGGCACCTTCGGCTCGGTGGGCGCGGAGGGCAGCTCGAAGACCGCCTTCGTCGCGTCGAGCCCGTCGCTCCACGCCGGCCCCGTCCAGCGCAGCATCGTCGTCGCCCCGTCGTCCACGAGCGCGCCTTGCGCGCGGAGATCGGTCTCGTACCTCACGAACAGCACGAAGGCGCCGCGCTTGATCCCTTCGCCGGGCGCGAGCGTCACCTTCAGATCGGTGCGCGCGGGGCCGTCGCCGGCCGGCACGGCGACGCGCTCGGCCTGGATCGGGAGCGCGCCGTCGAGGCCCTTCTTGTCCGCGTCCTTCTCGAGGACGACGTACCCGTCGGGCAACGGCGCCGCGTCCGCGTCGACGCCCTGCAGCGTCACCTCGCGCAGCGGCCCTCCCGACACCAAGAGCGTCACCCGATGCTCCACCCGCGCTTTTCCGGTCGGATCGATCGACACGCGGACGTCGTCGTTCGAGACCGTGAGCTCGACCCACGCCATCGCAGGCGAGGCCGACCACACGAGCGCCCCGAGCAACGCGACGCACGCGATCCACGCGCGGACGAGGACACGAGGGGCCATCGAGTCCTCATCTCACGCGCCCTCGGCGCGGGCCAAGTTCCGGTTTCTCCGAGGGATCCGCGCGTCGCGCGGTCCTTCAGGCCGGCTCGACGAGTCGTCGCAGCTCGCGCGGCAGCTCGGACGTGACGACGAACGCGGGGATCGTCGCGTCGCCGCCCCACGCGATGCGGTGCGCGTGGAGGGCGTGCCGGAGGAGCCCCGGCACGGTCGGGCCTCCGTACAGCGTGTCGCCGAGGAGGGGATGATCGATCGCGGCGAAGTGGGCGCGGATCTGGTGGCGCAGCGCCTTCGGCGCCCGCGCCTCGACGAGCGCCACGTCACCGACGACCTCGAGCCGCACGTACGAGGTGCTCGCGGGGCGCGGGGCGTTGCGTGCGACGTCGCGGGGGTGAGCGCACGCGAGCACGCGCCTCCGATCCTTCGGATGCGGCGCGAGCGGGATGTCGATCGTCCCGCTCTCGGGGAGATCGATCGCCGAGCACAAGAGGAGGTAGCGCTTGTCGAGCCTGCCGTCGCGCAGCGCCGTCGTGAGCGTGGTGAACGCTTCGGGGTCACGCGCCGCGAGCACCAGACCCGAGGTGTCCGTGTCGAGGCGGTGGCAGAGGCCGGGCTCGCGCGGCGAGAACCCGCAGCTCGCCACCTCCGGGTACTTGGCGACGAGCGCGTTCGCGAGCGCGCCCTTCTCGCCGGGCTCGAGCGGCGCGGTGGGCTGCCCGGCCGGCTTCTCGAGGACGAGCACGCGATCGGTCTCGAAGACGACCTGGAGCGTCGCGTCCGGATCGGGGGTGGCCCCCGGGGCGGCCTCCTCGACGTCGACCTCGACCACGAGCCCCTCGGTCGCCACGTCGCCCTTCGCGGCTTTGCGCGTGCTGCCGCTCGGATTGACGATGCGGACGCGCGACTTCTCGAAGAGGCGCTTGATGCCTGCGCGCCCGACGCCCGGGATGCTCTTGACGAGCAGCTTGTCCAAGCGTGTTCCGGCGTCCGCCGCGGTCATCGTGATGCGCATGGCCGCGCGCTATACCCCAAGCGAGGCGCGACGACGACAGAGGAGGTGCGCCGTCGTCCGTCGCGCGAGCGAGCGGATCAGAACATGACCACGCCGCGCGCGCCGAGGTCGACCGAGAGGTTCTCGACCACACCGAGCACCGATCCGTCGTCGGCGGCGAGCGAAGGCGGCGCCGACGCCACGCTCGCGCCTGCGGCCGCGATGCGGTGATCTCCCGCGTACGACATGCCGACGCCGAGCGCGAGCTTCACGAAGCGGCTGCTCTGCCAGATCGCGGTCGTGCCGAGCTTGCCCGCGGGAAAGGCGGCGACGCGCGTCACGCCGGTGAAGCTGACGGCGCGCAGCGACGACGCCGTGCTCGCGCCGAGCTCGTCGAAGACCTCCGAGTGATCGACGCCGGCCGTTCGCACGATCAGATCGGCGCGCACGTCGAAGCTGAGCCTCCCGAAGTGCTCGCGGTTCTCCCAAGGAATGAGGAGCGCACCGATCGACGCCGCGAGCTCCACGGGCGGGCTCCCGCCGCCGGCCTTCTTCACGAGCGCGAGATCGCTCGAGCCGACGGGGATCTCGAACAGACCCCGCGCGCCGGTGTAGGGCTCCACGTAACGAACGCGACGCGACAGGTACGAGTGGAGCTCGATGCCGACCGTGCCCCGACCGACGCCGGGGGTGAGCTCCGCGGTGTCGGACGGCTCCCCGGGATCCACCTTGCCGTCACGGTTCGAGTCGCCGGGGCTCGCGCACTTCACCTGCCCCGCGGCGGGGAGGGAGTTGCACGCGTGGAGCGACGAGCCGATCGGGACGCGGACCTCGCCGCCGACCATCCACGTCGGGACCGCCCGCGCGCGCGCCTGGTTGAACAGCCCGACGTCGAGCCCGAGCGCGACGAAATCCGCGCCGCTCCGATTCGGCGGTCGAAACGGCAGCGGAGACAAGCTCTCGCCGCCCTTGCCGACGATGCTCGCGTTCGAGCCGAGGCTCGCGATCGCGCGCGCGTCGCTGAGCACGATCGGGAGCGCGGCGTAGAACGCGAGGTCGCGGTAAAGGCCCACGTCGACGCGCGGGAAGAGGTGCGCGGTCGTCTCCGCGAAGCTGCCGATGCGACGGTCGCCCTCGACGAGGACGGCGTGGCGCGACGTGAAGCCGAAGCCGAGCGAGATGTCGATGTCGAACGGATCGCGATCGTCGAACGCGTCGATGACGTCGACGACCTCCCCTGGTTCGCGCATGACGCGCGGCTCCGAGCCGAGCACCGGCTCTTCGCCGACCTTCGATCCTCCCGCGCGCACCGGAGGGTCCGCGCGGGCCGTCGACGCCGTCGACACGAGGGCGATGGCCGCCCCGATCGCGTGCGCTCGCGTCAATCCGCGCCTTCGAGCTGGCCCGGGGGCGTGGCGGCGTCGAGCGAGTCGGGGCTGGAGGCCCGATCGCCCTTTCGCCGCGCGCTCGTCGGACCCGCGCGGCCGTCGTCCGCGGCTTCGACGTCGCTCGCGCCCTCGCCGCTCGACGCGCCGCCCGCCTCGGTGGCCGCGTCCTTCACCGTCACCTTCACCGATCGCGGCGCCACGGAGCGAGGGACCACCTCCGTGGAAGAGCCGGCGAGCAGGCTCGCGCTGAGCGCGGGCGATTCCATCGTCTTCGCGAGCGCGTCGTCCACGGGCTCCGCGGGCATGCGCGAGGCGCGCGCCTCCTCGGAGTCCTCGTCCGCGATGGCGTCGCTGATGTCCTCCGCCGCGAGCTCTTCTTTCGCCGTCGACAGATCGCGCGAGGTCTGATCGAGGCGGTCGCCGAGGACGCCGAGGAACTGCCAGAGGAGCTTCACCGCGAGCTCGTACTCCTTGCGGAGGATCGCGAAGAAGTCCGCGCGGCGGATCGCCAAGAGCTCGCTCTTGTCGATCGCGCGCACCGTCGCCGAGCGGGGCATGCTCCTGATGAGCGCCATCTCGCCGAAGTGCTCGCCGGGGCCGACCTCGGAGAGCACCTGCTCGCCGCGGACGATCTGCAAGAGACCGTCGACGACGATGAAGAGCTGATCGCCTCGGTCGCCCTCGCGCATCACGATCTCGCCGGGCTCGTACTCGAGCAGCTCGGCCACCTCCATGATGCGCAAGAGCTCGCGCTCTTGGAGGCGCGAGAAGAGCGGCATCCCCGCGAGGGCTTCGCGCTTCTGCGCGTGGCGCCGCGCGAGCAGGCCGTCGTCGTCGCCGCTGCCGACGCGCACGAGCACGCACGTGATGTTGTCCTTGCCGCCCTTCTTGTTCGCGAGGTCGACGAGCTCCGTGACGGCCACGTCGCCGTCTTGCTCGTCCATGTACGGCTCGAGCTCGGCGTTGTGGTTGATGTATCCATGCAGACCGTCGGACGCGAGCAGGAACTGGTCGCCCGGGAGCAGCTCGAGCATCAGCGTGTCCACGTCCACGCGCTCGTACACGCCCACCGCCCGCGTGATCGCGTTCTTCTGCGCGACCTTCTCGATCTGCTCTTTCGTGAGCCGGCCACGCTTGATGAGCTCGTTGTAGACGGTGTGATCTTCGGTCAGCTGCTGGATGCGGCCGCCTCGCTGGAGATAGATGCGGCTGTCGCCGACGTGCGCGACGAAGCCGTGCGAGCCGGTGATGAGCAGCGAGGAGAGCGTCGTGCCCATGCCGCGCTTCGTCGCGTCGACCTTCGCCTCCTCGTGGATGCGCGAGCACGCCTTCAGGATCGCCGCCTCGAGGATCGACTGGATCTCCCGCACGCCGTCGCGCCCGACGTGTCCTGCGCCGTAGCTCTTGATGAAGTCGGCGCGCTTCTTCACCTCTTCGTGGATGAGGCGCACGGCCAGCGCGCTCGCGACCTCGCCCGCCGCGTGTCCGCCCATGCCGTCGGCCACGATGAAGAAATGGAGCCTACGGTCGACGAGGAAGTTGTCCTCGTTCAGGTCGCGGACGCGCCCGACGTCGGTCTTGGCGTAGAACCGGACGCTCTCCGAGAGGCCCATAGAACCCGGAAGTTACAAGAGCCTGGACAGGATTGACACTTCGAAGCACGCGCGGGGCGCGATCGAGCCGTCGCTCGGTGCCCTAGACATTTGCGCCGCCGCCGCGCCGAGGCCCTGCATTTTCAGTGCGGAGGGCACACGTCGAGCTTCTGGAGCGTCGACGGGATCGTCCCGTCCTCGCCCGCGGCGCACACCGGCGCCGCTTCGTGCTTCGCGTCGTCGAGACGACCCTGGTCCTTGAGGAGCGTGACGAGGATGCTGCGCAGCGCGATCTCGAGCTTCCGATCCGGGAAGAACTTGCGGAGGATCGCCTCCTCTCCGAGCGCGGTGCGCAGCTCGCGCTCCGCCGCCGCCGCATCGTTGTCGTCGAGGAGCTTCAGCGCGCGGAACATGTGGACGCGCGGATCGCGCGGCCGATCCTTGCCCCACGTCTCGACCGTCTGACCGGCCAGGTGCCAGTCCTTCGGGATCTTGGCGTCGGGCACGAGGAGCACGGCCGCGTCGAGCATCGCGTCCTCCGCTTGCTCGGGGAACTTCTTCACCTCGGCGCCGACGCTTGCCGCGACGAACGAGATCGAGAGCCCGGCGACGACGCGCGCGATCGTCGCTCGGTCGTAGAGCCGCGCCGCGACCAGGATCCCGCCGAGCAAGGCCCCGCCGAGCGCGCCGCCGATGTGCGCCGAGTAGTCGATGCGACCGCCGGTGCTCGTCGTCGCGAGCGGCAGGAGCGAGGGGATGAGGAAGCGCGCGAGCGTCGCGAGCAGCTGCGTGCGCTGCGGCCCCGCGGGAAGCCGAAACGCGAGGACGGCGCCGGCCGCGAGGATCCCCATGATCGAGCCCGATGCGCCCACCGACACGATCGACGCGTCGTTCAGGAGCACGCCGAGCAGCGAGCCCGACACGGCGCTGCCGACGGCGATCGTCACGAGCCACGCGCGGTTCGCGAGCGACTCGACCACCGAGCCCCCGAAGAGCAGCGCGAGGCCGTTGAGCACGAGATGGAGGATCCCGCCGTGCAGGAGCGCCGCGGTGAGCAGTCGGTACCACTCGCCGGCGCGCACGGCGGTCGAGTTCATCCCGCCGAGCGCCATCAACATGGAGGGCGGCGGATCGGTCGACCGCGCGAGGACGAACTCGAGCACCGTCGTCGCCGCGATGATCGACAAGAGGGCGATGGTCGCCACCGGCAGGTGCGATCGGCCCCGGCGCGGCTGCGCGGGCGCGCTCGCGCGGTGGGGGGACGTCTCGCCGCCGCCCGTCTCCGGTGCGATCCGAATGCGCGGCGGCTCCGTCTCAGAGGGCTCGGACATCGACTCGCCTCTCGCTACACGCGTGGCCACGGGCCGTCACCGCCAAACGTTTTGGCACGTTCCTAGCGACAGTCACGACGGCGGCCCCTCGATGTACCGATCTGAAACCATTCCCCCCTCCGAGAGCGCTCCGACGCCGTCCGGGCTGTTCGGTTTGGGCACACCGGCCCTCCGCGCCGTCCCGGGAGGCTTCGACGACGCCGACGAGCCGGGCGAGGACGCGACGCCGGTCGTCGATCGTGAGCGCTTCGACGCGATCTCCGCCGGCGATCCGGACGAAGCGATCGAGCTCGCCGCGCTGTTCGTCGAGAACCTGGCGTCGCGCGCGGCGGAGCTCGCCGGTCTCGACGCGGGCGATCAGGCGTCGCTCGCGCGGGTCGCGCACGCGATCCGCGGCATCGCGCTGAACTTCGGTTCGCGCCGCCTCTCCCGGGCCGCCCACGTCCTCGAGCTGTTCGCGAGAGCGAACGGCGCGCGGCGCGACGACGTCCAGCGCGTCATCGACGAGGTCGACCTCGTGTGCGAAGCGCTCGGCGACGGGCTCGCCCCCGTCGGCTGAGCTCGGAGCGAGCCCGCCAGCCGCGTCGGCGGCCGCCACCCTCGTCGCCGCTCTCGCCACCTCGGCGCGCGCAGAACACCCGGGAAATCGGGCCTCCTCGTGCTGGTTCGGTCCCTGCTACGGAGGGCGTCGATGCACCTCGCTCCGCCACACGCGGGTCCCCGCGAACGCGCGCTCCACGCTCCGGTCGACGAGCTGGGCGACGGCGATCTCGTCGCGATCCTCCTCGGGACCGGCCGCCGCGCCGAGCCGGTCACCGTGCTCGCCGAGGCGCTGCTCGCGCGGGTCGGGGGGCTCTCGGGGCTCGCACGGCTCGGCCCGAGCGCGATCGCGCAACAAGCGGGGGTCGGGCTCGTGAAAGGGCTACGGCTCGTCGCTGCCGTCGAGCTCGGGCGCCGCGTCCAGGCGCGCAGGACCTCCGACCGACCCCGGCTCGCGAGCTCGAGCGAGGTCTTCGCTCACATGGCCCCTCGGCTCGGCCCCTTGGAGCACGAGGAGCTCTGGGTCGTCGCGCTCGATGGGCAGAACGGCGCGCGCGGAGCACGCCGCGTCGCGCAGGGAGGCCTGCACGGCTGCGCGGTGTCGGCGCGCGACATCCTCCGCGCGGCCCTCCACGACGCGGCGAGCGCGCTCGTCCTCGTCCACAACCACCCGAGCGGCGATCCGACGCCCAGCGCCGAGGACGTCGCGATGACCCGCGTCGTCGCGGAAGCCGCCGAGATCGTCGGCACGCCGCTCGTCGATCACGTCGTCATCGCCGGGAGCCGTCACACGTCGATGCTCGACCTGGGCATCCTCGCGTGATCATCGCGGCCGGCCGGTCGAACTGCGCCGGGGGCCGGATCGCCGCTTCGGCCGAATCGCGTCGGCCGACGCGCGGCTCAGTCCTGGGGGAAGTTCTTCGCCTTCCACTCTTCGAGCCGCGACTCGATCTCCGCGGGCGAGTCGCCCTCGATCTCCCAGCCCTTCTTGCTGACGTACTTCTGGGCGCCGCGCGGGGCGCCGTCCAGGGAGAGGCAGTAGTCGAAGCCGCGCTCGTCGCACGCCTTCGCGTCGTAGGCGACGTCGTACTTCTTCTTGCTCTGCGGGAAGAGCATGACGAGCTTTCCTTCGCCCTTCGGCTCGTACTTGAAGAGCTCGAACGAGCCCTCGAAGCTCGAAGCGCGCTGGAACGCGCCCATCGACGGGTCGTCGATCACGACGAAGGCCTCGACGTGGTCGGTGTCCTTCGAGGGGAGCTTGTCGACCCACACGCGGCCGACGAGGACCCCCGACGAGGTGCTCGCTCCGCGCAGCGAGTGCAGGCCGACGGCCGCGGCGAGGCCGGCGGCGAGGAGAAACCAGACCTTCTTCGAGCTCGAGCGATGCATGGGCAGACCGTACGATGCGCGGACCTTCCGCGGCGTTCGACCCTAGTCTCGATGGGCCCCCGCGCCAGGAGGAAGCTCCGGCGGGCGGGGATCGTAACGCTCGTGTCACACTTCTCCCGTCTGGGTCGATGAGGTGCCGATGATCTCCATGGGTCGAAGGGTTCGCGCGCCCCTCATCGCATCCCGGTTCGCGACGGGAGCGTGGTTCGTGATCTCGGTCGGGCTCGCGATTGGCGCGCTGGGGTGCGCCGGCGGGTCCGGGTTCTCGGCCCCTCCGGTCGTCGCCGAGGCGAGCTACGCCGCGCTCTCGCCCGTGGAGATATCCGCCCGCATCGCTCGAGGCGACGACTCGGAGGCCGCCCGACGCGCGCTGCGGGCCGCGGGCTCTGCCGGGCTCGCCGCGGTGCTCGCCGCCTACGATGCCGCGCGTGCCTCGGGGGCGAACGCCGACGCCTTGCAGCGACTCTCGGTCGCGGCGGACACGGCGGCGCAGCAGCGCGACGCGATCCACGCGCGTCTCTATTGGTACACCGACCTCGAGGAGGCGGAGCGCGTCGCGCAGCGCGAGCACAAGCCCATCCTCTCGCTCCGGATGCTCGGACACCTCGACGACGAGCTCTCGTGCGCGAACAGTCGATTCTTCCGGACGACCCTCTATCCCGACCCCGACGTGAACGCGCGCTTGCGCGATCGCTTCGTCCTTCACTGGTCGAGCGAAAGGCCGGTGCCCATCGTGACGATCGACTACGGCGACGGACGCGTCGTGCGGCGCACCATCACCGGCAACAGCATTCACTACGTCCTCGATCCGAGCGGGCACGTCGTCGACGCGATCCCCGGGCTCTACTCGGCGACGGAGTTCGCGGCGGCGCTCGACGCGGCGCACGACGTCGCCTCTGCGCCCGCCGCCGACGAGACCGAACGCGAGCGGGTCGTGGCCGACTTCCAAGATCGTGCGGCCCGTCGGACGCGCGATCGCTGGGTCGAGGACGCGACGGCCGTCGGTTTCCTCGGAGCACCCGCTGGCCCCGTGGCGATCGCGCCTCCGGTCCCGGGCGCCCCCCCGGCGCTGATGGCGATCCCGGCGGCGGCCAGCAAGGCGATGGTCGAGATGCCGATCGCCCGCGCGATCACGCTCGATCTGCCGACCTCGACCGATCTCGATCGCGTCCCGTGGGCGAAGATCGGCGCGCGGCTCCGGCCGGGCGTGCGCGTCGGCGACGCGAGTCGGGCGCTCATGCGCGAGAAGGCGCCGCTCGATTGGTCGACGGGGACGCCGAAGCCGCTCGACGACGCGGGCTTCGACGCGCTCGTCTCCAAGTTCGAGGATCACGTCGCCGAGGACATGGCGCGGAACGAGTACTACTTCCACGCGCAGATCCGCCGATGGATCGCGGCGGACCCCGGCGTCTCGCTCACGGCCTTGAACGAGCGGGTCTACCGCGAGCTCTTCCTCACCCCCGCGAGCGATCCGTGGCTCGGTCTCGTGCCGCCCATCGTCTACTCGGGCATCCAGGGCGACGGCCTCGCGCCGCGTCGTTGACGAGCGCGCCGCGTCGTCGAGGCTCGCTCGCCGACGGCGGCACCTCAGCCCTCGCGGACCGCGCTGCCCGGCGGAAGGATCGAGACGAACGCGTCGCGCGCGCGACGCACCTCGGCGTGATCTCGTCCGTCGAAGGTGATCTTGGTGCGCCACTCGACGTCGCCCCACCGCGGATAGGAGCCGATCTCGACCGAAACGTGGGCCTCGACGACGCGATCGAGCAGCGGCTTCAGGTTCCCTTCGTCGAGCGACGAGAGGATCGCCACGGAGAGAAACCCCCCGCCGTGGCCCACCTCGCGCTCCACCAGGGACATCTTCAGCGCGAAGATCTCCGGGACCCCGGGCAGCACCCAGACGTTGTCGAGCAGCACGCAGGGCCAGGGGACGCTCTCGCTGCGCACGAGCCGCGCGCCCTCGGGGATGCGCGCCATCAGGAGGTGGCCGTCGGTGAGGCGATCGCCGTACGCGTCGCGCAGCATCGCGTCGAGCTCGGGCGCGACGACGACGCGGCGATCGAACGCGCGCGCGACCGCCTCGATCGTCACGTCGTCGTGCGTGGGTCCGACGCCGCCGCTCGTGAAGATCCACGTGTGGGCGCGCGACAGAGCGCGGACCTCGCTCGCGATCGTGTCGATGTCGTCGAGCACCGTGTGCGCTCGAAGGAGCCGAACCCCGAGCTTTCGCAGGACCCGCGCCAGCACGCCGAGGTTCTGATCGGCGATCTTCCCCGTGAGGATTTCGTTGCCGATGATGAGCGCGGCCGCGGTGCGGGGCTCATCGAGAGGTCCGCTGCTCACGTCGCGCCCCGCGCGCCACCGGACCCAGCGCCGCCCTGGCCGGACGCGAGCTCGCGCGTCACGGGTCGCCCGCTCGGATCGACGCCGAGCAGCTCCTCGACCCTGCGCTCGGCGCTCTCGATGCGGGCTTGCGCCGCACGCGCGAGCTTCACACCCTCCTCGAAGAGCGCGAGCGATCGCTCGAGCGGCAGCTCCCCGCGCTCGAGCTCGTCGACGATCGCGCCGAGGCGCGCGGTCGCCTCCTCGAACGTCGCGAGCGAGGCGCTTTCGTCCTCGTCGGTCGGCGGCGCTCCTTGCGCTTCGTTGCGTCGTCGGGACGGAGGGCTCATGGCGTGTGGGTCGGAGGCGGAGCTTGTCCCGGCGTCTTCGGCGATTCAAGCGAGCCTTGCGCCTCGGCTCGGTCGGGTGCGGCGCGCGGCGCTCGGCGCTCCTCCGTGGGCACACCCTCCGATGGCGAGGGCGAGAGCCGACCGCGCCCATACCCGGCGGCGGGGGCGAGCAACACGCCGTCCGGCGCCGTCACGACGGGGATCGCGAGCCCCTCCGCGTCCTGGAACCGAGCCGCGGTCATGCGGGCGGCTCCGTCGGTCTGGTCGATCCGCATCATGCTCAGGACGGCCCCCAGGCGCGCCCCGCTCCTCCGCCCCTTTCCGTCTAGCGCGAGGCGCGCGAGCGAGCGCGTGCCCTCGTCGGGATCGAGCGCCGCGGCCCAGCCGAGGACGCGCGCGCGTTGGGGCTCCGCTCGCTCGGCGAGCGCGGCGACGCACGCGCGGCGCACCCCCGCGTCGCCCTCGTGCAGGTAGGCGTCGGCGAGGAGGGACGCCGCCGACGGCTCCGGATCGAGCGCGAGCCCGAGGGCGACGTGGGCGCGGACGACGGGATCGGTCCCCGAGAGCAGCGCCCGCAAGCGAGGACGGATCGTGTCGTCGTCTCTCGCGCCCAGCGCCCGCGCGGCGAGCGGCGCGAGGGCGCCGCCACCTTCTGCCCAAGCGAGGAGCGTGTGGAGCGGAACCTCGCTCGCGGCGTCGGGATCGACGAGCGCGACACCCGCGGCGATCTGTCGGAGGGAAGGGCGTCCGTCGGCGTCGGCGGTCTCGCCGCTCGGCGCGAGCAGGTGCCCGAAGGCCGCGACCGCGCCGTCGCCGCGGAGGAGCGCGCCGCGCGCCGCGCCGGCCACGACGCTCACCCGTGGCGCGTCGCCCTTCGCGCCCGCGGCCCGCCGCAGCACGCTCTCGGGGCTCGACCCCGTGGCGACGAGCCCGAGCGCGCCGATCTCCGCGTCGGTCTCGTCCTTCGAAGCGAGGAGGGTGACGAGCCTCGCGTCGAGCCCGTCCGGCGCGTCGCCGAGTACCACCGCGCGGACGATCGCGGCGCGCGTGAGGAGGCGTCGATCGTCGTCGCTCTTCGCGCCCGCGAGCCGCCGGGAGAGCGCGGCGC
>CAYYKK010000097.1:0-22295 GCA_964467935.1 uncultured Polyangiaceae bacterium
GCGGCCTCGAGGACGCGCTCCACCACGACCTCGTCCCCGTCGTCTACCACGCGGGGCAGATCGAGCACCTCTCTCGGGTCGTCCGCGCGCGCGGCGCCGGGCGCGCGCGCGTGCACCTGAAGGTGGACACGGGCATGGCGCGGCTCGGGGTCGCGCCGCTCGAGCTCGACGGCGTGCTCGAGGCGATCTCGCGGAGCCCGGAGGTCGAGCTCGACGGGCTCATGAGCCACCTCGCGTGCGCCGACGCGAAGGACGTCGAGCCGACGCTCGCGCAGCTTCGTCGCTTCGACGACGCGTACGAGCACACGCGCCGATTCGGTCTCGCGCCGCGCGTCCGACACATCGCGAACAGCGCCGGCGCGCTGCGCATGCCTCGATCGAGGTTCGACCTCGTGAGGCCCGGCATCGCGGTGTACGGGGTCGCGCCTTGTCCACCCGACGAGCGCGACCCCGACACGACCGGCCCGCGACCGAGGGCCGTCGGGGAGAAGCACCCGCTCGCGGATCTGAAGCCCGTGATGCGCGTGCGCAGCGAGATCGTCGCGCTGCGCACGATCGGCGACGGCGAGCACGTCGGCTATGGCCACACGTACGTCGCGCGCGGCAAGCGCGTCATCGCGACGATCGCGATGGGCTACGCCGACGGCCTCTCGCGTGCCTTGTCGAACCGGGGCGACGTGCTCGTCCGGGGCAAGCGCGCGCCCATCGCGGGTGTCGTGTCGATGGACCTCACCAGCGTCGACGTCACCGACATCCCCCTCGCCGCCGTCGGCGACGAGGCCGTGGTGCTGGGCTCGCAAGACGGACCGCTCGGGAGCGACGAGATCACCGCGGAGGAGATCGCGACGCGCATGGGCACGATCCCCTGGGAACCGCTCACCCACATTTCGCGCAGAGTTCCTCGCTTCTACCGCGACCCTTGAGGGGCTAGCCTTCGGAGCATGAGGTCGGGGCGACGAGACGACCGGCGCGCGCGATCGGGGCGTCGAACGGCGGAGCGCGCCGTGCTCGCGGCTGGTCTCTTGGGGCTCGTCGCCGGCCTCGTGGTCGCGTGCGAGAGCGCGGCGAACCACCACGCGCTCGGCGGGACTCCGGCGCCGAACGACGCGGCCGCGGTCTTCGACGTACCCGGCGACGGCGCTTACTTCTGCGGCAACGAGGTGCATCAGGTCGTCAGCAAGCCGCCGCTCCTCTACTTCGTGATGGACGCGTCGGGATCGATGTCCGAGATCGCGAGCGGTCAGCAGTCGCGCTACCAGCTGCTCGAGGCGGCGGCCGTCGACCTCGTGTCGAAGCTCGGCGGGACCGTGCGCGTCGGCGCCGCGGTCTTCCCCAAGCAATCGACGAACAAGGACACGTGCGCGGCGGGCACCGAGGTGATGGCGCCCGCGCACGGCGGAGCGGCGACGACGGCCGCGTTCAAGGCTGCGATCGCGGTCGGCCAATCGGGCGGGACTCCCACCGCGGCGACCCTCGAGGGGCTCGCTCCGAAATTCGCGAACGCCGCGAAGGACCCTGAAGGAATCGAGGCGGTGCTCCTCGTCACGGACGGCGGGCCGAACTGCGACCTCACCGCGACCTGCAGCGCGTCGGAGTGCATCCCGAACATCGACGGCCTCTGTCCGGTGAACGTCGCGAACTGCTGCGATCCGGCCTCCGGCGGCACGGGGGGCAACTGCCTCGACAAGGTCGCGACGCTCCAGGCCATCCAGCACGTCGTGAAGGGCGGCGCGAAGCTCTACGTCATCGGCCTCGCGGTCGGCAGCGCCTACGAGGGGACGCTCGAGCAGATGGCGCTCCTCGGTGGCGGCGCGCAGGCGACGGCGCCGTTCTACTATCGCGTGGACGACCTCCAGAAGCTCGAGGACACGTTCCGCACCATCGTGTCGGGCCTCGTGTCGTGCGACTACAAGCTGCTCGATCCGCCGACCGAGCAGGACCTGACGAACGTGTACCTCGACGGCACGTTGCTCCTGCAGGATCCACAGAACGGGTGGGTGTGGATGGGCAACGACGAGATCGTCCTCGTCGGAGACGCGTGTGCGAAGCTCAAGTCGGGGGCCGTCAGCGACGTGCAGGTCGTGAGCGGCTGCCCGACCGAGACGCCGAAGTAGAGGTCGACCGACGTGCTCCTCATCGAGGCCTGGACCGGAGGCGAATCCACGTCGCGACACCTCGCGCTCGACCGGGAGGCCGTCGAGGCGTTCGCGCGCCCTGCGTTGCGCGAGCCGACGTTCGATCTCGCCGCGGAGGTCGAGCGCCCCTGGGCCCGCGTGTGGACGGCGCGACCGCACGCCGGCGGCCCCGTGATCGGCTTCTTGATCGCGTGGCACGTCGCCGACGAGCTCCACATCCTGAGCGTCGCGGTGACGAGCGAAGTCCGACGACGGGGGATCGGTCGAGGGCTGATGAACGCCGCCCTCGCCTACGCGCGATCGAACGCGACCCGCCTCGTGCTCTTGGAGGTTCGCCGCTCCAACCGACCCGCCATCAAGCTCTACCGGAGCTTCTCGTTCAGCGCGATGGGCGTCCGTCCGCAGTACTACGCCGACACCGGCGAGGACGCGGTGGAGATGGTGCTGTCGCTCGATCCGAACACGGGGGCGCTGGTGGCGTCACGCGACGAGGTGCGGATCGACGATTGAGCGGCGGGCGCGGCTCAGCGCCCCGGGATCTTCGGCATCGTCCACTGCGAGGGCGGCTTCTGCCCCGGCGGCGGCTTCTGATCCGGCGTCAGCTTCGACGAGTCGACCTTCGGCGTCAGGTTCTCGCGCGTACCGATCGTGATCGGCGCGGTGAGCAGCGGTCCGAGGAGCTTCTGCGCGAGCGGGTCGTAGTGCGAGAGGAGCGTCGTCGTCTTCTTCTGCGCGTCGCCGAGATCGTCGTTCATCTGACGGATGTCGACGGTCGGGCTCTGGTTCTGGAGATCGACGAGGCGCGCCTTCAAGGTCCTCAAGATCTCGGCGTACTGCTGCACGCCGGTGTCCTTGCCTTCTTCGCTGCCGAACGAGCAGAGGCTCTTGAACTTCTCGGGGATGATGCTCGTCTTCTCGCCGAGCTTGCGGATGTCGAGCTTGAACTGGAGACCGCGCGTCTTCATCGCGAGCTTCTGGTTCAAGCGCTGGTTCAGGAGCTTCGACACGCCGTCGCGCCCCTCGAGCGGATCGACCTTCTTCCACTGCGTGTGGTCCTCGAGACGGAAGAGGATGCGTCGCAGCGGGTACTCGGTCGTGGAGAGCACGCGCCAGATCTCCATCGCCTCGTCGGCCGACGTGGGGCTCTTCACCTTCAGATCGCCGAAGAAGTCGGTCCACTGCTGGATGAAGGTCTGCTCGTACAGATCCGAGACGCCCTTCAGGTACGTGGGCACCTGATCGGCCCTCTCCTCGCGCGTGAGCGGCACGACCCACGCCTCGTCGGCGAGGAAGTCGGCGCCCGTCGCGAGGTTGCGGACGACGAGGGCGTGCCCCTTCTCCGTGTAGGGGCCGTCGACCTCTTGGTAGTGGGCGTCCTTCTTGAAGTGGACGCTCTCGATGATCTTGAGGACGTCGGCGCGATCCGGGAACATCGTGCCGAGCGACACCGGCGGGAAGACGAGGTTGTCGCGCGAGTTGTCGCCGGCGTCGTCGTATTTCTCGTCCATCAGCGAGTCGACGAAGAGCGCGTAGTAGCGCTTCTCGACGGGCACCGACTGGAGCGTCTTTCGGACGCTCTCGACGAGATCCGTGTCCTGCCCGAGGGGCTGGACGCGCTTCGCCTTGAGGAGCTTGAAGTAGTACGCGACGTGGGGGCGCACCATGTCGCGCATCTCCGAGTCGGACACGTCGCTCGTGCCGCGGAGGATGTCGACCCAGAGGGCGGTGTACTTGCCGGTCGCCCAGTCGACGTCGAGGTGATCGACGTCGCCGAGCATCAGGTACATCTTCAGGAGGTTCCGGTTGTAGAGGTACTTCGAGGCGGTCGTGTCGACGCGCTTCAGCTCCGTCTCGAGCTTCTTCTTGCTCGGGACGACGAACCCCTTCTGCATGTCGGCGACGTAGACGGCGAGCGTCGGTCGGTAGACCTTGTCGCCCGAGTACATCAGCCAGCCGTAGCCGAGCGGAACGCCGCTCTCGCGGTGCGCGTCGAGCTCCTCCAAGCGCTCGAGCGTGGGCTTCAGGAGCGGGAACTTGCCGCTCGGCGGCTTGCCGTCGTCCCAGTCGATGGTGGCGGCCTTCTTGGCGCGCGCCTCGGTGTCCTTCAGGAAGGCTCGGTTGTTGAGGAACGAGTTGATGCTGGGGATCGCGAGGATCGCCGCGAGCACGAGCGCGGCGCCGCTGATCGCGACGCGCATGAGGAGCTTTCGCCTCACCTCCGACGCGCTCCGGGCGGCGAGATCGCCGTCCGGGAAGACGATGTTCATGAAGACGTCGTGCAGGAAGTAGCTCTTCGACTCGATGACCTGCTGCTGCGCCTGCCCCTCGACGCGGATGCCCATCGCCTGGCCCATTCGGCCGAGCACGCGATCGAGCGGACGCCCCTCCTGGGTGCCGCTCGTGAAGTAGAAGCCGCGGAAGAGCGGCGTGCCCTGGAAGGCGTTGACCGCGAACGTCGCGGCGATGAGCTCGGACAGGTTGCGCTTCACGCCCGCGAACTCGAGCGGGAACTGATACACCTTCTCGCGCGCTTCTCGGCTGCGCTCGGTCGCCAAGCGCTTCAACGCGCGGGCGTGGAGCTGCTTCAGGAGCACGTCGAACTCGGCGTCGAACAGCTTTCCGGGCTCGTTCTTCGGGAGGTCGAGCTTCAGCGTCGTCCCCCACGCCTGCGCGCGATCGCTCTTGCGCAGATCGCTGAAGAACTCGTTGAAGCCCGCGATGAGGTCGACCTTGGTGAAGAGGACGTACACCGGCAGCACCATGTGGAGCTGCGTCATGACCTCGTCGATGCGCTGACGGAGCTTCTTGCCGGTCACCTCGATCTGCTGCTCGGAGGCGTCGATCAGGTCGGCGATGCTGATCGCGACCAAGATACCGTTGATGGGTCGCTTGCTTCTGTAACGAAGAAGGAATTGGAGGAACGAGAGCCACTCGTCGCGGTCGTCCTGCTCGGTGGTGTAGCGGCCCGCCGTGTCGAGGAGGATCGCTTCGTTGGTGAACCACCAGTCGCAGTTGCGCGTGCCGCCCACGCCCCGGACGCCGCCGCCGCTCGAGCTACCGTACGGAAAGACGAGGCCCGAGTGCTTGAGCGCGGTCGTCTTGCCGGCGCCCGGCGGGCCGATGATCATGTACCAGGGCATCGAGTAGAGCGCCGCCGCTCCGCTCTTGCCGCCGCGACCGAGCTTCGACGTCTTGAGCGCGTTGATGCCCGCTTGGAGCTGCTTCTGCAGCTCCTGGATCTCGGCGCGTCGTTCGGGGCGGGCGTTCATCGCCTGCTGCGCGCCTTGCGCGGCGATCGCCTTCTCGAGCTTGCCGGCGGCTCTCCGAGCGAGGATCCACCGAACGAGGTACAGCGTGCCCACGCCCAGGGCGATCACGATGCTGACGGTGATCGGGATCCAGAGCTTGATGCTGAGGACGAACCACAGCGCCCAGGCGATGAGGATGAGGAGACCAGCGAGGATCAGCCACACGGTCCACCCACGATACCAAAAGCTACCTGCCCGTCCGGAATTGCTTGTCGAGCCCCCGGCTTCTCGGCCGCGATCCGCGGGGCGACGCGGAAATCGGCCTCCGCGGCTGAAGTCCGTTCAGCGGTGCGTCGCGTAGTCCTCGGCCTCGAGCTCGAGCTCCGGATCGCCGTCGGCGAGGCGCCGGGCGCGGACGGCGTCGACCACGATGTCGAGCACCTCGACGCGCGTCGAAGGCGCGTAGTACTCCTCGAAGGGCACGTCGGGCAGCTCTCCGAGGCGCGCCGTCACCGCCGGGCGATCCGCTTCGTCGAGCTCGAACGACGCGAGGTCGAAGGCGAGCCCGGCGCCATCGTCCTCGGCGGGCGCGGCCGCGAGCGCGTCGCGGATCATGTCCATGGGGGAGAACGAGAGGAAGAGGTCACGGAACTCGAGCCGCGCCGCGTGCGGGCCGTCGTCGATCCTCCACCAGCTCGGGTGGCGACGGCGGACGACCTCGCCGAGGTAGGCGCCGGCCGCCTCGACGACGACCTCGGCGGGCTCGGGCTTGTCGCGCGCCGCCGACCTCGCCGCGTCGAGGTAGTGGTCGAGCAGCGGCAACGTCTCCGGGGTGTAGTCGAGCTCGACGCCGAGGGCCCGCTGCACGAAGCGAACGCAGGCGCCGGCCAAGTCGTCGATCGCCGCGGGTGCAGGGGCGAGCACGCTCGGCGGCGGCGACTGCCCATCCGCTCCGTTCGGGGGAGCGCTCGAGGCGCCGCCCTCCGTGACGGTCTCGTCCACGCCCGCGGGCTCGTCGTCTCGACCTTCTTCGCCGACCATGACCCGACTTCTAGCAGCCGGCGGTGACGCCGGAGAAACACAGAAGAGCGCGTGTGAAGTTTCCTCCCGTTGGGGAACGAGCACCGTGCTATGGTCCGACCTTGATGCGGCTCGGCATCTTCAGCGACACCCACGCCAACTACGAAGCGCTGAGCGCCGTCCTCGAGGCCTACAAGAGCGAGCGCATCGACGTCTTCTATTGTCTCGGCGACACGGTCGGCTACGGCGGCTCGCCGAACGAGTGCGCCGATCTCGTGCGTCAGATCGCGAAGAAGACGATCCTCGGCAACCACGACGCGGCCGTCGCGGGGCGCATGGACTACTCGTACTACTACGAGGCGGCGCGCCAGGCGCTCGACACGCACGCGGCGATGCTCTCCGCCGAGAACGCCGCGTGGCTGAAGTCGTTGCCGTACAAAGAGCAGCTGAAGGACATCGACGTCGATCTCTGCCACGGCTCGCCCGTTCGGCTCGAGGACTTCGAGTACATCTTCGCGCCCGAGCAGGCGCGCGAGTGCCTGCCGATGTACGACGAGTTGGCGCACCTCACGCTGATCGGCCACTCCCATCTCTGCAAGGTGTTCGCGCTCACGCCGAACAGCGTCGAGGAGCTGTCGGCGTCGGACTTCAAGCTCGAGCCCGATCGCAAGTACATCGTGAGCGTGGGGTCGGTGGGCCAGCCGCGCGACTACGACAACCGCGCGAGCTTCACGATCTACGACAGCGACGAGAAGCGCTTCTTCTTCCGCCGGATCGAGTACGATATCGAGAGCGCGGCGGAGAAGGTGCTGAAGGCGAAGCTCGAGCGAAACTTCGCTCACCGCCTCTACATCGGCGTCTGAAGCGGCTCGCTCTGCGGCTTTCTCGGCTGGCGGCTTTCTCGGCTGGCGGCTTTCTCGGCTGGCCCCGAAGCGGGTCTCTTCGGCGGCTCGCCGCTCGGCTCACGGAGTCGTGTTTGGCGTCCAAGCCCCAGCGGGGAACGCCCCGCAGGCACTCGACACCGGCGCAGTGGGCGTGCTTCTTCGTCTCGCGGAGAGGGCTTCGACTTGCACCCCCGGTGCCGCTCGACTATCTGGGCATCATGGCTCGCGTCACCGTCGAAGACTGCCTCGAACGAGAAGAGAACCGCTTTGCCCTGGTCGTGCTCGCCGCGACGCGCACGCGTGCGCTGATGAAGGGCGCCGACCCCCTCGTTCGCTCGAAGAACAAGCCCGCGGTCACGAGCCTCCGCGAGATCGCCGCCGGCAAGGTCTACTTCAACCGCCCGAGCAGCGACGCCGTCGGCGAGTACATCAAGCAGCAGAAGGCCGCCTACGGCTGATCGCCCCTCTCCGCAGGGCCCGTCGCGGCGCGACGCGAGCCACGCGAGAGAGCATCGCTCCGTGCGAGCCGCCGCCGAAAAGAAGCGCCCGTCCGCCCGCCACTCCCGCGACATCCTCGCGCGCGACGGCGAGCTGCGCGCCGGGACCGAAGCCCACTACGACGACCCGGCCTATTATCAGAAGACGTACGCCCGTCGCCTCGAGGACGTTCGCTACTACCTGACGAAGGCGCTCGCGAGCGACGGGCCGGTCCTCGAGTACGGCTGCGGCAACGGTCGCATCACGCTCCCCATCGCGAGGGCCGGCGTCGACGTGGTGGGCGTCGACCTGTCGCCTCCCATGCTCGCGGATCTCCGCGAGCGCTTGGCCGGCGAGCCCGAGGCGGTCCGTCGCCACGTGACGCTCCGACGAGGCGACATGCGGAAGGTGCGCCTCGAGAAGCGCTTCCCGCTCGTCATCTGTCCGTTCAACGCGTTCCTGCACCTCTACGATCGACAGAGCGTGGAGCAGTTCCTCGCGCGCGTGCTCGGGCACCTTGCGCGCGGCGGCGAGCTCGTGTTCGACGTCTCGATCCCCCAGCCCGAGGAGCTCGCGCGCCGGCCGGAGCGCGCCTACAAGACGCCGCGCTTCCAGTACCCGGGCGTGGGCCCCGTGCGATACGCCGAGCGCTTCGACTACGAGGCGCTGCGGCAGATCCTCTTCGTGTCGATGGAGTTCACGCCGGAGAGCGGCGCAGGCGCGTTCGTGACGCCCCTCGCGCACAGGCAGTTCTTTCCGCAGGAGCTCGAGGCGCTGCTCCACTACAACGGCTTCACGATCGCGAGCATCGAGGGCGACTTCGCCGGGTCCGCGACGAACGAGAGCCGAACGCTCGTCTACACCGCGCGGCGATCGAAGCGGGCGCGACGCTGAGACGCCCGTCGTCTCACTCGGGAAGCCGCACTTCGGCCTCGAGGAGGCCGAAGTGGAGGACCTTCGTGTCGGTTCCGGACGCGTTCAAGATGGCCTTGCCGCCGGCGCCGAGCACCATCGCGCCGTAGTCGGCGATGAACGAGATCGGCTCCCAGGGCGTCACGCGGATCGTCCCCTCGACGACGTGTCCGAGCACGTGCGACGTGTTGGTCGCCGAGAATCCGACGGGCTCGAGCAACGCGGAGAACCACTCGCCCTTCGGCTGAGCGAGCCCCACGAAGCGGTAGCCGGCACGCACGCGCACGGCGTCGTGGGGCTGCGCCGTGAGATCGCCCCCGGCCTCGATGAGGTTCGTCCAAGCGTAGAACCCGGCGTGGCCGAAGTGATCGTGCGAATCGGGCAAGATCGGATCGAAGGTCTTCTCGGTCTTCGCGCTCGTGTTCGATCGATCGCTGCCCGTCGCATAGGCGCCTTGGGCGCCGAAGGTGAGATGCCACGGCAACGCAGTCTCGAATTCGCCGCGCCCCGCGAGCGCGCCGGCGACCTGGCCGCGGACGTCGCCGACGACGGCGACGCGCCCGCCTTCGACGGCGCCGACGACGGAATAGCGGAACCCTCGGTGCGAGCCGAAGATCCGCGCCGCGCCGACGAACGTGTCGGCCGGCGTGAGCGTGCGGGGGAACGGCTCGCGCACCACCCGCGCGAGCCCCGTGAGCTCGGCCTTGATGAACGGCTTCGCATGCCAGGTGCCGTCGAGCGCGTAGAGCTGCGCGCCCGGCTTGAGCTCCGAGCCCGGCAGCGGCTTGCCAGGCGGCGCGAGCATGGCGGCGAAGGCTTGGAGATCGAAGTCTCCGGCGCGGAAGGCGAAGCGCAGGGCGTCGAGGCTGCGACCGATGGGGCTGCCGTCGCTCTTGCCGACGAGGCGGCCGTCACCGAGGACGATCTCCTGGCGGCCCGCGCGGAAGAAGAGATCGCGCGCGCGGGTGTGCACGTCGAGGTAGGCCTCGTACGGCGCCGTGTAAGGCAGTTGATCGGTCGCCGAGAACGCGGTCGAGCGCTCGCCGAAGCTCCGCGCGTCCTCGAGCTTCACGACGGCGGTGACTGGTCCGCGCTCGATCGCGAGGCCGAGCCGCAGCCTCGACGCGATGAGCGCGTCGCGCTCGTGCTCGCCGCCCGCTTCGGCGCGCGCGAGCACGGCCGGGGCCGCGTCGGAGGCGGGCGCGTCGCTGAAGATCTCACCTCGCAGACGCAGCTCGAGCGACGGTCGGAAGACGAAGCCGCCGACCTCGAACGCACCCGGCTGACCCTTCAGCGCTCTCGCCGAGTCGGTGACCCGCTCGCTCGCGCCCTCGCCGTGGCCTTCCTCGGCGAGGGCGGTGGCGGAACCGCTCCCGAGGACGAAGCCGAAGAGGAGACCCAGAGCGGTGGAGATGCGCTTCGGTTGCATGAGCCGACGGCAGCATAAGAGCGCAGTCGACCCCGACACAAGAACCCGAGCGACCGATGGAAAGAGCGCGGGCCCCGACGACCGTTCGCTGTGCGGTCGCGCGGGGCCCGTCTCGTTCGCGAGGGCGGTCAGGTGCTCGGCGCAGGCTTCGGCGTGCCGAAGATGCTCGCGGCGCGTCGCTTCTCCTTCGCGGCCTTCTCACGCTCGCTGTACGACGGGATCACGACGCGCTCGCGCTCGGGCAGGTCACGCCCCCCGACCAACGCGTCGACGTCTTCGGCGTCGAGCGTCTCACGCTCGAGGAGCGCCGAGGCGATGCGGTCGAGCACCTCGCGGTTCTCCTGCAGCAGGCGGCGCGCCGTCTCGTGGCCCTCGATGACGAACGCGCGCACCTCGTCGTCGATCTGGTTCGCGATGTTCTCGGAGTAGTCGCGTCGACGGCTCGAGAACTCCTTGCCGAGGAACACGCTCTCCTCGTCACCGCCGTAGTGGATGGGGCCCACCACGTCGCTCATCCCGAACTCGGTCACCATGCGGCGCGCGAGGTTCGAGGCCTGCTTGATGTCGTTGCCCGCGCCGGTCGTGAACTGGCCGAACGTGATCTCCTCGGCGACGCGCCCGCCCATCAGGACCGCGAGGCGCGCCTTCGCGAAGTCGCGGCTCATCGAGAGGCGGTCCTCCTTCGGGAGCTGCTGCGTGAGGCCGAGCGCGGGCCCGCGGGGAATGATGGTGACCTTGTGCACCGGGTCCGAGTTCTTCTCGAGGAGCTTCGCGACGAGCGCGTGACCCGCCTCGTGCCACGCGGTGGTCTTCTTCTCCTCGTCGCTGATCACCATGCTGCGCCGCTCGGTGCCCATGAGGACTTTGTCCTTGGCCATCTCGAAGTCGACCATCGACACGACGTCCTTGTCCTGGCGCGCCGCGAGGAGGGCGGCCTCGTTGACCAGGTTCTCCATGTCGGCGCCGACGAACCCCGGGGTGCCCCGCGCGATGACCTCGAGGTTGACGTCCGGAGCGAGAGGAACCTTCTTCGTGTGCACGCGGAGGATGCCCTCGCGACCGCGCACGTCGGGACGATTGACGACGATGCGGCGATCGAAGCGTCCCGGGCGCAGGATGGCGGGGTCGAGCACGTCGGGTCGGTTGGTCGCCGCGATGATGATGACGCCCTCGTTCGACTCGAAGCCGTCCATCTCGACGAGCAGCTGGTTCAGCGTCTGCTCGCGCTCGTCGTGGCCGCCGCCGAGGCCGGCGCCGCGGTGACGACCGACCGCGTCGATCTCGTCGATGAAGATGATGCACGGCGCGTGCTTCTTGCCCTGCTCGAAGAGATCGCGGACGCGGCTCGCGCCGACGCCGACGAACATCTCGACGAAGTCGGAGCCCGAGATCGAGAAGAACGGGACGCCCGCCTCGCCGGCGATGGCGCGCGCGAGGAGCGTCTTGCCCGTGCCGGGAGGACCCATCATCAGGACGCCCTTGGGGATGCGGCCGCCGAGCTTCTGGAACTTCTTCGGGTCCTTGAGAAACGCGATGATCTCCTCGAGCTCGTCCTTCGCCTCGTCGATGCCTGCGACGTCGGCGAACGTCACCTTGTTCTGCGCCTCGTTGAGCAGGCGCGCCCGCGACTTGCCGAAGCTCATCGCCTTGCCGCCGCCCGCCTGCAGCTGGCGCATGAACAGGTAGAACATGACGAGGAGGAAGACCATCGGCAGGATGGTGACGAGCGCGCTCGACCAGAACGGCGAAGAGTCCTCCTTCTCGAAGTTGACCTTCACGCCCTTGTCGACGAGGAGCTTCGTGAGATCCTCGTTCTTGTCGGGTCCGAGCGAGACCTTCGACTCCTCGGCGTTGTTCTTCGTCGGGTCGACGACGGTGAACTGGTACTCCCGGTCCTTGATGTTCACCTGCTTCACGTGCGCCTGCTCCTTCGGAGCTTGCGCCAGCGTGAGGAACTCGCTGAAGGCGACCTGCGTCGCGGGCTTGCTGTTCGAGTCCAGGAACTGCCAGATCGCGAGGAACATCGTCGCGATGAGTACCCAGAGCAGCAGCGTCTTGTGCGATTGCTTCACAGTTGCCTCGTTGACTCGGCGCCTCCGACGAGAGACCCGAATGGGGAGCGAGCCCTCGGACGCGAACGTCGAGGGGCGGGCCGAGGGCCCGAATCGAGAGCGTAGCTTTTGCGACCCTTCGGCGCCATCGTCGAGCACGCGAGCCCGAGCGCCAGTCGAGCGATGATAGGCACCCGTCCAGGCGATGTGAACCTCGCGTCAACGTTTCTTAACCGGCGCGGAGCCCGTCGCCGACCGCGCACGACGCTTCGCGGCGGGGCGCAGGGTGACGACCGACTCGACGCCTCCGGGCAGCAGCATCGTCGCGATCGGCTCGCCGCGTCGCGCCGCACGCGCGAGCTCGACGCGCGAGGCCCGGCCGAGCCCGGCGAGCGGGTCGTCGTCGAGCTCGAGCGCGGAGTCGGCGAGCGCGCAGAGCGCCTCGACGACGCGCGGGCTCACGGTCGCGAGCAGCGGGAGGATTTCGGCGCGCACCCGCGCGCGCACGAACCGAGGGTCGGCGTTCGACGGGTCCTCGCTGAAGCCGACTCCGTGGCGACGCAGGTGCAGGAGCACGTCGGCGCGCCTCGCTCGGAACAGCGGCCGCACGAGCAGTCCGGCGCGAGGTGGCAGGACACCGAGCCCACGGACGCCCGTTCCGCGGACCATACGCATGAGCAGTGTCTCCGCGCGGTCGTCGGCGGTGTGGCCGGTCGCGACGTGCCGGGCGCCGAGCCGAGCCGCGCGATCGCGAAGCGCGTCGAGGCGCGCGTCACGCGCGCGGGCCTGCAGGTTGCTCCCCGCCGCCACCGAGAGCCGGTCGATCGAGAACGGGACGTCGAGCGATCGCGAAAGCTCCGCCACCCCCTCGAGCTCGGCGAGCGCAGCCGCGCGGAGGCCGTGATCGATCCCGTGCGCGGCGAGGCGGATGCCGAGGTCGGCGCGGAGCGACGCGAGAGCGTGCAGGAGCGCCGTGGAGTCCGGTCCCCCCGAGCAGGCCACGAGGACGAGGTCGCCTCGCGCCGCGAGCGCGTGATCGACGACCGCGCGGCGCACGAGCGTGCGGAGCGAGGGGCCGTGCGAGCCTCGCCGGCGAGGACCCGCGAGCTCGCTCATGCGAGCTCGAACTGCTTGCAGAAGACGAGCTCGGCGCCGACCTCGACGGGCCTCTCGCGGTGCGCCTCGTTGGGATACCCGAACGAGCATCGCCCCGAGTCGGGATCGAACTGAGCGCAGCGCTCGCAAGTGTAGACGAGCGCGAAGCGCTTCATCTCGCTCGCCATGCGCTCGTCGACGACGTGGATCATCGCCCTGCCCTCGCCCGGGTGAGCACGACGATGCTCTCGACGTGGCTCGTCTGCGGGAAGAGCTCGAGCGTGTCGATCGACTCGATCGCGTAGCCGCCCGAAGCGAGCGATCGGACGTCCCGCGCGAGCGTCGCCGGATCGCACGAGACGTAGACGACCCGCTTCGTCCGCGCCGCCGTGATCGCGAGCACAGCGCCGCGCGCGCCCGTCCTCGGAGGATCGAGCACGACGACGTCGGTCCGTCTCGGGATCTCGTAGGCGTCGGCGTCGGCCACGACCAGCTTGTGCGCGAGCCCACGCGCGTCGAGGTTCGTCTTCGCCGCGCGGCTCGCCGCCTCGTCGATCTCGACGCCGATGAACGAAGCCGCGTCTCGCGCGAGCAAGACGCTCAGCGTGCCGCTCCCCGAAAAAAGCTCGACGACGTTCTTCCCGGCCGCTCCGGCGAGATCGGCGACGCGACGGGCGAGGAGCGCTGCCCCTTCGTCGGACGGCTGCCCGAAGCCTCCCGGCGCGAGCACGATCGGGAGCTCGTCGGGGCCGCGCTGGACGGGCGCGGGATCACCGAAGGACGCAGGTCGCTGCACGCCTTCCAAAGCGACCCGAGCACCCGCGAGCTTCGCGTCGTCGCCGCGCGAGAACCGGTCGAGATCGGCGAAGAGCGACGGAGGCACGTCGCCACGGAACGCGAGATCGATCACCGGCCGCTCGCCCTGCCCGAGCGCGAGCTGGACCTCGCCCGAGCCCCTCGCCTGCGAGAGCAGCTCCCGAAGCAGGCAGAGCGCGCGGTCGAGCCGAGGATCGAGGACGACGCACGTGCGCACGTCCACGACCTCGTGCGATCGCGGAGCGAGGTAGCCGAGCGCGAGCCCGCGGCGATCGACCCGAAGGTGCAGCCGCGCTCGGGTCCGATAACCGAGCGGCGCTGGCGCGGCCGTGATCGTGACGCGCGGCAAGGCCTCGCGCGGCGCGGGGTCGGCGCCGTCCGCCGTGTCTCGAGCCGTCGTATCTCGACCCGTCGCGTCTCGCCCGGTCGCCTCCCCGACGGCCCCGTCCCGACCCATCGCGTGCGCGAGCAGCGCGCGGACGATCTCGGCGTGAGACTCTTCTCTACAACGCGATGCAACATGCATCCAATCGCATCCGCCACACGATTTCACCACCTCGCAGACAGGCTCGACGCGCAGCTCGCTCGGTGTGATGACGCGCAGGGTCCGTGCGTCCACCTTCGACGGACGGCTCTCGAGCTCGACCTCGAGCTCGTCCCCGGGACAGCCGCCTGCGACGAACGCGACCCGTTTGTCGGAGAGGCGCGCGAGGCCGCGACCGTCCGCTGCGAGGGACTCGATCCGTACGGTCTGCACCGACGTCGCGACCTGCTCGCTTCGGCGAGCGGGCCGCGCGCCGGGATGTCGACGATGCGCGGTCTTGGGCTTCATTTCATCGTGGCGCGGACGATCGCGGTCTCGCCGGTCGTCACGATCACGCTCTCGACGCGATCGGGGCTGCCGGCCCGGGTGAGCGTGATGCGGTATTGGCCCGGCGGCGTGGGTGACTTGACGATCGGGCTCGAGCCGAGCGACGAGCCGTTGCGCTTCACGTTGTCGCAGAACGGCTTGCAGATCACCGTCAGGTAGCCGACGTCCTTGCTCGCGGGCGCGTTCTGGCTGCCGCCGGCGTTGGCCGCGGGGGTGGTCGCGTGAGACGTCGCCGGCCCGGAGGGGGTGCCAGCGACTTTGGGATCATCGGTCGCCGAGGTGGGCTCGGCCCCGCGGGCGCCCGCGGATGCCGTCCCGTCCGAAGGCGCCGAAGCGGTCGGGTCCGAGGGCGGAGAGCTCGCCGCGGAGGCGGGCGGTCCGGTCGCCCCCGGCGACGCTCCCGTCGCTGGGGCGCTCACGCTCGACTTCTTGCCGTCGTCGGCGGGCTGCACCGTGGCGCTCCGGTACTTGAAGTAGATGAGCGCGCAGATCGCCGCCACGCACACGGCCGTGAGCACGGCGACGGCGATCAGGATCGCGGTGTTCTTGCGCTGGAGTCGAGCGCCCGAGTCCTGCTGCAGCATCCAGAGGGCCGCTGGGTCGGGGCGCGGGAGCGACAACGCCGTCTCCACGTGCGAAGGCAAGGGCTGCCCGGACGGCGAGGCGTGCTGCGGCATGCCCGACGCCTGCATGCCTCGCTGATACTGCCCGCTCATCGACACGTTCGTCGCGTACGCGCTCGGAGGCAACTGACCGTTGCCATAGCCAGATTGCGGCCCCTGCATCTGGCCGAACATCCCCTGCGCAGATCCGGCCTGCGCGCCCGCCGGGTGCGAGGGCGCCTGCGACATCGGCCCGCCCATGGGACCTGGGCGCGCCGTGCCCCCGGGGCCGCCCGGCTTCGCGGAGGCCGGCGGGCCGCCCATCATGCCCGGCGGTGGGCCGAAGCCCGGGAGCGCGCCGCTCGTGGCCGGCGCGACCTGACCGGGCGGGGGGCCGAACGCGATCGGAGGTCCGAACGTCGGCGCGGGATGGCCGCGATCCGACGCGCCGGGCGCGTGCGGGTTCTGCGAGGGGCTGATCGCGAGCGTTCGCCCGGCGGAGGGTCCGCTCCCCGCTCCACCCGGCTGCGCGGGCGGGGGCGGAAGCCCCAGACCGAGCGCCGTCGAGCGGACGTTCATGTTCGCCGCGCCGCTCGGGCGGGGCGCGAGATCTTGGATTTGATCGCGCGACGCGACCGTCGTCGGCACGTCCTCGTCGTCATCGACGAGCGACTGCGATGCGATCGCGGATCGAGGGGGCGGAGGCGCCGCCGAAGGTCGAGCCGAGGTGCGCGGCGGCGGCGGTCCCGGAGGGCGCGCTGGCGCCATCGGCGCGCTCGACGGACCAGGCGGCGGGGCCTTCTTCGCCGCAGGCGGCGCCTTGGCCTGCGCGCGCCCGGTCGGCGCGCCCTCGTCGGAGAGCGACGCCGACCGCGAGGCGTCCTCGCGCGAGCTGATCTGCACGCCCTTCAGCTGATCGATGTTGATGGTCGACGTGACGTCGGCGGCCCACGCGAGATGATCCTCGCGCGACTTGATCCGATCGCCGAAGAGCTCGCGGACGAACACGGCGACCTCCTCGGGCCCGACGAAGACGCCTCGACGAAGCAGGTAGGTCTGCAGGGCGCGCGAGAACTCGCGGGCCGTCTGGAAGCGATCGGCCTTCTTCTTCGCGAGCGCCTTCATGACGACGCTCTCGAGCTCGATGGGATAGCCCGGGATGATGCTCGACGGCGGCGGCACCACGCAGGCCTGCACCTTCTCGAGCGTGTCGAGATCGGTGTCCATCCTGAAGAGGCGGTGGCCCGTCGTGAGCTCCCACAGCACGACGCCCAACGCGAACACATCGGTCGTGCGATCGACGTCGTCCTGCGCCCGCACCTGCTCCGGGGACATGTACGCGAGCTTGCCCTTCAGCGTGCCGGCGCGCGTCTCCGAGAGGCGATCGGCGACCTTCGCGATGCCGAAATCGACGACCTTCGTGTAGCCGTCGTAGGTGAGGAACAAGTTGTGGGGCGTGACGTCGCGGTGGACGAGCCCGAGGAGCTGCCCGTTCTTGCCGCGTAGCTCGTGGGCCGCGTGGAGTCCTTCGGCGGCGTCGGCGCAGATGCGCGCGGCGAGCTCCGGCGTGATGAGCTGACCTCGCTCCTCGCAGCGCCGCATGACCTCGCGGAGCGGCTCGCCGTGGAGATACTCCATGGCGATCCAGTAGGTGTTGTCGTCTTTGCCGAGATCGAAGACCTGCGCGACGTTGGCGTGGTTGATGCCTGCGGCGATGCGAGCCTCGTCGAGGAACATGTCGACGAACTGGTCGTCCTCGACCAGGTTCGCGTGGATCCGCTTGATCGCGACCCACTTCTGGAAGCCGCCCGGACCGTCCATGCGCGCGAGGTGCACGCTCGCCATGCCGCCGACGCCGATCTCTTCGACGACGCGATAGCGGCCGAGAAAGAACGTGCCCGGGACCTTGCCGTCGCCCTTGGCTCCCCCAGAAGAAGCACCACCGCCTCCCGAGGAGCGGGCGATGGAGGGTCGAGGAGGTTGCGCAGCCATCCGGTCGATGGAGCTTAGCTCGAAACCGCTCCCCTTTTCTATCGGCGATCTCTCGCGCGCACGTTGCCCTTCAACGTGCTCCATGTCGACGCTCGCACCCACTCGAGCGAGCCGGCGCGACGCGGCGCGGCGCGATCAAGGGAAGGGCTGCGCCGGCTGACCGCGCTGGAAGAAGAACCGGAAGCGACCGACGATGTGGCTCTGGTGCGGGATCGAGTACTGGTCGGGTCCCGGCTCGGTGACGATGAGCTGGGGGTCACCGACCATGAGGTCGAAGTCGGCCTCGGTGAGCTTCTTCGCCGCGTCCTTCTCGTTCGGGTCGCCGCTGAACAGCTGCTTGAAGGTCATCGTCCCCGACAGACCATACAAGACCGTGTTCTCGTTGTGACACGAGTTCAATAGATACAGAGTTACGTGAATTCCCGACTCGGTGCAGCCGTCGGGGCCGCAGAGCGCGCCGATCGGTACGCCGGGCGGGTGCACGCCGCGAGGCAAGGTCACGTTGACCGGCTGGCCGAGCTTGTTCTGCCGGATGTCCGCGACGTCGTCGATGAGCACGGTCATCCCGTCGGAGCGGTCCTCGAGGTCCCCCCCTCGCTGGATGCGGATTTCGAGCGCGTTCCGGAAAGGCACGGCGGCGAAGAAGTCCGGGTGCAGATCGTAGGCGCCCTCCCAACAGTCCTGGGCGAAGAGGTTGTCGCTGCGAACGTCGCCGGTGCCGTCGCCGAGCGAGCAGCCGGCGACGAGGCCGCCCAAGGCGACGAGCGGCGGGATCGCGAGCCAGCGCCTCTTCATCCGCGCACCTCGAAGGGCGGAGGACGCGGTGGCTCGGGTCGCTCGGCGCGCTGAGCGACGGGGCGGACGATCGTGGCCCCGCCGAGGACGCGATCGCCATCGTAAGCGACGGCGACTTGGCCGGGGGACACGGCGCGCACGGGCTCGTCGAAGCGGACCACGAGTCGAGCGCGCCCCTCGCGCTCTTCGCGATCGATCGTCGCGGCGGCGCCGACGTGACGCGCGCGGACCTGCACCACGGCGCGCAGCGGGAACGCGACGTCGGAGGCGAACACCGCGTCGTGCCCGAGCTCGGCGCCGCTCGACAGCAGGTCATCCTCGGAGCCGAGGTGCACCGCGCCGCGCTCCGCGTCGACGCCGACGACGAACGCCGGCTTGCCGAGCGCGACGCCGAGCCCTTTGCGCTGCCCCACGGTGAAGCGATGCACGCCCTCGTGTCGCCCGACCTCGCGGCCCGCCTCGTCGACGATCGGTCCGGGCCTCACGCGATCGGGCGCGCGCTCCGCGACGAACGCGTCGTAGCGTCCGGAGGTCACGAAGCAGAGCTCTTGGCTCTCGCCCTTGGTCGCGCCGGGGAGCTTTCGCGCGAGCGCGTCGGCGCGAACCTCCTCCTTCGTCGAGTCGCCGAGGGGGAGGAGCAACCGCGCGAGCTCGGGCTCGGTGAGCATGTGCAAGAAGTAGCTCTGGTCCTTCTGCCGATCGCGACCGCGCAGGAGGCGCGCGCGCCCCGCCGGATCGTTCGCGACGCGGGCGTAGTGTCCCGTCGCCACGAACGCGGCGCCGAGTCGATCGGCGATGGGCAAGAGCTCGCGGAGCTTCACCGTCCTGTTGCAGGAGACGCACGGGCTCGGCGTACGACCTTCGAGGTAGGCGTCGACGAACGGCTCGACGACCTCCGCGCGGAAGAGCTCGCGACGGTCGAACGTGTAGTGCGGCATCCCGAGCTGATCGGCGACGCGACGCGCGTCGTACTGGTCCTCCGGCGCGCAACAGCGCCCCCGCTCGCCATCGTCCGGGTAGTCCCAGAGGTGAAGGGTGACGCCGACCACGTCGTAGCCGGCGTCGATCAGGCGCGCGGCGGCGAGGGAGGAGTCGACCCCCCCGCTCATCGCGACGACGACACGCTCGGCGGACACGCGCCCAGGATAGGGGGAGCGTCCCCACGCGGCAAACCCGGAGTCGTCTGCGCAGCGCCGATGCTCGCCGGCGCGCCGAGCGCTGGCAATTGGCGGACCGCGGGACCCGCGTGGTACCGTTTCTCGCAGATGTCTCAGGGCCTCGTGCTTGTGATCGACGACGACGAGTGGGTCGGAAGACTGCTCGCCGTCGCGCTGCGCGAATCGGGCTACGAGGTGCTCATCTGCGCGAGCGCCGTCGAGGGCTACGAGAAGGCGGTCGAGGTGCAGCCGGACTGCATCATCTGCGACGTCGATCTGCCGGACGTCGACGGCTTCTGGGTCGCGAGGAAGATCCGGATGGCGTCCTCCAACGTCTCGGTGACGCCGGTCCCCTTCCTCTCGGGGCTCGACGACCGCGACACGCGGATCCAAGGCTTTCACGTCGGCGCGGACGTGTACATGACCAAGCCGTTCCGCATCGACGAGGTGGTCGCGCAGGTCGGCGCGCTGGTGCAGATGGTCACGCGCCTGCGGCAGAGCAGGAAGTCGTTCCTCTCGGTGCCGCCGACCGACGCGGCGATGGTGGGCGATCTCGCGCAGATGTCGATCGCCACGGTGCTGACCCTCCTCGACATGGAGCGCAGGAGCGGCAAGCTCGACGTCAGCAGCAAGGATCAGAAGGCGACGCTGGTCATCGTGTCCGGCGCGATCACGAGCGCCATCCAGGACGGCGAGCGCCGCGACCCGCTCGAGCTCTTGCGCGTGCTCTTGACCTGGAAGAGCGGGCGTTTCGCGTTCCGCCCCGACGAGGCGGAGTCGGTGCAGTCGCAGGACAACTCGATCAACGCCCTCCTGATGGAAGCCGTCCGCCTCGAAGACGAGACGCGCGCCTCGCTCATCGACCCGAACGAGCTCGGACCGGGCGTCAGCGGCAAGTCCTGGATGCCGGCCATCTCGTCGCCGCCTGCGAGCGATCCGCTGGACTCGGCGCGCTTCGCGAACGCGCTGCAAGGGACCTTCGCGACGTCGGAGCCGCCTGCGCCGGCTTCGTCGCCTGCCCCAGCTTCGTCGCCTGCGCCGTCTTCGTCTCCGGCGCCGTCTCCATCACCGGCCGTGGTCGGGGCGTCGACGAAGCCTGCCGCCGTGACGGCGCCCCCGGCCACCATCGCGGTGAAGGAGAAGGCTCCGGGCGCCTCCCCGCCACCGCCGCTCGCCGCGCCGAAGGGAGCACTGCCCGCCCCCTCGCCGCTCGGCGCGAAGAAGCCCAGCGCTGCGGCGCCCTCCCCGCTGCGCCCGCCGTACGAGCCCAAGCCGAGCAGCTCGACGGCGAACCTGGAGGCGGTGAAACCGCTGCCAGCGATCCCGGGCCGGCCCGCGAAACCGCCGCAGCCGCTCGCCAAGCCGCCGCTCCCGACCCTCTCGGCGCCACCCGCGGCGCCCGCGGACGAGGAGGACAGCGGCTGGAGCGATCCGCCCCCGCTGCTCGACCCCGAGGCGGACGCGGCCGAGTCCGCCGCGCCCGACAAGCTGCGACCGCCCCCGGCGCCGACGGGTCTCGGCAGCGGGACGGCCGCGCGCCCCGCCGCGCCCCGCGGCGCCCCGGTCCGCACGGCGCCGCTCCCGAACCCGCGCCTCGGGCAAGGCTCCGGCGAAAAGTAACTTCGATGCAACGAGAGTCGTGATGCTCTCGTATGCATGTCTCTCATAGCTGTCCGTCCTCGAGCTCTGCGCGCTCGGATGGTCCTCGATCTCTGCGCGCTCGGGCGGTCCTCGGGCGCCGCGCGCGGGGGCTCAGCGCTCTTCCGACGGCCAGGCTTTGAGGAAGGCGAGGTTCGCCGCGTTCGCCAGCGCGTGCGCGACCAGGGGACCGACGAGCGAGCCCGTGAGGCGGAACAGGAGCCCGAAGGCGACGCCCGCGAGCGCGGCCCAGGAGACCCAGACCCACCGGCTCGGCCCGCGCATCTGGTGGGCCAACCCGAACACCAGCGACGACGCGACGAGTCCGAGGAGCGGGAGCAGGACCCCTCGGAAGAGGATCTCCTCACCGAGCCCGGAGAGACCGGCGACGAGCAGCACCTGCCCCGGCGTCAACGACCGCGCGAACGGGCCGAGGTCCGAGCAGAGCCGGCGCGCCCACGCGAAGTGACCGACCGACAGGCGCGTCGCGACGGTGAGGAGGAACGCGAGGGCGACGCCGCCGGCGGCGCTCGCGCTGATGGACACGACGGGACCGAGCGCGAGCCACGGGTCGGGATGCACGAAGGGCGAGCCGCTCCGGAGGAGGAACGAGAGCCCGACGCCGAACGCCGAGAGCAGCAGGTAGCCGAAGGCGAGGCGGAACCCGAGGCCCTTGTCGCCGAGCGACGGCTCCTCGGCGGGCGCCGTGCGCGAGAGACCTTCGGCGAGCGCGTGCCGCTTGCCGATCACGAACGACATCGGCCTCTGCTTGCGCCACCTCATCCGAGCTCCGCCTCGGGGAGGTATGGCACAGCGAGCGCGCCCTCGAAAGCCCCGACCTCGACGCGTGGGCCTTTGCGCGCCGGCCGAGACTGAGTAAGGCGAAGACATGCACGCCGCCGTCGTGATCTTCCCGGGATCGAACGCCGACGTGGAGATGATCCACACGCTCCGGGACGTGGTGCAGGTCCGGACCTCGGTGGTCTGGCACCGCGACCGGGCGCTCCCGCCGGACACGGATCTGGTCGCGATCCCGGGAGGCTTCTCGTACGGCGACTATCTCCGCTGCGGCGCCATCGCGAAGGTGAGCCCCATCCTCGCGGCGGTGAAGGGGCACGCCGCGCGCGGTGGCCTCGTGCTCGGCGTGTGGAACGGGTTCCAGAGCCTCACCGA
>CAYYKK010000098.1:0-22226 GCA_964467935.1 uncultured Polyangiaceae bacterium
CGCCGTGTCGAGGAACACGTCGGAGACGTCGAACGCGGTGAGGCGCGCCTGCGGGAACATCGCGAGCACGTGCCCGCCGCCCGACCCGATCTCGGCGACGTCGAGGCCCGCCGTCTCACCGACCATCGCGCGGATGATCGCGAGCCTCCGCTGCTCGATGAGCCGGATCGGCAAGATCGAGCGCGCGTAGTAGTCGTCGATCGGGTGCTCGCGCGCGAGCGCGTCGTTCACCGCCTCGACGTCGAAGGCGTCGCCCATCGGCTTCATGGGGTCGGCGTATACCACGCGTCTCGCCCCGCCGCGCCCGCGCGGCGCCCCTGGCTGCGCGGCCGTTTCGGGGGTACGCCTCGCTGCGGTTCGCACGACCGAGGAGGTCGCCCATGCTCGTCGACGAGATCAAGAAGCGCATCACCCAGTCCATGAAGGACAAGAGCCTCGACAAGGAGGTCCTCCGCGTCGCCCTCGGAGAGATCCAGACCGCCGAGGCGCGCGCCGCCAAGGCGTTCGGCGACGAGGAGGCGATCGCGATCGTGAAGAAGCTCCTGAAGTCGAACGAGGAGACGCTCGCCGTCACGACCGATCCCGACAAGACCGCGGCGCTCGCGCGTGAGAACGTCGTGCTCGGCGCGCTCTTGCCCCAGGCGCTCTCGGTGGACGAGATCGTCGCCGCGCTCGGGCCGGTGGCCGACGCGGTGAAGGCCGCGGGCAACGACGGGCAGGCGACGGGCGTGGCGATGAAGCACCTCAAGTCGACCGGCGCGACCGTGAACGGCAAGGACGTCACGGCCGCCGTGAAGGCGCTCCGCGGCGCGTGAGGTATCCGCGAAGATGAGCACCGAGCCCGTGAGACCGGGGCGCCGCGTCGTCGTCGAGGAGCTCGGCGAGAGCCCGCTCGAGGCGGTCGAGAAGTGGATGTCGATCGTCCCGATGGAGCCGCCCGATCCGGGCTCGCTCGGACCGCGCGACGTGATCGTGTCGGTGAAGAGCGCCTCGGTGAACTGGGTCGACCTCATCATGGCGAGCGGCCAATACCAGCACGTGCCGAAGCCGCCGTATTGCCCCGGGCTCGAGTACGCGGGCGTCGTCGCCTGGAAGGGTCCCGAGGTGACGACGCTCTCCATCGGCGACGCGGTCCTGTCGGACGGGCTCTTCGTCGGCCCCCGATCGCTCGGCGCCTATCAGCGGTGGGGCGGGTACGCGTCGTTCGCCGTCGCGCCGGCCGAGGCGCTCTACCGGATCCCGGGATCGCTCACGTTCGACGAGGCGTGCAATCTGCTCGGCAGCTACGAGACCGCCTACCATTGTCTCGTCACGCGCGGGCGGGTCCAACCTGGCGAGACGGTGCTCGTCCACGGCGCCTCCGGATCGACCGGGCTCGCGGCGGTCCACGTCGCGAAGCTCCTCGGCGCGAACGTGATCGCGACCGGGCGCTCGGAGGAGAAGCTCGCGGTGGTGAAGCGCGAGGGCGCCGATCACGTCGTCTCGACGCGACGCCCCGATGGCGAGCCCGGCGTCTCGGCGTTCCGCGCGGAGGTGAAGGAGCTGACCGGCGGCCGCGGCGTCGACGTCGTCTACGACGGCGTCGGCGGCGACATCACCGTCGAGAGCCTGCGATGCGTGCGCTTCGGCGCGCGTCTCCTCATCGTCGGCTGGGCCGCGACGCCCTTCGTCGCCGCTGGAAAAGGAGCGCGGGGCGCGCCCAACGCGAACCAGCTGCCGACCAACCTCGTCATGATGAAGGGCCTCGACGTGCTCGGCTGCCCGACGGTCATCTCGACGATCCAAGATCCCTCGCTGCGTCCGCCGCGGCTCGCGCAGGTGCTCGCCTGGGCCGCGGAGGGCAAGCTCCGCCCTCACGTCGGCCGCACGTTCGCGCTCGACGACTTCAAGGCGGCGCTCGTGGCGAAATGGTCGGGCCAGGTGATCGGCGGCGCGGCGCTCCACCCGTGACGCGCGAGGCGGAGGCGAGCGCGCCCGGTCAGCGCGGCGCGCACGCCTCGTCCGTCGTCCCGGGCACGCGCTCGAAGAGGTGGGCGGAGAGGCTCCTTCCCGCGGGCAGATAGGTGACCGCGCGGGTCTCGCCGCGCCGCTCGTACGTGAGTCGCACCGGGACGCGGCTCGATCCATCGCGGTATTCGAGCGTCACCACGTGGTCGCCGACCGCGACGCCGGCGGCCTCGGCGCGCGAGCCCGGCGCGACCGCCTTCACCGTGAGGTTCTCCACCGAGAGACCGAGATCGAAGGGCGCGAGGTCGCGCGACACCCAGCGATAGCAACGTCCGAGCCCGCCGCTCGGGAGCACGACGTCGCTCCCCCGCGCGAGGACCGACGCGACGTTTTGCCCGACGTCCGAGCCCGCGGCTCGCGTCACCTCGTCGAGGAAGCGCGCGAGCGGCATCGCGTCGACGCGCTCCTCTGCCGCGGCGCGGAGCAGCTCGCGGGTGAAGGCCTCGAGCGAGCGCGCGGAGCCCTGCGGATGGTCGCGGAGCGCGAGGTCGAGCTCGAGCGCCGCGAGCGCCCCGCGCGCCGCCGAGACGCGGACGGCCTCGGGCGAGCCGTCCTTCGCGAGCGCGTCGAGCGACGCGTGACCGAGCGGCGAGAGCGCGATCGTCGCGAGGAGCGCGTCGACCTCGGCGGCGCGATCCGCGGGCGTCAGCATCCCCATGTCGAAGAGGATCTGCGAAGCGAGCGCGCGCGAGAAGCCTTCGCTGAAGAACCAGCCGCGCGCCTCATCGCCGCGATCCCCGATCCAGAGTCGGCCGCCGACGAAGCGCTGCACGAGCCGCTGGGCGACGTCGATCCGCGCCTCGGGCGTCCACGCCGCGCCGGGATCCACCGAGATCACGAGCCCGCGCGCGCGACGGCTCAGCGCGATCGGCGCCGCCGTGTGCCTCTTCGACACGATCTGGATCGAGAACGGCGTCGCGCTCGAGGGCGATCCGGGGACGAGGCCGAGCGCCTGATCGACGCCCGTCCTCACCCCCGCGATCTCCGCGCCGACCCACCGCGGATCGAACGACGTGTAGCCCACGGCGCTCGCGACGTCGTCGCCGTCGTCGGCGTGGAGGAGCGCGGTCACGAGGTCGCCGGCGACGAAGAAGGCGCGGCGGAGCTCGTCGGAGGTGGTGTGCGCGCGCTCCGCGGTGCCGAGCCCGAAGCTCGACGCCGCGCGCGCCTCACCGCCGCCGGTGCCGAGGTCGAGCGTCACGTCGTAGGGCGCGCTCGACGCGGGCAGGAGGAGCACGTCGTCGCCACCGACGCGGAGCTCGGTGGGCTCCGCGAAGGGCTCCGTCGGATCGGGGCGCGCCGTGGCGTCGAGCGGCTTCGCCGAGAGCGCGACCTCGTAGCCGAGCGTCACCGCCCCCGACGGCGGTCGCGCGAGATCGACGCGCGTTCCTCCGTCGACCGCGGACACCGTCGTCGGCACGGCGCCCGCCTCGTCCGACACGACCAATCCCTCGAGCGCGGCGGGGTGTGACGGCGTGAACGCGAGCGACGTCGCGCGTGCCGCGCCCTCGAGACGCACGGTCACCACGACGCGCCCGAGTGTCGCGTCGTGCGATCGGATGCGAATGCGGACGCCGTCGGGTGGAGGCGTCGCGCTCGGCGCGCGCTCGATCGCAGGTGCGAGCGACGCGACGCGCGCAGGGGGACGCGCCGCCTGCGACGAGCAACCGAGGAGCGACAGGACCGAGAAGGTGGCGACGACGCGGTTCATGCGTCGAGCGTCGCGCGCGAAGCTCATCGGACGACCACCCCAGGGTCACCGTCGTGTCACCGCCGCTCCGTCCGCCGTGCGCGCGGTCGGTCGCCTCGCGTGTTCTATGGCCCCCGCGGATCGTGTAGCTTCTTCGCCAACGTGAGGTCCTGATGCCCCCGAATCCCCGAGATCCCCGCTGGCCGCAAGGCGCGCCGCCCGAGGCGAATCCGCAGCAGCAGGCCTATCCGCCGCAAGGCGCGTATCCCCCGCCGCAAGGGGCCGGGCGGGCCTATCCGCAGCAGGGCCAGCCGCAGCAGGGCCAGCCGCAGCAGCAACAGGCTTATCAGCAGCAGGTCGCGCGCGAACAAATGTCGCAGGACGGCGCGCCACCGCTCGCCGCCGACCTCCCGCAGCACGCCCGCGAGCGCCTCGTGAGCATGCGCCAGCACCACTTCTTCACGAGCGACCTCTCGGTGAACGAGTTCCTGCTGGTGAAGGAGATCGGCTTTCAGCCCCTCGGCCTCGTCATGGGCTCGAGCATCTTCCACATCGGCTGGCAGCCGATCCGACCCGGCTACTCCGAGGAGCTCACGACCCTCACGCAAGCGCTCTACCACTCGCGAGAGCTCGCGATGGTCCGCATGGAGGAGGAGGCGGACGCGCTCGGGGCCGACGGGATCGTCGCCGTGCGGCTCACCGTGAACGTGCACACGTGGGGCTCCAACGTGATCGAGTTCCTCGCGATCGGGACGGCCGTGCGCTGCGAGCGGCCGCCCGAGAAGAACGCGCCGAAGTCGTGGCGCGCGCCGAACGGCAAGCCCTTCACGAGCGATCTGTCGGGGCAGGACTTCTGGACGCTCATGCACGCCGGCTATCGCCCGCTCGGCATGGTGATGGGCAATTGCGTCTACTACGTCGCGCAGCCGCAGCAGATGATGGGCGGCCCGCTCACGAACATGGAGCTCCAGGGGCCGACGCAGGCGTTCTACGACGCGCGCGAGCTCGCGATGGAGCGCATGCAGGCGGAGGCCGAGGCGCTCGAGGCCGAGGGGATCGTCGGCGTGACCGTCGACGAGAGCAACCACACGTGGGGCTCGACGGTGCTCGAGTTCAGCGCGATCGGGACCGCGGTGGTCGCGCTCTCCGCTGACCACCACATCCCGCCGCCCGCCCTCATGCTCACGGTGAACGGCTGATGAGCCCGCCGGGGCCTCGGGTGCTCGACCTCAAGGCGAGCTTGGATCACGTCTCGCGAGGCGGCATTCCGCTCCGCGCGCAGGAGCGGCTCGCGGAGGAGGCGGGGCCGCACAACCGCCTCTTCACGAGCGATCTCTCCGTGAGCGAGTACCTGCTCGCGAAGGACGTCGGCGCCCAGCCCATCAGCCAAGTGATGGGATCGAGCATCTACCACATAGGCCAAATACCCGATTACAAAGGCAAGACGAGCGAGATCACGGTCCTCTCCGACGCGCACCGCGAGGCGCGGCGTCGCGCGCTCGGTCGAATCGCCCAAGAGGCTGCGTTCGTGCAGGCCGACGCCGTGATCGGAGCGCGCCTCCGCGAGCGGATGATCACGATGGGTCAGCACGGCAAAGGCGGGGACGACGGCGGCGAGGTGATCGAGTTCACGGTCGTCGGCACCGCGGTGCGCGCGCCGTGGATCACGCACCCGCCGGGGCAGCCGATCATCACCGATCTCTCGGGGCAGGAGCTCTGGGCGCTCGCGCAGGACGGCTACGAGCCCTGCGGCTTCCTCTTCGAGTTCTGTCGCTACCACGTGTGGCACGTGACGAGCGGCTCGCAGCGCAGCGGCGAGCTCGCGGCGGCGAACGACGCGGTCGAGCAGGCGCGCAGCATCGCCGCGAACAAGATCCTGCGGCAGGCGCACTTCTTCGGCTCCGAGTTCGTCGTCGGCAGCGACATCCAGCTCGACGTGCGCGAGGTCCCTTGCGGCTTCGAAGGGTGCGATCTGAACGACCTCGACGTCGACGTCAGCTGGTTCTGCACGGGCATTCGTCGCATCCCCAACGTCGCCCGGCGCGCCCACGTCGCGGTCCCGCCGCTCATCTTGGCGATGACCCCGGTCGGCCGGCGGCGCGACGCGCTCATCGACGGAGGCGACGACACGAACGAGGTCGCGCGTGCCGCCGAGGAGGCCGAGGAGGCCGCCGCAGAGGCCGACGAGGGAGGTGGCCTGTGAGCCAATGGCAAGGACCCGGCGGCCCGGCCGGCGGACCTCCCCGCTTCGCCGACGATCTGCCGCAGCACGCGCGCGAGCGCCTCGCGTCGATGCGGCAGAAGAAGCTCTTCACGAGCGATCTCTCCGTCAACGAGTTCCTGCTCGTCCGCGAGGCGGGCTTCGAGCCGCTCGGCCTCGTGATGGGCAGCTCGATCTACCAAGTCGCGCTCTCGCTGCCGCACGTGGCGAAGGGACAGCCCGGCGCCGAGGTGACCGACATGACGCGGGCGCTCTATCACGCGCGCGAGCTCGCGATGACGCGCATGGAGGAGGAGGCCGACGCGCTCGGCGCCGACGGGATCATCGGCGTGCGCCTCACGGTGAACCTCAACTCCGATCCGATGCGCATCGCCTGGAACCAATACCGCGTCTGGCAGAAGTGGGCGCGGTCGGTGGGCTCGCCGAGCCGGTACACGCAGCTCGGGGCGAGCTGGGCGCAGCAATGGCAGCAGATCGCGTGGTCGCAATGGCAGGCGTGGTGTCAGCGCAATGGTTGGGGCCCGCAGCCGCCGCCTTGGGCCCTGCCGAACCAGACGACGACGTACGCCCTCGGGCAGAACGTGGCCGAGTTTCTCGCGATCGGGACGGCCGTGCGGAGCACCTCGGGAGAGCGCTTCCGCAATCGTCACGGGCGGCCCTTTCAATCGGATCTCTCGGGGCAGGACTTCTGGACGCTGGTGCGCGCGGGCTATCGCCCGGTCGGGTTCGTGATGGGCAATTGCGTCTATTACGTGCCACCGCACCTCCTGCAGGCGAAGGCCAAGCAGAGCCTCGAGCTCGTGCCCGCGACGCACGCGCTCTACGAGGCCCGCGAGCTCGCCACCGAGCGCTTGCAATACGAGGCCGAGGCGCTCGGCGCGACGGGCATCGTCGGCGTCACCGTGAGCGAGCAGGAGCACGCCTGGCGAACGAGCTATTGGAACGCGGGCAACGCCGCGCTCACGACCGGCGAGCTCATCGAGCTCTTCGTCATCGGCACCGCGGTGGTCCCGGTGTCCGAGCCGAAGGCGCCGTTCAAGCCCGAGATGGTGCTGCTCGCCGATCCCGGGCCGACCGTCGCTCCCGGAGGTGAAGAATGAGCGTCGCGCGTCCCGTCCCCGCGCTGAGCGATCTCTCGGTCACCGAGTTCCTCTCGCTCTCGAAGATGGGGTTTCTGCCGCACGGCCTCGTGATCGCGTCGAGCGTCGTCGAGGCGAACACGCAGTCGTCGCAGCAAGGCCTCGGCCTCTTCGACCTGCTCCTCGGGCGCACGCCCCAAGTCCTCGTGCAGGCCGGAGAGGTGACGTCGATCAGCGAGGCCGTGCGCGGCGCGCGCATCCTCGCGACCCAGCGCATGCTGCGGCAGGCCGCCGAGCTCGGCGCCGAGGGCGTGGTCGGCGTGCGGCTCACGGTCGAGCATCACCTCTGGGGCAACACGCACCAGGTCGCGAAGTTCGTCGCGATGGGGACGGCCGTGAGCTTCGACCACGAGCACGGACCCGTCGAGCTGCGAGGCGCGCCGTCGCTGCGGCTCACCGACGGCGCGCCCTTCACGAGCGCCCTCTCGGGTCACGACTTCGTGGCGCTCTTGCGCGCGGGCTACCGGCCCGTGACCGTCGCGAGCGGCACGTGCGTCTACCAGCTCGACCCGCGCGAGGTCGCCCGCTACCAGGGCTACAACGTCGAGATCGGCCCCTACACCCAGGCATTCTTCGACGCGCGCGAGACGGCGATGAGTCGCCTCCAGGCCGACCTCTTCGCCCACTGGCCTCCCGGTCACCCGGACGCGCCGATCGGCATCGTGGGCATGAGCGTGAGCGAGGCCGCGCACCGCCAGCAGCTGCGAGGCCAGACGTTCTCCTTCGGCTTCACCCCCATGGCGCCGCCCGTCGTCGAGTTCACCGCGGTCGGCACCGCCATCGCGGCCCTGCGGCCGGACGATCCGCGGCGCTCGAAGGATCCGCCTCGACCGCGGGTCGTCGTCCCGCTCGACCGCTGAGCGTCGCCCCGCTCGCGGGGGCATTTCGATCGTGTCGGGAGGTGGAGGAGATCCAGATGGTTCGACACCGATCCAGGTCTCCGCGCCCCCACGGTGAAGAATCCCTCAGGAAATCGTTGCGGCGCGCGTGGCCCGATGGTTGCTCTAGCGCCACGCACCATGAGCCCCTTCCTCCGCGCCCTGGCCGCCACCCTGGTCCTCTCCCTCGCCGTCCCCGGCTGCAACAGCAGCGTCGACGGGGATGAACAGAACGCGAGCTCGGCCACGGGCCGCTTCGAGACGTTCAAGGGCGACGACGGTCAGACCTACTTCCAGCTGCTCGCCAAGAACGGCGAGTCGCTCCTCCGCTCGGACGGGTACGCGAGCGTCACCAGCGCCAAGAACGGCATCGCGTCGGTGAAGAAGAACGGCCTCGTGAAGACGCGCTTCAAGCTCTTCGCCGCGGACACGGGCGAGTACTACTTCGACCTCTACGCCTCGAACGGGCAGCTGCTCGGCGCGAGCGATCTCTACGCGTCGAAGTCGGCGGCGCAGAAGGGCATCGACGCCGTGATCGCCGCGCTCGCGAGCCCGACGACGAGCGGCGCGACCGTGGGCGGCGCGCACTTCGAGACCTTCAAGGGCGCCGACAAGAAGAGCTACTTCCGCCTCCGCGCCGCGAACGGGCAGATCGTCCTCGCTTCGCAGGGCTACTCGTCGAGCTCGGCGGCGCAGAACGGCATCGACTCGGTGGAGACGAACGGCGTCGACGCGACCCGCTACGAGCTGTCGCAGGGCGCGAGCGGTCAGTGGGGCTTCCGCCTCGTCGCCGCGAACGGGCAGATCATCGGACGCAGCGAGACCTACGCCAGCAAGTCGAACGCGGTGCGCGGCGCGAACGGCGTGCGCGACATCCTGCGCGATCTCACCCAGGCCGGCGCCCCGAGCGACGCGGAGATCCAGGGCGAGATCGAGAAGGCGTACGACGGCCTCCTCTTCACGAGCGAGTCGGACTACCCGTTCCAGTACGTGAGCGGCGCCGTCGCGCCGGGCGCCCCGGTCGACGAGGGCACCGTGCGCAAGGAGCTCGGCGCGTTCGTCGACGCCGATCCCGGCGCGGACAAGCCGATGAGCTCGCTCTTCTCGATGGCGCAGACGTGGGACGACTGGAAGGGCCAGGCCCACCAGTGCGCGGATCCGAACGATCCGGCGTCGCAGGCCTCGTGCGAGCAGATGCGCAACCTCGAGCAGGTGCTGGAGGCGAACCTCACCGATCTGCACGTCTACTACTTCGGCGCGCACGGCAAGGCGGGTCAGGTCGACGGCATCGGCGTCTCGGTCTTCATCGTGGGTCGTACGCCGCAGGGGACGCTCGCGGGCGTGCGGACGCTCGCGATCTGGACCTGATCGTCGGGGGAAAGCCCGAGCCGGCGTCTCTTCCAGGTGCGGCGCCTTTCGCGTACACCTTTCACTGGGGCGGATGGCGATCGACGAGACGAACCCGACGCTGGCGGCGCTCGAGCGCTTGGGCGGGCTCATCCCCGCGATGGTCTCGTACCTCGATCGGGATCTCGTCTTTCGCTACACGAGCCCGGTGATCGCGCATCGGCTCGGCGTCTCCCGCGCCGAGATCGTCGGGCGCCACGCGCGCGACGTCTTCGGCCCCGCCGGGTTCGAGGCGCGCCGCGTCGACCTCGAGCGTGCGCTCGCGGGCGATCGCGTCGTGCGCGAGGGGCCCGCGATCTCGAGCGATCGCATCGGCGTCTACTCCCGATCCACCTACGTCCCCGACGCGGACGACGAGGGGCGCGTGCGGGGCGTGCTCGCGTTCGTCGAAGATCTGTCGGAGGCGTACCTCGCCGAGCAGCGCCTGCGCGACGTCGCCGCCGAGCTCGAGCGCGCGCAGGAGGCGGGGCAGGTGGGCGTCTGGGTGTCGAATGGACGCGAGCGCGACCAGGTCACCGCGTCCGCGGGGGTGCTCCGCATCCTCGGCCTCTCGTCGTTCGACGGCCGCTCCGAGACGCTCGAGGCGCTCATCCATCCGGACGATCGCGCGCTCAACGAGGCCGCGGGGCGGGAGGCGCGGCGCACCGGCCGCTTCGCGTCGACGCACCGGATCGTCCGGCCGAGCGGCGAGGTCCGATGGGTGGAGGTGCGCGCCGACGTGGCGGTCGAGGTCGACGGCGGCGTGCGCAACTACGGCACCATCCACGACGTGACCGAGCGGCGCCTCTCCGAGATCGCGCACGAGGCGCTCGAGGCTCGCCACGGGCGGCTCTTCGAGATCGCCAACGAAGCGGTATGGGCGCTCGACGACGCCTCGCGCGTGACCTTCGCGAACCAGCGCATGGTGAGGCTGCTCGGTCGTGACGAGAGCGAGCTCGTGGGCGCCCCCGTGCTCTCCTTCGTCCCGCCCGACCTCCAGCAGGCCCACGTGGAGCACCTCGAGCGAGGGCGCACGGGCGTCGCCGAGAGGTTCGACACGAGCCTGCTCCGCAGGGACGGCTCGTCGGTCGCCGTGCGCATCTCCGCGAGCCCGCTCTTCGCTGCCGACGGAACGTTCGAGGGCTCGATCGCGATGGTCGCGGATCTGACCGAGCAGCGTCAGCTCGAGGAGCAGCTCCGACAGGCGCAGAAGATGGACGCCGTCGGTCGCCTCGCGGGCGGCATCGCGCACGACTTCAACAACATGCTCTCGGTCATCCTGAGCTTCAACGCGCTCGCGCAGGCGGACCTGCCGCCCGCCCACCCGGTCGCGGTGCACTTGTCCGAGGTGCAGCGCGCCGCCGAGCGAGCCGCGGAGCTCACGAAGCAGCTGCTCGCCTTCAGTCGCAAGCAGCTCCTGAAGCCGCGCGTCCTCGATCCGAACGCGCTCGTGCGCGAGCAAGGGCCGATGATCCGTCGCCTCATCGGCGAGGACATCGAGCTGTCGTTCGTGCTCCGCGCGGAGGGCCGCGTACGCGCCGACGCCGGCCAGCTCGCTCAGGTGCTCGTGAACCTCGTCGTGAACGCGCGCGACGCGATGCCGGAGGGAGGGACGCTCACGATCGCGACGCGCGACGTCGACGTCGCGGCGACGCCCGCCGACAAGCTCGAGCTGAAGCCCGGACCCTACGTGGAGGTCTCCGTCTCGGACACGGGGATGGGGATGGACGAGGAGACGGTCGCGCGCGCGTTCGAGCCCTTCTTCACGACCAAAGGGCAGGGGCGCGGCACCGGGCTCGGCCTCTCGACCGTGTTCGGCATCCTCAAGCAGAGCGGCGGCGCCGTCGCGATCGACACCGACGTCGGCGGCGGATCGACGCTGAGCTGCTTCCTGCCGCGGACGACCGAGGAGGTCGCGACGCCGAGCCCGCGTCCGCGAGCCGAGCCTCGACCGAGCGAGACCGAGACGATCCTCGTCGTCGAGGACGACGATCGGCTGCGCGCGCTCGTGGTCAACGTGCTCGGCCGCCGGGGCTACCGCGTCCTCGAGGCGCCCGATCCCATCGTCGCCATCCAAGTGGCGGGCGACCACGTCGGCGCGATCCACCTCCTGCTCACGGACATCGTGATGCCGCACATGAACGGGCGCGCGCTCGCCGATCGGATCACCGCCTCGCGCCCCGACACGCGCGTGCTCTTCATGTCGGGCTACACCGAGGACTCGATCGTCCATCGCGGCGTGCTCGATCCCGGCGTGACGTTCCTTCAGAAGCCGATCACGCCCGACTCGCTCGTGCCCGCGGTGCGCCGCGTGCTCGACGCGCGCGGCGCGAGGCCTTGACACGCGGCGCGTGCGCTCGATAACTCCCGATCATGAAGTCGCCGCCGCTCCGCACCGGCATCGAGCTCCAAGCGCGCGTCGGACCCGCGGCCGAGGCGGTGCGCAAGGTGCTCGGCGCCCTGCACCTCGAGAAGCTCGACGAGCTCGCGCGCGACGCGACGCACCTGCTCGTCACGCTCGACGGGGTCGAGTCCGAGGTCGTCCTGCCCGGTCCGCACTTCCTCGCGTGTGCGCCCGGCGAGCACACGCTCTCGGTCGCCACCAAGGGGTTCATGCCCCTCGCCGCCGTGCTCGATCCGGTGCTGACGCGGGACACCAAGCGCGTGCGCGTGGATGAAGGAAAGATCACCTTCGTCCGTTACGTCGTCGGCACCCCCGACCTCGAGGTGCTGGGCGCGGATCCGCGCGTCTGATCCGTCTCGCGCGCCTCCCGGCGAAAGGTTCGCGACGGGCGAAGCGCGCGAGGCTGCTCGTTTCATTGCGTGGAGCCGCGTTTTCGGCCATCTTGCGCGCCTTCATCGTGCGCCCGGTCGTCGGCCTCGTCGTCGCGCTTTCCCTCCTGGCTTCTCTGCCCGAGGTCGAGGCGTGGGCGGCGGACTCGGAGGGCGACGTCGCGGAGGGCTTCGACGAGCGTCGTCCGCTCGACGATGACGCCGACGATGACGTCAACTTCAGCTTCATGCGCGAGCTCTCGCGCGCGGGGCTGCACCGGCCCAAGAACGAGCGCTTCAACGTCTACGGGCAGTTCTGCTGGATCTCGAGCCTCAAGCTCGGCTTTCACGCGCCCTACACGAACCTCGGCGGCGCGATCGGATCGCTCGGCCGCGAAGAGGAGCGCAGCTTCACCGGCACGCTGACGGCGTTCCTCGGCCTCGGCCTGTGGCCCGGCGCCGAGATCTACGCGGTGCCCGAGGTCATCGTCGAGCGGCCCCTCTCCGGGCTCAAAGGGCTCGGCGGCGCGATTCAGAACTTCGAGCTCCAGAAGACCGGCTCGACCGAGCCTTCGCTCTACAACTCGCGCCTCTTCCTCCGCCAGACGATCGACCTCGGCGGTGACGACATCGAGAAGCCCTCCGGCGCGCTGCAGCTCGGCCGCACGGTGAAGAGCCGTCGCGTCGTGCTCGCCGCGGGCAACTTCAGCGTGCTCGACTTCTTCGACCACAACTCGTTCTCGGCGGATCTCCGGCGGCAATTCTTCAACATGGCGTTCCTCACCTACGCCGCCTACGACTTCGCCGCCGACGCGCGGGGCTACACCTACGGCGCCGTCGCCGAGGTGTACTTCGACGACTGGGCCGCGCGCTTCGCGCGCCTGGCGCCGCCGCGCGATCCGAACCAGCTCTCCGTCGATCCGCGCTTCTTCGACTTCTACGGCGACCAGCTCGAGCTCGAGCACTCGCACCGGATCCTCGGTCAAGAAGGCACCATCCGCGTGCTCGGCTACCGCAACCGCGAGCGCATGGGTCGCTTCGACGACGCGATCGCGGTGACGCGCGCCGATCCGACGAAGAACGCCGCGACCTGCACCGCCTTCAGCTACGGATCGGGCGACGCGACGGCGCCCGATCTCTGCTGGGCACGGAAGCCCAACGTGAAGCTCGGCATCGGCCTGAGCTTCGAGCAGCACCTCCCGGGGGACATCGGGATCTTCGGCCGCGCGATGTACTCGGACGGTCGCACCGAGGTCTACTCCTTCGCCTCCGCCGATCGCTCGCTGTCGCTCGGTGCGCTCGCGAAGGGGACGCTCTGGCGCCGGCCGAAGGACTCGTTCGGCTTCGGCTACGGCCAGGCTTGGATCTCGCAATCGCACGCCGACTACCTGAGCCGAGGCGGCGTCGACGGGTTCGTGGGCGACGGCAAGCTGAACCGATCGTCGGAGCGCGTGCTCGAGGTGTTCTACAGCGTGTCGACGGGCGCGCCCGTGTGGCTCTCGGTCGACTACCAGCACATCTGGAGCCCCGGCTACAACGCCGACCGCGGTCCCGTGAACATCCTCGGGGCGCGTCTCCACGCCGAGTACTGAGGCGCGCGTCGGCGGCCGCCAACCCCTTCGCGCGCGCCGCCACGCCGGCGCGCGACGTTCGAGCGCAGAAAACAGCGCGAAATGCAGGCGAATGCGCGCGCGAGGCTCGTGGCACGCCGCTCGCGAAGGGCCCTCTCGCGGGTCCGCACGGGCCCGCTCCACACAACGGAAAAGGGAGATTGGTCATGAGCATCGCAGAGAAGCTCCGCACGGTCCGCGCGGTCATCGCCTCCATCGAGAAGCAGTTCGGCAAGGGCAGCATCATGTCGCTCGGCGACGACGAAGAGACGGTGTCGCCCGGCGTCGTCCCCACGGGCTCGCTCGCGCTCGATCAGGCGCTCGGCATCGGCGGCTACCCGCGCGGTCGCATCATCGAGGTCTTCGGCCCCGAGTCGAGCGGCAAGACCACGCTCACGCTGCATGCGATGCGCGAGGCGCAGCGCGCGGGAGGCGTCGCCGCCTTCATCGACGCCGAGCACGCGTTCGACGCGGCCTACGCCCGCGCCATCGGCGTCGACACGGAGAAGCTGCTCGTGTCGCAGCCCGATTGCGGCGAGCAGGCGCTCGACATCGTCGAGATGCTCACGAAGTCCGGCGCGGTCGACCTCGTCGTCGTCGATTCGGTGGCGGCGCTCACGCCGAAGGCCGAGATCGACGGAGAGATGGGCGACGCGCACATGGGCCTGCAGGCGAGGCTCATGAGCCAGGCGCTCCGCAAGCTCACGAGCATCGCCCACAAGACCAACACGACGATCATCTTCATCAACCAGCTGCGGCAGAAGATCGGCGTCGTCTTCGGCAACCCCGAGACGACCACGGGCGGCAACGCGCTCAAGTTCTACGCGAGCGTGCGCCTCGACGTCCGCCGCACCGGCCAGGTCAAGACGGCCGACGAGGCCGTCGGCTCGCGCACCAAGGTGAAGGTGATCAAGAACAAGATGGCGCCGCCGTTCAAGGAGGCCGAGTTCGAGATCCGCTGGGGCCAGGGCATCGACTCCACGGTCGATCTCGTCGACTACGCGATGAGCCTCGGCGTCATCGAGAAGAACGGCGCTCACCTCTCGTTCGGCGGTGAGCACCTCGGGCAGGGGCGCGAGCGCGCCCGCGAGGCGCTGCTCGCCAAGGACGCGCTCGCGGAGGCACTGCGTGACGCCGCGCTCGCCGCTGCGCCGGACTTCCTCCTCGCCTCGCGCCCCACGCTGGAGGCGTCGGCCTGACCAGGCCGTCGACCTCCCGAAGACGAACCACGAAGAGAACGAATCGAGGGTAGTGACATGAGTGACGGTATCAATCGGGTCTATCTCTTGGGCCATCTCGGCGCCGATCCCGAGCTCCGCGCGACCGCGGGCGGCCTCAGCGTGCTCCACCTGCGCGTCGCGACGAACGAGAGCTGGCTCGACAAGAACAAGGAGCAGCAGTCGCGCGTCGAGTGGCACGACGTCGTCGTCTGGGGCCTGCGCGCGGAGGCGCTCGCGAAGCTCCTCTCGAAGGGCGATGGCGTGCTGGTGGAGGGTCACCTGCGCACCTCGAGCTACGAGAAGGACGGAACGAAGCGCTATCGCACCGAGATCCACGCGCGTGAGGTCTGCTTCGCGGGCCGCGGACGGAGCGACACGCGCCGCGACGCGCCCGCACAGGCGCGGGCGCCGCGAAAGGATCTCGCGGTCGAGGAGCTGCCGTTCTGAGCGTCGGCGCCGGCGCCCCGCGAGCCTCGCGCTCGCGGGGGCGCCGCGCGCTCGATCCGCGCCCGCGTGGCCACGAGCTCTGCCGACGGCCCTTCGCCCCTGGGGCGCGTTCTCGCCTAGGCTGCCGACATGTCCACCTCTCGACCGCCGGACGCCTTCGGGCCGTACGAAGTGCGCGCCCTCGGCCCGTCCGATGTCGCGACCGCGCGCGCGATGCTCGCCCTGTTCGGGCGCGCCTTCGAAGACGAGGCGACGTACGCGCACGCCCAGCCGGACGACGCCTACCTCGCGCGACTCCTCGCGAGCCCCACCTTCGTGGCCCTCGTCGCGGAGACCGACGCAGGCGTCGTGGGCGCGCTCGCGGGGTACGTTCTGCCCAAGCTCGAGCAAGCGAGGAGCGAGCTCTACCTCTACGACCTCGCGGTCGACGAGGCGCACCGTCGACGAGGCGTCGCGACGCGGCTCATCGAGCACCTCCGCGGCGTCGCCGCGGCGTTGGGCGTCTACGTGATCTTCGTGCAGGCCGATCTCGTGGACGATCCGGCGATCCAGCTCTACACGAAGCTCGGTCGGCGCGAGGACGTGCTCCACTTCGACATCGATCCCCGCGCGCCCGGCGGCTGAGACGCGCCGACGACCCTCAGCTGCGGAGGCCTCTGAAGAGGACGCGCACGCTGCCACGCGCCACGCTCGCGGCGTCGATCGCCTGGGTCGAGGTCGCGAGCTGGCCGTCGATCGACGCGTGGGCGCGAAACGCGGGCCCCGCGCGCGCTCCCGTCGGGGTCTCTGGTAGGCTCTCCGGGTGTCCTACGCCGTCGAGGTCGCCGTCGCGACGTACGTCCGCGCCGCGAACGAGAGGGACGCGGACGAGCGCGCGTCGTTGCTCGAGGCGTGCTTCGCGAAAGACGTGCGGCTCGTGTCGCCGAGCCGTGAGATCCGCGGCCGGGACGCGCTCTCCCGAGAGATCGCGCGGCTCCTCGCCGATCCCGCGGTCGTCGCCGTGCGCCTCGACGGGATCGTCGACGCCGGCGTGACGACGTTCCGATTCCGCTCCAGGGTCGAGCGCCGCGACGGGAAGAGTCAGGTCTTCGTCGACGCCGGCGAGGTCGACGCGACCGGCCGAATCGCGCTCATCCTGACGTTCGCCGGGGACCTGCCTGCACCGGACGCGCGTTGACCTCCGGCCAAGGAACCTTAGATGATCATCGATGCCCCGCGACGCCGCCCCCTCGCTCTCCGACGCGGAGCTGCTCCGCGCGCTGAAGGCCCTCGCGGATCCGACCCGGTTCCGCATCGTGCAGGCCGTCGCCGCGGCCGGTGAGCTCACCTGCGGTCAGGCGACGCTGTCTTCGGAGGTCTCGCAGGCGACGATTTCGCATCACCTCCGTCTGCTCGTCGAGGCGGGCATCCTCGTCCGCCGCGTCCAGGGCACGCAGAGCTTCACGTCCGTGAACCACGCGCTCGTCGGTCGCATCGCCGCGCTCTTGCCCGCGCGGCTCGCGCCGACCGCGGTCCGAAGCGTCCTCGGCGAAGCGCGCGACGGCCATTCGACGCGTTGAGGTTCCTCTCGCGATTCTGAAGAAGCCTATTTTCGAGGCGCCGCGCGTTGCGAGCCCTCAGAGCGGGGCCTATATCGATAGACGTCGATGGACGAACGCCGTCGACGTATCCAGAGCCGAGCCGCCTGACGCCCCTCGAGCGCCCGCCTGCACCGTGATCGATCCGGTCCCGCGTCCGCTCCCGTTCGTCGCGCCCCCGGCCGCGAACCTTTCGTGATCCGAGCCGCCGCGCGCGGCCGAAGGAGAACTTCCATGACCCTCGCTCAGCCTCACGCCGGCCGGACCTCGTCCGCGCTCCGCCGCTTCGCCGCCGTCGTCGCGCTCGCCGCGCCGACCCTCTTCGCCACCGACGCCCTCGCGTTGCCCAAGGTCGGCGACGCGCGCGCCGCCGTCTCGCTCACCGACGGCTGGGATCGCTCGATGGATCTCTCGAAGATGGAGCGCCCACTGCTCCTCATCTACGAGGACAAGGACTCGCAGAACGACAACCAGAAGCTCAAGGACGAGCTCGGGAAGCTCGACGAGGCCATTCATTATCGCAAGAGCGTGGCGCACGTCGCGGTCGCCGACGTCTCCGGCTACGACTACTGGCCGGCGAAGGGCATCGTCAAAGACGAGCTCAAGAAATGGAGCCAGCGCCTGAAGCTCGTCATCTACGGCGACTTCACCGGCAAGGCCCGCACGCGCCTCGCGATGGACGCCGGCAAGAGCAACGTCGTCCTCTACTCGAAGGCCGGCAAGGTGCTCTTCGCCAAGTCCGGGACGCTCTCCGAGCACGATCGCGCCGATCTCGTCGCGCGTCTCCGCGGCGAGGTGCAGTCGGTCTCGCGCGTGGCGTCGAAGTGAGCGAAGCCCCCCTTTCCGAGCGAAGACGGAGGACATCCATGAAGAAGGCCTACGTGACGATGATGACCAACGGCGACGGCTACGCCCCGGGCGTCGAGGCGCTCGGGCGCTCGCTGCTCGCGACGGGCACCGAGGTGCCCATGGTGCTCATGGCGACGCGCGAGGTGTCGCAGCCGACGCGCGAGCGGCTCGTGCGGCAGGGGTGGGAGGTGCGCGACATCGAGCCGGTGAAGAACCCGCACGAGGGCGATCTCCTCTTCCCACGCTTCGGCAGCGTGTTCGCCAAGCTGCGCGCTTGGGAGCTCGAGGTCGACAAGGCCGTGTGGCTCGACGCCGACACCGTCGTGCTGAAGAACATCGACGACCTCTTCGAGCGCCCGGAGCTCGCCGCCGCGCCCGACTTCCTGATGCCCGACCAGTTCAACTCGGGCGTGATGGTGCTCGAGCCCTCGCGCACCACGTTCGCCCGGATGATGGACTCCCTCGCCGGCTCGAAGAGCTACGACGGCGGCGATCAGGGCTTCTTGAACGACTTCTTCGCCGGCTGGTACACGGGGCCGGCCGGAAGGTGGCTGCCCTCCGGGCTCAACATGCCGCACTTCATCTACCAGTTCATGCACGCGCACCCCTCGCTCCGCCGCAGGGTCGAGTCGGTCGCGAAGGTCATCCACTACACGGTGCAGAAGCCGTGGCAGGTCGCCTCGACGGTCACGGGCGGCTCGGAGGCCTGGTGGAACGCGTACTACGCGGCGCACCCCGAGCTCGACACCGAGTGGCGACGCCGCCTGCACTCGATGGAGGACAAGAGCTTCGATCGGGTGATCTCCGCCTTCGTCGGCTGAAACGCCCTCGCCGCGCACGCGCCCGATGGGCGCTCGAGGTGCCTCATGTTGGAGCTCTGGGGTCGCATCGTTCATCGCCACCGCTGGCTCACGCTCGCGTTGACCGGCGTCTTCCTCGCGCTGTCCGCGATCGCGCTCGCGCGGGGCGGCTCGCTCTCGAGCGGAGACATCCACGATTTGGAGGCGTCGCGCGCGCAGGCGCTCGTCGAGCGCGTCCTCGGGCACCCGGCCGAGACGACCTTCGTCGCGGTCCTGCGCGACGACGACGCCACGCCCGGGACCGACGCCTTTCGGTCGGCGCGGGACGCGGCGCTCGCCTCGGTTCGCACCGACGCGCGCGTCGACACCGTCGTGACCTCCGACAGCGCCCCGACCTTCATGCGCGCGGGGCTCGTCGACGCCGACCGGCGTGAGGAGCTCGTGCTCATCACCCTGCGCGGCGACTTCAAGGAGGCGCTCGCCTCCTATCCGGCGGTGCGCGCGGAGCTCGGCGGCGCGGGCGTCGTCGTGACGGCGACGGGGCACGTGCCCTTCGTCAGCGACATGAACCACACGCTCGAGAAGGATCTGCTGCGCGCGGAGCTGATCTCGCTGCCGCTCGCGCTCCTCGTGCTGCTCGTCGTGTTCCGCTCCGCGGTGGCGGCCGTGCTCCCGATCGGCGTCGGCGCGCTCGCGGTCGTCGGCGGCATCGCGGTGGTGCTGGGCCTCTCGCACCACGTCGATCTCGCGGAGTACACGGTGAACGTGTGCTCGCTCATCGGGCTCGGGCTCGCCATCGACTATTCGCTGTTCACCGTGAGCCGCTACCGCGAGGAGCTCGCGCGCGGACACGGCTACGAGGACGCGCTCGCGCGGACGCTCGGCAGCGCGGGGCGCGTGGTGCTCTTCTCCGGGCTGGCGGTCGCGACCGGGCTCACCGGGCTCCTCTTCTTCCGCGGCTCGTACCTCGCCGGGATGGGGGTGGGCGGCATCATCGTCGTCGCGCTGGCGGTCGTGTTCGCTCTCACGTTCTTGCCGGCCCTGCTCGCGGTGCTCGGCGCGCGCATCCACCGAGGGCGCTTGCCCCTCCTCGCCGAGACGCCCTCGAACGGGATCTGGCGGCGCGTGGCGCACGCGGTGATGAGGCGGCCCGTCCGCGTCCTCGTGCCGACCCTCGGCGCGCTCGTCCTCATGGCCACGCCGGCGCTGCACCTGCGGCTCTCGGCGGCCGACGTCCGCGTCCTCGGCGCCGAGGTCGAGGCGCGCCGCGGCTTCGAGCTGCTTCAGCGAGACTTTCCCGACCAAGCGAAGATGCGCGTCGTCGTCGCGGTGGAGTTTCCGACCTCGCCGGCGCTCACCGAGGATCGCGTCGACGCCCTCTACGATCTCTCGGCGCGCCTCAAGACGATCGCCCACGTCGAGAAGGTCGAGAGCCTCGTCGACGCCGATCCCGCGTTCGACAAGGCGACGTACCGCTCGCTGCTCGTCCACCCGCCCGCGCTCCTCGCGCCGACCATCGCGAGCGCCGAGCGCCTCTTGTCGAGCGATCGCGTCGTCTTGCTCTACGCCGTCACCGACGCGCGCCCCGACAGCGACGAGGCGCGCGACGTGGTGCGCGCGATCCGCGCGGACAGGCAGGTCGGCGACGGAACGCTCCTCGTCGGCGGACAGATCGCGAAGGACCTCGACGTCACCCGCTTCGTCGGCGAGCGCGCGCCCTTCGCGGCGCTGTTCATCGTGCTCGTCACGCTCGTGATCCTCTATCGGCTCCTCGACTCGGTGCTGCTGCCTGTGAAGGCGGTCCTGATGAACTTCCTCTCGATCGCGGCGAGCTTCGGCGCGCTCGTGTGGATCTTCCAGGACGGCCATCTCTTCGTCAGCGACGGGCGACCCCTCGAGCCCGCGCTCCCGATCCTGCTCTTCTGCGTGATGTTCGGTCTGTCGATGGACTACGAGGTCTTGATGCTCTCGCGCATCAAAGAGGCGTACGACGCGACGGGGGACGATCGCGGCTCGGTCGCCGAGGGGCTCGAGCGTTCGGCCGGCCTCATCACGAGCGCCGCTGCGATCATGGTGGTCGTGTTCGCGGCCTTCGCGCTCGCGAAGATCGTCGTCATCCAAGCGATGGGGGTCGGCATGGCGCTCGCGGTCGCGATCGACGCCACGCTCGTCCGCGTGCTCCTCGTCCCGTCGACGATGCGCCTGTTCGGTCGGCTCAACTGGTGGTCGCCGCGGTTCGGGCAGGGGCCGAGCGGGGAGAGTCGACCGCTCACCGGCGAGCGCGCGCCCGCGGGCCGTTGAGGCGCGGCGCTCACGCCTGCGTGAACGGGAGCCGCAAGCGTCGACGATCGGTCTTCCTCCACATCCTGAGGACGATCCCCGAGCGATCGACGCGACGCTCCTCGTAGGTCGAGGGGATGGTCCCGCCGAAGCCGTTGTACGTCACGAGGTACGTGCCGACGGGGGCGTCGCGCAGAATCCGCCCGACCGCGTCGACGTCGGCGCGGTAGCGGGCCTCGCTGAGCTCGACGTCGTGATCGAGCCGCTCGCTCGCGTCGAAGCGGTTCTCGCCGAAGGGGTTGTAGAGGTAGTAGGCGTCGGGCGTCGGGAGGTCGACCTCACGGAACGAGCCGTGGACGAACGCGACCCGGTCGTCGACGCCGAGCGACGCCGCGAGCGAACGGGCGGCCTCGACGAGCCTGCCTCGCTGCTCGATGCCCCAGAAGCGCGCCGTCGTCGCGAGCGCCGCGGCGACGCAGAGCTTGCCTGCGCCCGAGCCGATGTCGACGACCGACGTGACGCCCTCCTCTCGCAACCACTCGGCCACGCGCATCGCGACGGCGAGCGGCGTCCAGTACTGTCCCGACACCGCCCGCACGTCTTCGGGCATGCAGCGATCGAAGAGACGATCGGTGGGGCGCCGACCGCTGCGCAGGGCCTCGGCCACCATGGCAGGCAGGGTGCTCGCGTCGTCGCGCCGCGCCTCGTCCCACGCGCTCATCGGTGCCGAGCATACACGAGCGCTCGAGGAGGACTCGGGGCGCGCGCGCGGCGTGATCGGGCGTGGCGCGTTCGGTCGCGCAGGAAATCGACGCCGCGCCTGTCGAAAATCCGGACGGACCTCCGCGTCTCGCGTCGCCCCCTTCGCGCGTGCGAGCGACGAGCGCCGACCGGCCGTCGCGCGTCCGCTGCGCCTCCATGGCGCCGTCGCCGATGGGCTTTTTCGTCTCGGCGCGCTCGCTCGCGATGCGCCGACGCGAAGACGCCTTCGCGGGATCGACGTCGCGCCTCTCGATTCCGTGCGACCCCGCGCGTGGCACGCCGTCTGTAAGGGAGAGCCCGCGATCGGGTCTCGAAGGGGAGGATCCCAAGGTCGATCGACCTCGGGGGTCTCAGGCCCGGCTGGAGGAGCGGACATGACGGGTCGGGCTGGCTTCGCAGCGGTGGGCGGCGCGGGGTTGCTCTCTGCGTGGGTCGTGGCGGGGTGCGGCGGCGCGCAACCGGGAGCGGATGCGCCGCGCGCGGCGGGCCTGCCACCCGTGCCGCTCGCCGTCTTCGCGAGCAAGTCGTGCGAGCGCGTCCATCCGGGCGTCGGTCCGAAGCGGGAGGGCAACGTGCACCAGGGCTCGA
>CAYYKK010000099.1:0-22159 GCA_964467935.1 uncultured Polyangiaceae bacterium
GGACACCGATTGGCGGTGCATCGTCGCGCTCTACGACGCCCTCGCGGCCGTCACCGGATCGCCGGTCGTGGAGCTGAACCGCGCCGTCGCCATTTCGATGCTCGACGGCCCCTTGGAGGCGCTCGCCCTCGTCGACGCGCTCGCGGCCGAGCCCGCGTTGCGCGGCTATCACCTGCTCCACGCGGTGCGGGCCGATCTGCTCGCGCGGCTCGGTCGACGTGACGAAGCGCGACGTGAGCTCGAGCGAGCGGCGGGCGCGACCGAGAACGCGCGCGAGCGCGAGCTGCTCCTCGCGCGCGCGGCGGCGATGGCGAAGGAGGTCTCGTAGATCGGGACGCTCGACGACGCGCGCGAGATGGGCGAGAGAGTTCGCGCGAGGAGCCACCGATGAACCCCCTCTTCTCCGGCGTCCGCCACCTCTTCTTCACCGGCAAGGGCGGCGTAGGCAAGACCGCCCTCTCCTGCGCCGTCGCGCTCTCGCTCGCCGACGAAGGCGAGCGCGTGCTGCTCGTCAGCACCGACCCCGCGTCGAACCTCGACGAGATGCTCGATACGCCGCTCACGAGCGCGCCGACGCCCATCCGCGACGTGCCGCGGCTCTTCGCGATGAACCTCGATCCCGAGGAGGCGGCCGAGGCCTACCGCGCGCGCGTGCTCGCCCCGTACGAGGGCGTCGCGACCGCGGACGAGCTCCGCGAGATGCGCGAAGAGCTGTCGGGCGCGTGCACGACCGAGATCGCCGCCTTCGATCGCTTCGCCGAGCTGCTCGCCGGGGGTGGCGACGGGGCCCGGTTCGATCGTGTCGTCTTCGACACGGCGCCGACCGGCCACACGCTGAGGCTGCTCCAACTCCCGAGGGCGTGGACGACGTTCCTCGACACGAACGAGCGCGGCGCGTCGTGCCTCGGCCCGCACTCCGGCCTCACGATGCAGCGCGATCGCTTCGCCGCGGCGCTCGAGGCATTGAGCGATCCCGCGCGCACCCGCATCGTGCTCGTGGCGCGCCTGAACGCCGGCGCGCTCCGTGAGGCGGCGCGGACGTCCTCCGAGCTGCTCGATCTCGGCCTCCAGAACCAAGCGCTGGCGTTGAACGCGGTCTTCCGGGCGACGGTCGCGTCCGATCCGGTGGCCGCGGCGCTCGAGCGTCGCGGCGCCGAGGCGCTCGCGTCGATGCCGGCGTCGATCGCGGCGCTTCCGAGGATCGAGGTGCCGCTCAGACCGTTCGACATGGTCGGCCTCTCGGCCCTGCGCGGGCTCCTCTCGGAGCGCTCGAGCGAGGAGATCGCCGCGCCCGAGCAGCCGCCGTCCGCGCCAGCGTTGCCCGGTCTCGGCTCGCTCATCGACGAGCTCTCGGCGTCGGACCACGGGCTCGTGATGGTGATGGGGAAGGGGGGCGTGGGCAAGACCACCATCGCGGCGGCGATCGCCGTCGAGCTCGCCTCGCGCGGCGTCGCGGTGCACCTCAGCACGACGGATCCCGCCGCGCACGTCGCGAAGACCGTCGAGGGCCGCGTCGAAGGGCTGCGCGTGAGCCGCATCGATCCGGAGGAGGAGACGCGGGCGTACACCGAGCGCGTGCTCGCGCGCAAAGGCGCCACGCTCGACGACGAAGGGCGGGCGCTGCTCCGCGAGGATCTCCGCTCGCCGTGCACCGAAGAGGTCGCGGTGTTCCACGCGTTCTCGCGCATCGTCTCGGAGTCGCAGCGCGCGCACGTCGTGCTCGACACCGCGCCCACGGGGCACACGCTGCTCCTGCTCGACGCGACGGGCGCCTACCACCGCGACGTGATGCGCGGGCTCTCGCCCGCCGACGCGAGCCGGCTCAAGACGCCGCTGATGCGACTGCGCGATCCGTCGCGGACGAAGATCGTCGTCGTGACGCTGCCGGAGCGAACGCCGGTGTCCGAGGCGAGCGAGCTCGAGCGCGACTTGAGGCGCGCGGGCATCGAGCCCTTCGCGTGGGTGATCAACGCGAGCCTCGCGGCGACGGGGACGCACGACCCGCTGTTGCGGAGCCGCATCGTCGAAGAGCGCGCGCAGATCGAGCGCGTGCGTCGGGATCACCCGGGGCGCGTCGCCGTGGTTCCCTGGTGCCCCGAGGAGCCCATCGGAGCCGAGCGTCTCCGCGCCTTGATCGTGCCCTGATCGACGGCGCGCGCGTCAGGTGTCGAAGCGATACTCGGTCGCTCTTGCGCTCTCGCGCGCGCCGAAGCGCGAGACGAACGCCCCCAGGCTCTCGTAGGGCGCGACGGTGATCCCGGTGACGGCCCGAAATGGGAAATGCGTCACCGCCGCGAAGAGCGCCGCCTCGAGGAAGCTCAGCGTGCGGTCCGCGGGCAAGCGAGCGAGCACGCGCTCGAGGTCTTCGTCGAGCCGCGCGAGGACCCGCGCGACGCTCGCGCGGACCTTCGGCGGCTCCGGCGCCTCGCCGAGCTTCGCGACGATCAACGTCACGTTCGCGGCCATCAAGTGGAGCGTGAGCTCCTCCGCGTCGAGGACGAGCCGGTCGTCCGTGTCTCCGCGGAGAACGACCCGCCCCGAGACCGAGGACCGCCGCGCGAGCTCGCGGCAGATGTTCTCCGTGCCGAAGAGCGGACCGCGCTCGTCGACGAGCACGGGGATTTTGAGCGCCGGGTTGCCGCCGTAGTCCGCGGGGTCGACGCTCATCAGATCCGACAGCGGGCGGAACGCGTGCTCGACGGCGAGCTCCGCGGCGAAGATCCGCGCGACGCGCGTGAAGTGCGAGCTGCTGCGGCCGATGAGGACGAGGTCGCTCACGGGCGTCACGCGTACGAGGCGGCGAGCGTGGGGGCGAGCGGGCAGTCCGAGGCGAGGGCGGCGGCGCGAAGGCGCGGCGCGTCGAGCATCACGCGGTGGAAGCGGACCTCGACGGTCTCCTTCGACGCCTCGACCGACGCCCACTCGGCGTGCTTCATCAGGGTCGGCGCTCTGCCCGCCACGTACTCTTCGAAGGCGAGGCCGACGCTGCCGGGGTTCACGATGAGCGTCCCCTTGTGTTGCCGCAGCATCTGGATGTGCGTGTGCCCGCACGCCATGACCGTCGCCGCGTGTCCGGCGAGCATCTCGTCGACCTTCTCGGGCGGCGTCGTCGCGAGCAAGTCCTCCATGTGCGAGCGAGGCGTGCCGTGGAAGAGGAACAACCGCGCGCCGCCCTCGAGCTCCATCTCGAGCGAGGGCACGAACGTGCGGAGGAACGCGAGGTCCTCCGCGCCGAGGCGCTCGCGGCACCAATCCACCGACTGCACCACGACCTCCGCCTCGGTGTACGAGCGGATGAGCGCGGCATCGAGCATGAACGCGTCGTGGTTGCCGAGGATGCAGGGGCAGCCGAGGTCGCGGAGCCGCGCGAGCACCTCGCGGGGTCGCGGGCCGAGCGTCGCCGTGTCGCCGAGGCAGACGACGCGATCGACGCCGTGCCGGGCGATGTCCGCGAGGACCGCCTCGAGCGCGATCTCGCTGCCGTGGAGATCCGAGATGAGCGCCACCCGCATCGCGCGATCCTACCAGCTCCGCGCCGCGCGCCGAAACGCGAGGCGCGTGCCCTCGGAGCGGAGCGTGCTCAGCCGAGCGATCGCGGCTTTCGCGCCGCCCAAGGTCGCGCCTTCTCGAGCTGGGCGGCGAGCCGGAAGAGCGTCGCCTCGTCGCCGAACCGCCCGACGATCTGCGTGCCGATCGGCAGCCCCTCCGCGTTCCAGAAGAGCGGCACGCTCATCGCGGGCTGGCCGGTTTGATTGAAGAGCTGCGTGTTGGGCGTGTAGGCGAGCTTGCTGCCGCCCATCTTGTCGAGGGCGACGTCGAGCAGCTTGTGGAGCGGCAGCGCCGTGAGGACGTTCATCTGCACGCGCTCGGCGCGGGACAGAGCGAGCTCGCCGACGCGCGCCGGCGGCTTCGCGAGCGTCGACGTCACGAACACGTCGTGCGACTCGAAGAAGGCCGCGACCTCCCGCCCCGCGCGGTGCATCGTCTGCTGCGCCGCGAGCAGCTCGGGCGCGCGCGTCTTCCACCCGATGAGCGCGAGGAGCCACGTGGCGGGCTCGAAATCGGTCGGCTGAGGCTTCTTTCCAGCCTCCTCCGACGCGGTCTCGACGAACCGCGCCACGCCCGTCGCGACCGTGAGAAAGTAGGCGCGGACCATGTCGGCGCGCGGGAACGACGGCACGGCCTCGACGACCTCGTGCCCCAGCTCGCGCAGGAGCGCCACGGCGTCGTCGACCGCGGCGACGCAGTCCGGGTGTGACTCGTCGGCGAAGAGGGCGCCGCGCGAGAACGCGACGCGCAGCTTGCCGGCGCTCGCGGAGACCTCGTCGAGATAAGGACGCGCCTTCTGCGGAACCCCGTAGGGCTCGCCCGGCGTCGGCGGATCGGCGACGTCGAGCAGCGCGGCGCTGTCGCGCACCGATCGAGCGAGCACGTGCTCTTGGACGAAGCCGCCCCACGCCTCGCCCGCGAAGGGCGCCATCGTGACGCGGCCGCGCGTCGGCTTCAGACCGAAGAGGCCGCACGCGGCGGCCGGGATGCGGATCGATCCTCCGCCGTCACCGCCGTGCGCGATCGGCACCATGCGCGCCGCCACCGCGGCCGCCGCGCCGCCCGAGCTGCCGCCCGGGGTGTGCTCTTCGTTCCACGGGTTTCGGCACGGGCCGCGGACGGCGGACTCGGTGATCCCCATGATCCCGAACTCGGGCGTGTTGGTCTTGCCCACGATCTGCAGGCCCGCGGCCTCGTAGCGCGCGGCGAGCACGCTCGTTCCCGTCGCGATCTTGCCGAGCGAGAGGCGCGTGCTGTTCGTCGTCGGCGTCCCGGCGATTTGGAGCTTCAGATCCTTCACGAGGAACGGCACGCCGCGGAGCGGTCCGTCGGGCAGATCCTTCACCCGCGTCTTCGCGCGATCGAACATCTCGTAGACGACCGCGTTGAGCCGCGGGTTGCGCGCCTCGACGCGAGCGATCGCCGCGTCGAGCAGCTCCTCGGGCGAGAGCGACTTGTCGCGGACGCGTCGGGCCATTTCGAGGGCGTCGAGATCGTCGTATTCGGGGAGCAACATGGGGCCGCGAGCATACTCGCCGCGGCCCCGAAAGTCCGCCCCCGCGACCCCGGCGCCTCCGCGCGGTCAGCGCAGATCGACGAGCTGCTTGCCGAAGTTACGGCCCTCGAGCATGCCGATGAACGCCGCCGGCGCGGCGTCGATCCCCGCCGCGACGCTCTCTCGGTAGCGGATGCGCCCCGAGGCGACGTGGTCGGCGAGCTCGGCGAGCGCCTTCGGCCAGCGATCCATGTGATCGCTGATGATGAAGCCTTGCAGGTGGACGCGCTGGACGAGCAGCGCCGCGAAGTTCTTCACGCCGTACGGCTCGGTCGCGTTGTACTGCGAGACGAGCCCGCAGAGCGGGATGCGCGCGAAGGGGTTGAGGCGCGCGAGCACGAGGTCGAGGATCCGCCCGCCGACGTTCTCGAAGTAGACGTCGACGCCGTTCGGCGTGCTCTCGCGCAGCCGCTCCTCGAGGCCCTCCTCGCGATGATCGAGGCACGCGTCGAAGCCGAGCTCGCGCGTGACGTAGTCGCACTTGTCGCGGCCGCCCGCGATGCCGATCGCCCTCGCGCCGGCGAGCTTCGCGAGCTGCCCGACGACGCCGCCCACCGCGCCGGACGCCGCCGCGACGACGACGGTGTCACCGGGCTTCGGCTTGCCGATGTCGAGGAGGCCGAACCACGCGGTCACCCCCGGCATGCCGGCGGCTCCCAGATGGGCGGACGCGGGCACGCGCGTCACGTCGACCTTCATCAACCCCTCGGCGCGCGCGACGCCGTGCTCTTGCCAGCCGAAGCGCCCCACGACGAAATCGCCTGGCGCGAGCGCCGGATGGCGAGACGCGATCACCTCGCCCACGGTCGAGCCGACCATCACCTCGCCGAGCTCGACGCGCGGCGCGTACGACTTTCCTTCGTTCATCCGCCCGCGCATGTACGGATCGAGCGACAAGTAGTGGTTGCGGACGAGGGCCTCGCCCTCCTCCGGATCGCGGAGCTCGGTCTCCACGATGCGGAAGTCGCTCTCGCGCGGCGCGCCTCGAGGACGGGACGCGAGGAGCACCTGCTTGTTCCGGATCGGCATCGCGCGAGGCTAGCAACAAAGCCTGGCGGAGCGGGTCACGGGAACGCGAGCGAGCGCCGTCCGTAGTCGAGCTTCATCGCTTCCTTCGCGAGGAAGAGCGTCTCCTCGGCGATGGCGTTCGCCTTCACCGCGTGCGCGCGGAGGATCTCGAGGACCTTCGCGTCGCCCTTCTCACCCTCGAGCGCCGCGCGCCGCTCGCGCATCGGGCCGAGCAGCTCCTCGAGCGCGACGGCGATGTCCGCCTTGACGTGGCCGTCGCCGATGTTGTCGCCGCGCGCATAGCGATCCTCGAGCTCGGCGACCTTCGCCGGGTCCTTGATGAAGGCGCGCACGTACTGGAAGAGCGAGCTCTGGATGTCGCCGGGCTCGGTCATGCTCTGCCGACCGGTGTAGAGCGCGCCGATCTTCTTCTTGATGTCCTTCGGCGAGTCCGTGAGGAAGATGGCGTTGTTCAGGCTCTTCGACATCTTGTTCTTGCCGTCGGTGCCGACGAGGCGCCCGACGCGGCCGATGAGCGCCTTCGGGATCGGGAAGACGCCGCCTTGGGCGAGGTGCTCTTCGTCGCTCGCGTGCGGATCGACCCCGGCGTACGTCCAGTTGAAGCGGCGGGCGACCTCGCGACACATCTCGATGTGCGCGGCTTGATCCTCGCCCACCGGGACGAGCTCCGCGCGGAACGCGAGGATGTCGGCGCACTGCCCCACCGCGTAGAGCGGGAAGCCGAAGCTGTAGTGGTCGCCGAGATCCTTCTGGTCGATCTCGGACTTGAGCGTCGGGTTCCGCATCACGCGGTTGAACGGCAGGAGCATCGCGAAGAACCACGAGAGCTCGGCGATGGCCGGCGTCTCCGTCTGCACGACGAGCGTCGAGCGCTCGGGATCGATGCCCGCGGCGATCCAGTCCTTCACGATCTCGAGCGTGTCGCGGCGGATCTCGGCGGGGCGCTCGGCGCGCGTGGTGTACGCGTGCATGTTCGCGAGGAGGAAGAAGCAGTCGTAGTCGTCCTGCAGCGCGACGCGGTTCTCGAGGGAGCCGACCCAGTGGCCGAGGTGGAGGCGGCCGGTGGGCGTGTCGCCGGTGAGGATGCGGGGGCGGGTCTTCACGGGGCGCATCCTAGCGCGGGTCACGCCGCGGCAACGCGCGGGGTGCGAGGAAAAATGACGGGAAGCTGATACGCGCCGGGGCTCGACCGAGCCTAGCTTCGAGTTGTGGTGTCCACCCCTCAGCGCCCGCTCCTCGTGCCGTTCCACGAAGGACGGGCGAAGACGCCGATCGCCCGGCCGCGCAACCTGACCCGGAGCGCGTTCCACGTCGCGGCCGGCCTCACGTCGCTCGCCCTCATCCGTCTCTTGCCCGGGCGCGGCTGGCTCTTCGCTGCGGCCGCCGCGTTCGCCGCGTCGGCCTGGACGATGGAGATCGCCCGCCGCAAGAGCCCCGCGGTCAACGCGCGCCTCATGCGGATCTTCGGGCCGGTGGCGCACGCGCACGAGGGGCATCGCACGAACTCGTCGACTTGGTACGTGACCGCCCTCGCGATCCTCGCGCTCGTCGCGCCGATGCGCGGCGCCGAGCTCGGGGTGCTCGTGCTCGGCGTGGCCGATCCGGCGGCGGGGGTCGTCGGGCGTCGGTTCGGGCGCGTCCGCCTCGCCGCGGCGCGGACGCTCGAGGGGACGCTCGCGTTCGTGGGCGTCGGCTTCCTCGCCGGGCTCGGTTGGCTCCTCGCCACGGGCGCGAGCCTCTCGCCGGCCATCGCCCTCGCGATCATCGCGGCCGTCGTCGGCGCCGCCGCCGAGCTCGTGTCGAGCCGCAGGTTCGACGACAACTTCGCCATCCCGGTGTCGATCGCCGGGTCGGTCGCGCTCGCCCTGCCGCACCTCTTGCCCTGAGAATGGCCCTCGGAAGCGTCGGCCTCCTCTGTCGGCGCGTCGCGAAAAAAAGAGCGGAGAGGATGTCGAGAACGTCCCCTCCGCTCCGACCTCGGCTCGAACGGCGGCGACGATGGGTCCGCCGAGAGAGGCACACGCGATGAAATTCATGCTCATGATGCACACGCCACGCGGCGACGGCGACTACCAGGTTCTGAAGTGGAAGCCCGAGGAGCTCCGGGCCCACATCCAGTTCATGAAGGATCTCAACCGCGATCTCCGGGAGGCCGGCGAGCTCGTCGGCGCCGAGGGGCTCGCGCCCCCGGGCCAGGCGCGGATCGTCAAGGCGACGGCCGACGGAGCCCCCGAGGTGACCGACGGCCCGTTCGCCGAGTCGAAGGAGTTCCTCGTCGGGTACTGGATCGTCGACGTCGAGAGCGCCGAGCGCGCGCACGCGATCGCCGCGCGAGCGTCCACGGCGCCGGGGCCCGGGGGCAGGCCGCTGCGCCTCTCGATCGAGGTGCGCCAGGTGATGGGCCCGCCGCCCGACTCGCTCTAGGATCGCCGAGGATGGCGACTCCTCGGCGCGGAGCGCGGCGTTGAAGGACCCGACGGCGACGACGCACGAGCGGCTCTTGCGGGAGCTCGCGCCCTCGGTGCTCGCGGCCGTCGTGCGTCGCTACGGCGACTTCGGCGCGGCCGAGGACGCGGTCCAAGAGGCGCTCGCGGCCGCCGCGCTCACGTGGCCTCGCGCGGGCCTGCCCGACGATCCGCGCGCGTGGCTCGTCGGGGTCGCGGCGCGCAAGCGCACCGACCAGATCCGCTCCGAGTCGGCCCGGCGGCGGCGCGAGACGAAGATGGTCCTCGAGACGCCGCTCTCCGAGAGCACCGCGCCACCGCCCGACGAGGCCTTCGTGGAGCGCGACGACACGCTGCTCTTGCTCTTCCTGTGCTGTCACCCCGCGCTCACGCGCCCCTCGGCGATCGCGCTCACGCTGCGCGCGGTGGGGGGCCTGACGACCGCGGAGATCGCCCGCGCCTTCTTCGTCCCCGAAGCGACGATGGCGCAGCGGATCAGCCGTGCGAAAGAGACGATCCGGCGCTCCGGGTTGGGCTTCTCGATGCCTCGCGACGAAGATCGACGCGCGCGCCTCGGCGCCGTGCTCGGCGTGCTCTATCTCGTCTTCAACGAGGGCTACGCGCCGAGCGCCGGCGCGGCGCACCAGCGGGTCGATCTGTCGACCGAGGCGATCCGCCTGTCGCGCGCGCTCCACGCGGCGCTCCCGCACGACGGAGAGGTGAGCGGTCTGCTCGCGCTCATGCTCCTCACCGACGCGCGCCGCCCCGCGCGCACCGGACCGAACGGCGAGATCGTCCCGCTCGACGAGCAAGATCGCGCGCGCTGGGATCGCGCGGCGATCGTCGAGGGCGTCGCGCTCGTCACCGAGGCGATGACGCGCGGATCCGTCGGCTCGTACTTGCTCCAAGCCGCGATCGCCGCGGTGCACGACGAGGCGGCGCGCGTCGAGGACACCGATTGGGAGGAGATCCTCGCGCTCTACACCGTCCTCGCGCGGCTCTCCGACAACCCCGTCGTCGCGCTGAACCACGCGGTCGCCGTCGCGATGGTGCAAGGGCCGCGCGCCGGCCTCGCGCGGCTCGAGGCGCTCGACGCCGATCCGCGCATGCGCGACAGCCACCGGCTCGACGCGGTGCGTGGGCACCTCTTCGAGCGCGCTGGAGACGCGGCTCGAGCGCTCCACCATTACGAGGATGCCGCCGAGAAGACCGCGAGTCTCCCGGAGCGTGACTATCTGCTCCGGAAGATCGCGCTGCTCCGCGTCGCGATCGGGGTCAGCGCGGCGGAGCGGTGACGGGCAGCGGCCCTTCGCCGAGCACCTCGGCGCGGAGGCGCTCGGTGAAGAAGCGATTGAACGCCTCGGCCTCCTCGACGTTGATGAAATGGGCGGAGCGCTCGAACCACACGAGCTCCTTGCGCGGCGCGCGGAGGGCGTCGAAATACCTCGCCGCGACGGACGACGGCGCCTCGTAATCGTGCCGACCCTCGAGGAAGTACACCGGCACGTCGAGCGCGGGCGCCTGCGCGAAGAGGTCGATCGTGAGGAGCTCTTCCCAGAGGAGATCCATCGACGCGAGCGCGCCGCGGAAGAAGTTCCATCGATCGCGAAGGCCATACTCCGAGCACAAGAGGGCGCGGAGGACGATGAGCGCGCCGCCGTGGCGATCGCCGTGAACTTCGCCGCCATAGCGGGCGAGCAGCGCGCGCTGCGCGAGGAGCTTGGGACGGATCGGGGGCGACCAGGGCGGCTCGCCGAGCGATCGGAGCTTGGCGACGGCGCGACGATCGCCCGCCTGCGTCGCCCGCTCGAGCGTGAAACGGTACGAGAGGCGCTCGCCCTCGAGCATGTCCGCGACCTGCCCGATCCCGACGAACGCGTGGAAGCGCGCGGGCTCCCGCGCCACGCTCAGCGCGCCGAGGGCGCTGCCCCACGAATGACCGGCGAGGAAGATCTTGTCCTTCGCGAAGCGCCGGCACAGCAGCGCCGAGAGCTCGAGCGTGTCGGCGACGAGCTGCTCCACCGTCATGGCGGACCGCGGCTCGATCGCCGAGAAGGACTTCGCCGCGCCGCGCTGATCCCAAATCACGACCGTGAAATGCGGCTCGAGCGCGGGGACGTTGTATCGCCGCAGGATGCCGAGCTCGGAGGTCCCCGGACCGCCGTGCAGGAACAAGAGGACGGGGTTGTCGGTGCTGCGTCCGCGTACGAGGAGGCTCTGTGTCACGCCGCCGAGCTCGATCGATTCGATCGCGGCGATGCTGCCCGGCAAGGGTCTGCCTCGGGCGTCGGTGATGGGATCGGTGCGGCCCGACGGGCGCATGCGGGGCTCCTCCGTCTCGCCTCGTGGCGACGTCGCCCGAGGATACCATCGGGGACGCGTCGACGTCCTCGACCCTCTCCCGGGTCGGGCGTCGCGCCGTAGGGCGCTCAACAGCCCTGGTACACGTAGCCGGGATCGGAGGGCGTCACGAGGTTCACGTCGCGCAGGACGATCGAGAGCTGCGGGAACGACGAGCAGCCGGTCGCGAAGGCGTTCGCCGTGTACTCGATGACGAGCACGTGGTCGCCATAACCGGCGGTGTAGACGTCGCACTCCGAATAGACGTCGCACTCCTCCGCGACGGCGAAGTCGGTGCCCATTTCGTTCTTTCGCGACACGATCTCCGAGGCGTTCTTCTGCGCGATCGCGAGGCCGTCCGCGTGCGCTCGCGCGGACAAGAGCTGCATGAAGGCGACCGCGTCGTCCTGGGTGATGAGCCCGCCGGAGCGCGAATACGTGTCGAGGTTGTCGATTTCCACGGCCTGGAAGCCCTTGGTGCCGCAGCCATCGATGAAGCCGCCGATGATGTCCGCGAGCGCGGCGCGCTTCGCCGGCGTGGTGATGTCGAGCAGCATCTCGTTCCACTGAGGATCGATCACGGGCTGGCCTCCCGTGTCGCGGAGCACGAGATCGGGGTGGCCGCTCAGCCAGAAGCTCTTCTCGTCCGGCTGCGATTGATAGCCATTCACGTAGCAGATGTCGTAGCCCACGCCGGCGGGCGAGTCATTGCGATCGCGCGAGACGATCTTCACCCCCGAAGGAGGGGTGTAAGCCCCGCCGAGTTGGTAATCGAAGGGCGCGTTGGTCGGCGGGAGCACGACGCTCGTCGCGCCGGTGCCGGTCGATCCCGTCGCGCTGCCCGTGCCGACGCTCGCGCCGGACGTCGCGCCCACGCTCGTCGATCCGACGGCCTGGCTGCCGCTCCCGCCGGTCGACCCAGCGGCGCCGGAGCCCGATGTCGTACCGGCCCCTCCGCAAGCGGCGAGCGCGACGAAGCCGAGCGAGGTGACGGCGACCGCCGTGAGGGCTCTCATTGGATCGACGATACGCGCACCTCCACTCTCCGCAAGCGCGACGTACCTCAGTCCTCGGCGTCCGCCTCTTCCTGATCGCCGTCATCGGATTCGTCGCACCCGACGACGTCGGGCAGGTTCTGATCCGGGATCCCCATCGCGTCGGACTCCTTGCAGTCGGTGCCCTCGGATGCAGCCTCCGAGCTGGTGGCGCCGTCTCGATGGCCACCCTCTTGCTGCGCGTCCTGACCGTCGCCCTCGTCTGGGTGCTCGCCGTCGCCCTCACTTCCGGAGCACGAGCTCGCGGGGTTCGAGATCGGCAGTGTCTGCGCGAGCGCACCATGGACGAGCCCGTTGACGTAGTGCACCTGCCCGAGCTTCAACGCGGACCCACCCGAGCGGACATGGAAGGTCGGATCGAGACGCGCCCGCGTGGCGTGCACGACGACAGGGATACCTTGGTCGGTGATGAGCTCGTAGGTGAGCCCAGCCCTGACCGTCGCGGAGAAGCGCCCGGACGCGTCGATGGACACCGGCGTATCCGCGCCTCTTGCGCGCAGCACGAGGTGCCCGACCGCTGATGGGAAGCTTCCGAGATCCAGCTGGCCGCTGACCGTGGACGTCGCCGAGCCGGCCGCGCCGCCGCAGGAGGCCGCGGAGAGCGCGAACAGCATGACGCCGACGAGCGTGCCCGACGAGTGAGGTCGAAAGTTGTTCATTGGGTCCTTCCTGGAGGCCGAGCCCCGGCTCGGCAACGCTCTTGGCGAGGCGCAGCGCGATCCTTCATTCGTCGCCGTGCCGGGAGCGGTTACGACGTCGGGACGCCGCTTCAGGGCTCGCGGCCCCCGGCGCACGCCGTGGCTTGGAACGTGCCGCGCGCCGATCCATCGGAGAAGCCGAGATCGAAGGTCCCCGGGGTCGTACCGTCCGCCGCTTTGGCGTCCAGCACGACGCTACCGCTCTGCGCCGAGAGCTCTTTCGGCGTCGACTTCTGCGAGGAGAGCGTGAAATTCACCGACGCCTGTCCGGCTTGAGCGGTGCCCGTGGCGACGGCGTAGGTCCCAGGAGACTTCCCCAGGAGCTTCATCTCGACGACGCCGGTGCCGTCGGGGATGCGCGTGTCCCAGCCTGCGCTCGTGAGTGCGTCGCAAGCGACGGCCGTGTCGAAGACGTAGACGACCGTCGTGCCGCTCGGATCGTCGGGCTGGCCGATGACGTAGGCGGATTTCACCGCGGCCAGGACATGACCGGCGACCGTGCCCGCGATCGTCCCCGACCCCGCGACGGGACCGCCACCGCCCGATCCGCTGCTCGATCCAGCCCCGCCACCGCCCGTGCAGGCGACCGTCGCGATAGCGAGGACGAGCGCGGTCACGCGCTTCACCCAGCGATGCGTCAATCCTCTTCTCACCGTGCACGTCCTCCTCGAGATGACGACTCAGCCCGACCCACTTGGCCGATCGACAGCCAGCCCTTCAAGTCCTCGCCGATGCGCACCGAGCAAAGGCGACGCGTCGTTGCGGTCAAGAGCCGACGACGCGAGAGCCCACACCTCGCGAGAAAGGCCAGAGCGTGAACATGAACGGGTCGAGGCGCGCGCGCGTCTTTGCGTCCGGAGCCCTCGTGGCCGGCGCCCTCGCAGGCGCAGCCTCTTGTCAAAGCAGCGGCGGGGGTGGCGCTGGCGGCGCCGTCGCGTGCCCGACCAATGGCGTGGTGAACGCGTCGATTCGCGACGTCGAGCGGAGCGGCGAGGGGCTCGTCGCGACGACGTTCGGTGACTATCCCGCGCGCGCCCCGAACTGGACCCGCGCAGCATCCGTGCTCGGGATCCTGAAGGGGGTCTGGGCCAACGGCAAGACCACGTGCCCGGCGCTCCCCGCAGCCTCGGTCAAGGCCATCGACGCTGCGATCGTCGAGCTCGACTCGGCGTTGCAAAAGCAAGATCAGAGGGCCGCCGTCATGGCGGGGAACGCCGTGGGGCTCGCGTGCCCCGAGCTCTTCGGTTACTTCAAGACCGACGCGCCGATCGAGATCATCCGCATGGACGCGGTGTTCCGACAGGTGGGCATCGACGCGCACTTCGGCGATTGGGCGGCCGTCGCGGCCGACGTGAAGTCTCTCGCGGCCGACCTCGCCGCTTCGCGCAGCGCCATCTCCGCGCGGGTCCCCACGTGCCACCGCGTGGGCGGTACGCAGACCGTGCTCGGCGACATCGACGCGAGCCTCTCGAACCTCGGCAACGCCTCGGCCGTGAAGGATCAAGCGACGACCGAGAAGGAGAGCGACAACGGGGCGCTCGAGATCGACACGCTCGAGCTCCTCTTCGACTGCCCACCGGACGGTGCTCCGCCATCGAGTGGATTGGGATCGAAGTGCAACAGCAACAGTCAATGCGGAGCAGGAGAGACGTGCGACACGGCGAACGCAGGCGGTACGTGCGCGCCCGATCCTCAGACCGCGAAGATCGGGACCTCGTGCACCACGACGATGGACTGCGGCACCGACGGGCGAAGCGCGTGCCTCACGGAGGCCGGAGACAACTACCCAGGCGGCTATTGCGGAATGGAGCCTTGCGACGACGTGCACGTGTGCCCGCCGACCGCGACGTGCGTATCGCAGCCTCACGAGACGCCCGGCTGCTTCCGCGCCTGCACGACGGACGCAGATTGTCGCGCGAGCGAGGGGTACGTGTGCCAGCGCTACCCGACGAGCCCACCGAGCGGCTTCGGTCCGACCGATCGCGCCTGCGGCTTCGCGTGCAAAGACGACGCCGGCTGCACGAGCCCTTTGAAGTGCAACGTCTCCTCGGGTCTCTGCACACCATGATCGGGGAGCTTGGAGGCCCCGATCCTTGAAGGCGTCGAAGGACCACAGCATCAGCCGGCGCGGCGCGCTGCTCTTCCTCGCTTCTTCCGCGGCGATCGACTGCGCGGGCGGCGGCGCCGGTGCCGGAGGCGGCGGAGCGACGGGCGGCGCGTGCACGGCGCCGTCGAAGGGCGGCGCCACGCCGCCATGCCTCGCAGAGGCGATCTCGGTGCGCGTGCCAGGCGCGAGGCGGCTCGCCATGGGCAGGACCGTGCTCACGAAGGTCGACGACCGGACGGCCGTCCTCTTGTCGCGTGATGCAGCGGGGTTCTTCGCTCGTTCCGCGATCTGCACGCACGCGTGCTGCGTCGTGTCGCTCTGTAGGGACGACGGCTGCGCCGCGGTCGTCCCGTCACCTGCCGATTGCGGGTCGACGAGCCTCGCCGACGCGACCTCGTCGAGCGCCGTGCTCTGCCCCTGTCACGGCAGCAGCTTTCGGCTCTCCGACGGCGCGCCGCTCAACGGCCCGGCGACGACGCCGCTCCTTGCCTACGCCGTGACGTTCGACGGCGACGACGCGCTGGTCGACACGGGCTCTCCGGTGGATCCGAAGACCCGCGCGGGCTGAGCCGCGGGATGGGACCTGGTCCGCGCGCGATGGCCTCAGGGCGCCGCCGGTGATCCGTCCGGGTGCACGGCGAAGTGGAAGCTCGGGTCGCTGGCGCCGCTCTGATAGTCGATCATGTCGACGACGATCGCGCCGTCGGAGCGTTGCTTGAGCAGCCCGAAGCCGTAGTTGCCGCTGCCGGTCAGCGGCGCCCCGCCGTTGCCGATGATGATCTCGCGCCCCGACGAGTGGCCGTACGTGTGCGTGTGGCCGACGATCTCGAGCGTGTAGGGGTGTTGGGCGATGATCTGGTTCGACGGGGAGACGCCCGGCGCCTGCGTCACGGTGTTCGACTCGTGTCGCATGACGAACGTGTAGGTCGTGGCCTGCGCAAGGGTGCTGTCGAGCCAGCTCGCTTGCGCGCTCGACCACGCGTTCGCCGCGACGAACACGAACTTGCTCGTCCACGTGCCGTCGATCGCGTTGATGTGAAGTGCATAATAGGGCGCTGACTTTCCGATCGGACCGAGGAGCTTCGAGAGGAATTGGGTGTAGTTGTTCGTGATGCCGTCGGTGCTTCCAGCTCCGCAGTTCGAGGCGGTCGCGCCGGTGCATTCGTGGTTGCCCATCGCGGGGAAGAACGTGCCCGTGAACTTCTGGCGCGCGGCGAGGTAGAGGTCGAACTGCCCCGCAGCGAGGCTCCCGCTCGCCGTCGCGAAGACGTAGTCGCCCGTCGACACGCTGAAGACGGGTCGTGGATTCAGCGCTTCGATGTCGGCGTAGATCTTGTTGATGATCGCGCTGGGGTATCCCGCCGTGTCGTTGATCACCGCAGGCCGCGTGTCGCCGACGACCGTGAAGAGCAAGGACGAGACGGTGCCGCCGTTGCCGTCGACCGTGCCCGTGACCGGTCCCCCGCCGGAGCCCGAGCTCCCGCCGCCGGCGCCGCCGCTGCCGCTGCCGCCGCAGTTGGCGGGCGGCGCGTGGCACTTGCTCGTCGCCGTGTCGCACCACCAGCCGCCGTAGCAGCCGTTCGCCTGGCAGCTGCCACCGCTGCACGAGGAGCATGTGGCCGTGACGTTTGGACCGACGAACGTCCCGCACGTCTCGTTCCCGCCCGCGCTGCCGGTGCTCGCGCTCGTGGTCGCGCCGCCGCCGTCGGCGCACGCTCCGCTCGTCGGAACGCACACGCTCTTCTGCTGGCCCTCCGAGGTCGTGACGATCACGCACGTGCGACCCGGCGAGCAGGCGTCGTTGGCGCCGCAAAGGGGCGCGCAGTAGGCGTCGTTCGCGAGCTGCGCACAGAACGATCCCGTCGCGCAATCGCTCGTGGAGACGCAGGACGGACACGGATCGGCCCCGCCTGCGCCGGACGTCGCGGGTGAGCCGACCGCCGAGGAAGCGTATCCGGTCGCGCTCGTCGTGCCCGAGCCCCCGGATCCGTCGACGGCGCTGCCCGGCGCACACCCGACCAGGGCGAGGGTGAGAACGAACGGACGGAAGAGGAAATGGCGCATCGGAGCTCCTTGAGGGATGCCGGGTCGGTCACCGAAATGACACGCTCCCGTTCTTGCCCCCGCGCGCCGCGATCCATTGGACACGATTCCTGAAGGGGTAATTACCGAATGCGCGAAATCGGGCCCGATCGTCGATGTCGCGCCTAGGGTCCCCGTGAAGATTCCTTTTTTTGCCTCCAGGGTGGCGAGATCCGAGCCGTACGCCGCGCGCGCGTCCTGACTCGGTCGAACGAAGACGCGATGAGGTTTCGCTCATCCGGGGGGATCGCCTTTTGCGGATCGCGCGCCCGATCGTAGAGGAGAGCGGCGCCCACGACGGCGCGTCAGCGAGGTCTCGTCATGCAGCACGTCTCGTCCGTCCCCGCCGTTCGGATCTCGTTCGCCGCGAGCCTGCTCGCGTCCGTGCTCGCCTCAGCCTGCGCGGCGGGGACGGCGACCGGGATCGGCGGTGGCGGGAGCGGAGGCGCTGGCTCCGGGACCGCCCAAGGCGCCTCCGGGAGCGGCTTCGGAACCGGCGCGTCGGTCGGCTCGGGCGGCGGCGCGACGGTGATCTACGCCCACACCAACAAGACTCTGTTCCAGGTCGATCCGGCGAACCCGAACGCGCCGCCGACGACGATCGGAGACTTCGATTGCATCGGCGGCTCGGGACAAGACACCTCGATGACCGACGTCGCCGTCAACGCAGAAGGGGATCTCTGGGGCGTGACCGAACGCGCGATCATCCACTTGGCGATCCAAGGCAACGTCGTGCATTGCGTGACGCGTACGCCGATCGTCTCGAGCAACCAAGTGAAGTTCTTCGGGCTCACGTTCGCGCCGGCGGGTGTGCTCGATCCCGCCAAGGAGGTGCTCGTGGCCGGGAACACCGCAGGCGAGCTCTGGGCCATCGACGATAACGGAAACCTGACGCAGCACGGCACGCTCGGCGTGGTCCCCGCGAACGACGGCAACGGGCACACGTACTCGAAGAGCCACCAAGGGCAAGCGTGGGAGCTCTCGGGAGACATCGTGTTCCTCGCCAATGGCGGCGCGCCGATCGGTTTCGCGACGGTGCGCGACTGCCCGAGTCCGCCCTCCACGAGCAATTGCAACGGCACGGACACGCTCGTCGAGATCGACGTGACGAAGCTCGGATCGGCGACGACGCAGTCCGTGCTCCAGTCGGTGCGAGGCGAGGTCGTCAAGCGCAGCGGCTGCGCGGATGCCGGAAACGCGTCGGGCTACGGCAGCATGTACGGGATCGCCGCGGTCGGCACCAAGGTGCTCGGCTTCTCGCACGCGGGGCCCATCGTCGAGATCGACAACACCAACGGGAGCGCGTGCCTCCTCGTCGACACGCAGGCCGACGCGTGGGACGGCGCGGGTGTCACGACGACGGTCGCGGTCGTCGCACCGCCGCCCAAGTAGCTCGCGTGCGAGCGCCCTCCATCACGCGCGGAGCTTCGCCTCCGCTCCGACCGCGAGCGGCTCGGCCGATCCGATCCGCGTGTACGACCGCAGCATGGCGAGCAGATCCTCGCCGCGTCGCGGCCTGCGCGCGTCGGCGATCAGCGAGAAGGATTCGGCGAGATCGATCGTCCGCTCGAGCAGCGCTGGTTGGCCGTGGCCGCAGATGCAGACATCGTCGGTCTCTTGCACCTCGCGCGGATCGATGGTGACCTCGATGCAAAGGCGAAGGCGTCGTACCTGCGATACGATACCGCTCTCGATTCGACCCGCGCCGTTCTCCCATTGCCGCGCCGGGAGCGCGATCTCGATGACGAAGCGCTGCTCCTGCGCGTCGAGTCGTCTGTAGCCCGGCGGCGCCGGCTCGTTCTCGGCGTCATCAGCGGCGAAGAGCTCGCCCTGGAACACGAGCGCCGACTCGTTCGGGAGCGGAAGCAAGCACGCCGATCGGCTCGAGAACCCGGCCCCCGCGCTCGGCGCGTTGGGGCTGTGACCACCGCCGACGAGCCCGAGCGGAAACCGCTGCGAACCTCCGTACAGGTTTTGGAGGAAGATCGCCCTCGGCGACGAGGAGCGGGCACGGCAATCGAGGAGCAGCGCCGCCCCGAGGCGCCTCGTCTCGACGTGGAAATCGATCAGTCTTTCTGTGGGCATGTCTCGGAGCCGGGGGTGATCGGAGGCGACGTGATGGCCCGGCCCGTCCTCTTGGCCGACCTGTCGTCGATCCTTCACCCGCGGGGCTCGCGCCGCGCGAACGTCCTGAAAAGGCTCCGAGCGTCTCGGGCCAAGAGGGTGCATCATGCTCGTGGTGCAGGCCGACGGCTCGAGAGGTTTCTTCGATCGTCGCGTCCCAGCGCGTCGCGGACGCACCACGGCCCGGGGGCCGCTGAACGCGAGCGTGGCTTCGTGCGCAGCGCTGCTGTTCGGCGCTTCCTCTGCGGCCGCCGCACAGCCGGCGTGTGCGGACCCCCGTGTCAGCGTCGAGGGGAGCTTGAGCCCCGACTGGGCTGACGCGCTCGCTGCGACGTGCGCATCGCTCGGCTCGCTCGGCGACGTGGATCCAGCCGCGCGCCTCGTCGTGGTTCCGGCTGGGGAGGGCGTGATCGTCGAGGTCGCCCTCCGCGACGGTCGCCGGACCCTTCGTCGCGTGCGTCACCCCGAAGACCTCAGCTTGACGATCGCTGCGCTGATGACGGTCCCCGTTGCGCCGGAGCGGCCCGCGCCGCCTGCGACGGAGCCGCCCGCGATCGAGCCCTCGGCACCGCCGTCGTCGAGCTCGCCGACCTCGGATCCCCCTTCGTCGAACCCGAGGCGTGGAGCTCTCGGCGATGCGTCGTCGGATCGCGCCGGCTCGTCGTCGACCGAGCCGATTGGGTCGAGCGTGAGCCACGATCGATCCACGAGCTCGGGCGCGCCGCTCGGATTCCGGCTCGGCGCGACGCTCGTCGGTCGCGTCAGCGGGCCCGGTGCGTATTTGTCTTTGGGTCCGGCCGCGCACCTCGCGCTGACCGTAGGACCATGGGCATTCGGCATCTCGGGTCGGTGGGACGCCTACGAGCAGGTCGTCCCCGGCTACTATCGTGGATTCGAGATGGATGGGTTCGGAGCCAGCCTCTTCGTGTCGCGCGCGATCGTTCACACCTCGGCCGTGCACCTCGACGTCGGGTTCGCAGGGGGCTTCCTCGAAGAGGGGCAGACGTTCGTTCGCATCGACAGTGAAGAGGGGCAGGGTAGCAAGCTGGACGCGCGGCTTGGGCCCCTCGCTCGTGCCGGGTTCGGCGCGGGATCGACGCGGTGGCTCGTGACGCTCGAGACCGAGCTCTCACCGATTCGACTCCGACGCGCCGCGCGGATCGATCCAGCGCTCCCGAAGCTCCCCGCGTTCTCCTCGGGGATCGGCACGGGCGTGGAATGGTCGGTGCCATGAAGCCCGCGCTGCGTCTCGTCGCTCCTTCGCCGGCGTCGGTCTCGACGGCCGACCGAGACGCGCTCGACAGGGTCGCGCGCGGCGACGTCGGCGCGCTCGGTGAGGTCTACGATCGCTATGCTCGTGCGCTGTTTTCGTTCGTCCAGCGCATGGCGCCGCGCGAGGACGCGGACGACATCGTCCAATCGGTGTTCGTGCGGGTCGTCTCGATCGCCCACACCTATCGACCCGACGCGACCTCCGCGAAACCCTGGCTCTTCGGCATCGGCGTGCGCGTCATCCAGGAGCGGAGGCGCTCACTGCGCCGGATGGTCTCGTTCCTGACGAAGCTCTCCGCATCGGAAAGGACTTCCTCTCCGGGGCCCAGCGCCGACAGAACCGATCTCGATCGCGCGCTCGAGCGCATCTCTCCCCCGAAGCGCGAGGCGCTCTGGCTCGCCGAGGTCGAGGGAATGACGGCGAACGAGATCGCGACGGTGCAAGGGGTGGCGGTCGGCACGATATGGACGCGCTTGCATCACGCACGCCGCGAGCTGCGCGAGATCCTCGAGGGGAAGCGATGAGCGCGGCCTGCCCTCGACGGTGGGAGCTCGAGGCGTCGCGTGACGGCCGGATGAGCGGCGCCGCGGCGCGGGAGCTCTCCGTGCACGTCGCGTCGTGCCGCGATTGTCGCGCTGAGCAGCTCGCGCTCGACGCGCTCGCGGGAGAGCTCGGCGCCTCGGCTGCGCGGGCCGCGCCAGACGAGCTTCGGTTGCGGCGCGTCCGCGGCCTCGTGCTTCGACGCGCCGATCAGGCCTTGACCAACCCCGACCCGCCGCCGAGACGATGGACCCAGATCGCCCTCGGCATCTTCGCTGCGGCGTCCGTCGCCGGGGCGGTCGTGTGGCGTGTGTCGCTCCACGAGCGAGCGCCGTTTTATTCGGTGCGCGAAGATCCGCGCGGGGTGTGGTCCTCGGTCTCGGACGCCGGCGTCGCGCGCGTCGCGCTGCGCGATGGGGCCATCGAGCTGTCGGTTCATCGGAGCGAGGGCGATCCGCGCCTGGTCGTGGAGTTGCCGGACGGTACGCTCGAAGACGAGGGGACGCGCTTTCGCGTGAGCGTCGCCGACGACCGCACCCAATCCATCCGGGTCACCGAGGGCGCGGTGACCTTTCGCCGACCGCACGAGCTGCCTCTCCGAATCGAAGCGGGATCGAGCTGGACGGCGCCCCTCGAGGTCGCCGCGCGAGAGACGGGCGCGGCGCGGCCGACGCCGGAGCCCGAGGGCGCGAAGTCATCGCACGTTCCTCCCTCTCCGCCGATCGAGCCGGGGCCCGCGTCGAGCGGGGCTCCTTTCGTGGCGCCTTCCACGGTCGGACCACAATCGAACGCCGAACGGGAGGATCGCGCCTATCTCGAGGTCCTCGGTCTCGTGCGTGAGGGTCGCGAGGACGAGGCGCGCGCCGCGGCGAACGCCTATCTCCGTGCGTTTCCTCACGGCTTCCGGCGTCCGGAGATGGAGCGGATCGCGGCGAAGCCCTGAGCCGCGTGAGACTCGAAAAGAGGGCGAGGTGCTGGCCGCGGCGCGCCGCTTCGATAGCAGCGACGTCGATCTCGCGCATCGCCGTCATCGCCGAGAACACGCGCTTCACCTCGTCACCCTCCGGCGGCGAGACCCTCGGTGAGTGCGCGCGGGAGGATCAGGAACGAGCATCCCCGGCGTCGAGCTCGGTCAGGATCTCGCAGCCTCGATCGGTCACGAGGACCGTGTGCTCGAATTGCGCGGAGCGAGACCCGTCCTGCGTCACCACGGTCCAACCGTCGGGGAGCACGCGCACCTCGGGGCCTCCTTCGTTGATCATCGGCTCGATGGTGAACACCATGCCGGGGCGCAAGCGAAGGCCCGATCCGCGCACGCCGACGTGCGAGACGTGCGGCGGCAGGTGCATGCGCCGACCGATGC
>CAYYKK010000100.1:0-22106 GCA_964467935.1 uncultured Polyangiaceae bacterium
CGTTCCTGCGCGAAGAGGTCCGCGGCGTCGACTCGAGCCTGCTCGACGAGTGGGAGGGGCGGCGCGACGACAAGCCCACGCGAGGCCCGTCGGCCCACGCCCCGAAGAGGCTCGGCGACGATCCGAAGGCGCTGCTCGTGCGCGTCCGTCGAGAGCTGCACCGGCTCGTGAAGCTCCTCGCCGCGAAGGACTGGGCCGGCGCGGCAGCCGCGATTCGACCCGACAGCGAGCTCGACGCGCGCGGGCTCGAGGAGGCGATGCGCCCGTTCTTCGCGGAGCGCGGTGCGCTGCTCACGCACCACGAGGCGCGCCAAGCGGAGCACACGACGCTCAAGCCGACGGGCGAGGGGCGCTTCGACGCGTGGCAGACGCTCGTCGACGAGGAGCGCACGAACGACTGGTCGATCGAGGTCGAGGTCGACGTCTCGGAGGATCGTTACGCGTCGCTCGACGAGGATGACACGGCCCCGATCCTCCGACTGCGGCGGATCGCGAGCTGACCTTCGACGGCGCGCGTCAGAACTTGATGCCGTTCTGGGCGCGGTGCTTCCACCAACGGTAGCCGAGCACGGCCGTCGGCACGGCGGCGACCGCCGCGAGGTACGGGCTCAGCACGACGGCGACGGCGATGGTTCCTGCGGCCGCCGCCCCGGCGGCGATGCCCTTCTTCGACGACTCCTCCAGAACCTGCTTTCGCCCATCGGCCATGTGAGGATCATCGCACGGATGCGCCGGTGCGCAATGGAGGACGCCGCGCGAGCGTTCCCCCGTTTCGGAGCCGGGTCGACCGTGGTAGTCCCTCCGTGCCGTGGTTCCCCTCGCGAGGGGGCGGTGGGCGTCATCCCACCGGGAAAGCCAGTGTGAATCTGGCACGGAGCCGCCGCTGTAACCCACGAAAGCCGATCGAGAGCCACTTTCGGGCCACACGCCCGCTGGGAAGGCGATCGGGTCGACGCTCCGAGAGGAGCGCCGGTTGGGGAGTCAGAAGATCGGACCACGGCACCCGGTCACGGAGACCGGAGTCACTCGAGGGCGCGCAGCTCGCCCGGAGGGTCTCATGCCTGGTTCCATGGTCTTGGCGAGAGGAGCTCTCGCAGCGCTCCTGCCGCTCGCGCTCCTCGGCTGCGCCGATCCCGGGGTCGACGGCGTCGGTGGCGCCGGCGGCGCGGTCCAGACGACCCAAGTCGGCGCGAGCGGCGGCGGCACGTCGACCTCGACGGGCGCGCCGACGTGCACGAGCGATCCGTGCTCACCGTTCGTCGGCAGCGTGGTCGACGTGACGTACGGGCCCGGCGCGGGCTTCGGTCAGAAGGCGATGCCGTGCGTGGTCATGGGCCCGCCGCACGGCGGCGGCGATCGAGAGGGATCGCTCGACGTGCTCACCCTCGGCAACGGAGGCTCGATCACCCTGGCGTTCGGATCGCAGACCATCGTCGACGGCCCGGGCCCCGACTTCATCGTGTTCGAGAATCCCTTCTACGCAGGGGGCGATCCGAGCGCCGTCTTCGCCGAGCTCGCGACCGTCGCCGTGAGCGAGGACGGCGTCACGTGGCAGAGCTTTCCGTGCACGGCGCTCTCGCCGCCCTACGGCTCGTGCGCGGGTTGGCACCCCGTCTACGCGAACCCGGACACGAACCAGATATCGCCGACCGACCCGAGCGTGGCCGGCGGTGACGCCTTCGATCTCGCAGACCTCGGCGTGGCGCGCGCTCGATTCATCCGCATCACCGATCGCGCAGATCAGACGGGGCTCGCGGGCGCATTCGATCTCGACGCGGTCGCGCTCGTCCACGCCACCTGCAGCCCTCCCTGACGACGATGCGGAGAGCGACGACGCTCTGCCTCGGCGTTCTCTGCGCGTGGCTCGGGCGCGAGCCGAGCGCGCGAGCCGACCCGATCGACGTCACGGTGACGGGCGGACCGCTCTCGCCGACGGCGGAGGACGCGACCGTGGCGTCCACCGTCGTCGAGGGCGAGCCCCTCGCGCGACCCGGCGCCGCGCTGACCGACGCGCTCTCCGCAGTGCCGAGCGTACGCGTCTCGCGATCGGGCAGCGGCGCCGATCTCGCGACCATCGGGCTGCGCGGCGCCTCGAACGCCGAGACGCCCGTCTACCTGGCCGGGGTGAAGCTCAACGACGAGCTCTCCGGGACGGCCGATCTTTCGACGGTGCCGCTCTTCTTCTTGCACCGACTGACCGTGTTCCGCGGCGACGCGCCGTTCGAGCTCGGCGGAGGGCTCGGCGGCGCCGTGCTCCTCGAGCCGTCGCTCCCACGCGAGACGCGCGTCGGCAGCGGCTTGGCCGCCGGGAGCTTCGGCGAGCGCTCCGCCTGGCTCCTCTCGTCGGTGGGGACCCGCGCGGCGGCCGCCGCGTTCGCGATCCGCTACGACACGTCGAAGAACGACTTCCTCTACACCGACGATCGAGGCACGCGGTTCGACCCGTCCGACGATCGCGTGGTGCGCCGGACCAACGCCGACGCGACGGTCGTCGACGCGTGGGCGGTCGCGCGAGCGAGGCTCGGCGATCGCGGGAGCGTCGTCGCCGTGACGAACGTGATGTCGCGCGAGCAAGGGGTGACCGGGCTCGGGATCCTCCCCGCGACCAGCGCCCGCGCGAAGACGCGACGCGCGCTCTTCGCCGCGGAGGCGCGGGCGCGGTGCGAGGCGAACCCGCGCGACGACGCGTGTGAGATCGTCGTGAGCGCGTTTGGAAAGTCGGGCGCGTACCTCTACCTCGATCCCCTCCGCGAGCTTCCCATCGGCGCCGCGCGCGAGACCGTCTCGGGAGAGTCGGCGGGCGTTCGGATCGCGCTCCGCGAGCAGCCGGTGAGGTGGGCCCGCGTCCGAGCGGGCGCGGGTGAGCTCGTCGATCTGCTCGGCGTCGATCCTGCGGGCGCCGCGGCGCTGCGCGCGCGGAGGTCGGTGTCTCGCGCGTTCGCGTCGGCGGAGCTCGTGCCCCTCGACGCGCTCACGTTCGCGCTCGCTGGCAGCCTCGCTTCGAGCCGCACGGCGGGCCCCGACGCGGGCACGAACGCGCTCTTGCCCGAGGCCCGCGTCGGCGCGACCGTCGCGCCGCTACCCGAGCTCCGCTTCTTCGCGAACGTCGCTCGCTACGTGCGCCAACCGCTGCTCGGCGAGCTCTACGGCTCGAGCGCGAGCGTGCTCGGCAACACGTCGCTCTCCTCGGAGCAGGGCCTCTCGTTCGAGGTCGGCGCGCGCGGCGAGACGCGCCTCGGCGCATCGGCGCGGGTCGCGGGCGAGGCGCTCTTCTTCTATCGATCGGCGCGGCAGCTCATCGCGTTTCGTCGGACGAGCATCGGCGTCCTCCGCCCCTACAACGTCGATGCGGCGCACGTCCTGGGCGGCGAGGCCACCTTGGCGCTGGAGCTCTTCCGCATGCTCCGCTTCGACGACGCGCTCACGCTCACCGACGCGCGCGACGACTCCGCGGGCCGCACGCTCGCGAACGACGCGCTGCCGTTCCAGGCTGCGATCGTCGACGCCGCAGGCGTGCACCTCGTGCTCCGCGACCTGTGGCCACGCGTGGGGATCGACGGCCTGGGGCTCGGCACGACGTTCGTCTACCGCAGCGCGCGCGCAGCCGATCCGGCGGGGCTCATCGAGCTCCCAGCGCAGCGCGCGTGGGACGCGGACGCCTCCCTCGGCTTCGCCCACGACGCGCTCACCGCGCGCGTACGCATCTCCAACTTGCTCGATGATCGCTCCACCGACGCGGTCGGGTATCCGCTGCCGGGACGGGCCGGACACGTGTCGCTCGAAGCTTGGTGGCCGTGACGACGACGCCGCGCAGATCGCGCGGGGGAGCGCCTCACACGACGTCGGCCATCGTGTAGCGGCCAGGCGGCTTCGAGACGATCGCCTTCGCCGCCCGCAGCGCTCCGCGCGCGAAGAGCTCGCGGTTCGTCGCCCGGTGCGTCAGCTCGAGCCGCTCGCCGGCGCCGAGGAGATGCACGGAGTGGTCTCCGATGACGTCGCCGCCACGCACCGCGAGGACGCCGACCTCGTCGTCGGTCCTCTTGCCGACGAGGCCCTCGCGGCCGCCGAGCGCGCGTGCGCCCGCGCGCGCCTCCTTCACCGCGTCGAAGAGACGCTTCGCCGTCCCGCTCGGTGCGTCCGCCTTGAGGCGATGATGCGTCTCGACGATCTCGACGTCGAAGTCGGGGCCGAGCATCGCGACGGCGCGCCTCACGAGGTCGGCGAGCACGTGAACGCCGACGCTCATGTTCGCCGACCAGAGGACGGGCACGGACTTCGCCGCGGTGTCGAGCGCGTGCTCCGCGGCGGCGTCGATGCCCGTCGTGCCCGACACGAACGCGATCTTTCGTTGCGCTGCGGCGAGCGCCACCGTGGGCAGCGCGCGCGGGGTCGAGAAGTCGACGACGCAATCGGCGCCGAGCAGCGCCGAGCCGAGGTCGGGCGAGACGACGACGCCGAGCGTCCCGGCGCCCGCGAGCTCGCCGACGTCCCGACCGAGCGCCTTCGACTCCGCGCGTCCGACGGCGCCGACGAGCGTGACGCCCTCGGCCTCCAACGAGCGCACGATGGCTCGCCCCATGCGCCCCGCGACGCCGACGACGGCGATCTTCACGCGCCTCGCTCCAGCCGCGCGATGGCGTGCGCGATGCGCTCTGCGAGCCCATCGGTGCACGGGACGAGCGGCCCGCGAACGGCCGCGCTCATGGCCTTCGCCTGCGCGAGCGCCGCCTTCGCGGGCGACGGGTTCGGCTCCACGAAGAGCAGCGCGTGAAGGTCGAGCAGCGTGAAGTGCTGTCGCTGCGCGGCCTCGAGCTGACCGTCGAGGAAGAGGCTCGTCACGCGGCTCACCTCGCGCGGCCGCACGTTCGACGTGACGCTGATGACGCCCCTCGCGCCGACGGCCATCATGGGCAGCGTGAGCGCGTCGTCGCCGGAGAGCACGGCGAGGCGGTCGCCGAGCCGCTTCACGAGCTCCTGGCAGCGCAGCACGTTGCCCGTCGCCTCCTTCATCCCGACGACGCGCGGCGCCTCGACGCAGATGCGTTCGGTCGTCTCGGGCAGCAGGTCGACGACCGAGCGGCCAGGGATGTTGTAGAGCACGATCGGGACGTCGACCGCAGCCGCCACCTCGAGCACGTGCGCCCGCATGCCGTCCTGCGAGGGCTTGTTGTAATACGGCATCACCAGCATCACGCCGTCTGCGCCGGCCTCGACGGCGGCCTTCGACGCGGCGACGGTCTTCTTCGTCGAGAAGGTGCCGGTGCCCGCGAGCACGGGGACGCGGCCCTTCGCGATCTCCACGACCCGCCGCACGACCTGCACCTGCTCCGCGTCGCTCAGCGTCGGCGACTCGCCCGTCGTCCCGCAGGGCACGAGCCCCGAGACGCCGCCGGCGATCTGCGCCTCGACGAGCGCGTCGAGCGCCGCGACGTCGATCTTCTCGCCGTCGGGCGTGAAGGGGGTGACGAGCGCGGTGAACGTCCCGCGGAGCGGCAGCTTCTTCTGGGCGGACTCGGAGAGCGGGTGCGTCATGGTCGAACCATCCTGCCCTTTTCAGGCCGCTGCAAGCGAGCTTTCTACAGCGGCGCTCCGCTCGACGAGCCTTCGGAGTAGGCTGCGATGCGTGCCGAGGACCACTCGCTCGTCCGACCAGCCGGGGCGACCGGACGCGGCTTGGGTGGCCGCTTATCGCGCGCTCGCCCCCGCGTGGAGCGCGCTTTGGCCCGGCGCGCTCGAGGGCGTCGAGCACCTGCCCGCTCACGATCGTTACCTGCTCGTCGCGAATCACTCCGGGCTCGGCATCACGGAGTGCGTTTCGCTCATCGGCGCTTGGCTCGACCGCTTCGGCGAGGCTCGCCCGCTCGCCGCGATGGCGCACTCGGCGCTCTTCAAGCTCCCCGGGATGGGCGACGCGCTCCGCGGGTTCGGCTGCGTCGAGGCGACGAAGGTCGGCGCGGCGTGGGCGCGAACCCACGACGTCCCGCTCCTGCTCTTCCCGGGTGGCGATCACGAGTCGATGCGCCCGCTCTGGCGCGCCCGCGAGGTGGACTTCGCGGAGAGGCGAGGCTGGATCAGGCTCGCGCGCGAGCACGATCTCACCATCGTTCCGCTCGCGATCACCGGGAGCCACGTGACCCTGCCGAACCTCGGAGGCACGAAGGCGCTCGCGTGGCTCACGGGGACGCGCCTCATCGGCATGCGCCGCGGGCCGCTCCCCGTCCTCTCGATGCTGGCCGCGGCGGCGGCGCTCGGCGTGACGCGTCGTCGCGCTGCGTCGACGCGAACCCTCGCGGCCTTGGCGAGCTTCTGGTCGGTCGCGCTCGTGCCTTGGGTGCCCGGGAGGCTCGGTTTCCACGTGCTCGAGCCGGTCGAGCACCGCGGACGCGGGGAGGAGCGCATCTACGGAGAGGTGGTGAAGGCGCTCGAGTCGAAGCTCCACGCGAGCCCCGTGTGGCGACCGCGGTGAGCCCTGACGGAGGTGTCATGCTTGCCATCCGCGCGATCGCGTCTACCCTTGGATAGATGACGCTCACCGAATCTAGATTGCTGGGGTTCGTCGAGCTGACGGTTGGCTCGCTGCAGGTTCAGGTGCCCATCCGAGCGCAGGAGGGCGCGACGCAGGAGACGCCGCTCGCTCGATTCGAAGTGCACGGCAACAAGTACGCGATCATGGTGGCGGAGGACTCGCGTTCGGAGACGATGCGCAAGGCCGTCGAGGAAGCCGCCGAGGACGCGCTGAAGCACCTCTCGAAGAAGCTGCTCAACTAGGACCCCGAACCCCCGTCGCGCGCTCTCAGCGGCGGGGGACTTCTTTGTCCGGGAGCGGCACCCAGATCTCGACGTCGCCGTCCTTCGTCTTGACCGTGCGCGCGAGTGGCGGAACGGTCCCGCCCGTCGATCGCGGCGTCGTCGCCGAAGTGGTGGGCTTCTTGGTGACCGACGGATCGACCGCCGTCGCCGAGCTCGACGACGTGGCCTCGGGCGCAGGCGCAGGCGGCGTCGTGGCGGTGGGCGCGGGCTGGATCGCGGGCGCGGCGGATCCGGGCGACTCGGGGAGGCGCGACTCGGTCGTGATCATCTGCGATCGAATGACCGACACGGTGAGCGCGATGGCGCCGAGCGCGAAGGCGACGGCGAGGAACCAGAGCACCCGGCGCTTGCCGGATCCGTCGAGCTCCGGAGGCGGAACGATGCTCGCGCCGGAGCTCGAGAGGCCCGTGACGGTCGAAGCCATCGCGCGCCCAGCGCTGCTCGGCGGTTGGCTCTGCTTCGCCGACGCACCGTTCTTCGGCAAGTCCCAGAGCGGGACGGCGCCGGGATCGGCGGCGGCCTTCGCGGGCTTCGACGGCGCGGGCTTCGGGGGCGGCTTCGGTCGCGAAGCCGAGGACTCCGGCGCCGGTGGGGGAACGGTCCCCATCGCGACCTCGATCTCCTCCGCCTTCTCCACCGGGCGGCGCTTCGGGGCGCGCTCCGCGGGCGGCGGCGCGGCCGCGGCGCGCAGCAGATCGGCGATGCGGTTACCGGGGTTCGTGAAAGAGTCCGGTCCCCAGTCGAGCTCGACGCGCCCTTCTTGCTTCTGCGCGCTCGGGCGCGGCTCGATGCCCGCCGCGCGCGCGAGCGCCTCGGCGAGCTCACGCGCGGACTGGTAACGCTTGGCCGGATCCTTCTCGCTCGCCTTCTCGAACCATTCGTCGAACGCGTGGGGCAGCTCGGGGTTCAGCTCCGACGGAGGCTTCGGGTGGTGGAGCGAGATCTTGATGAGCAGATCGCCCACGCCGTCGCTGTCGAACGGGAGATGAGCGGTCGCCGCTTGGTACGCGATGACGGCGAGCGACCAGAGATCCGAGCGGTGATCGATCTCGCCGATGCCCTTCACTTGCTCGGGGCTCATGTAGTGGGGCGTCCCGATGAGCGTGCCGGCGCCCGTCTTCGTCATCTGCGCCTTCTGCGGCGTGGTGATCTTCGCGACGCCGAAGTCGAGCACCTTCACGACCTCGTCGTCTTCGTTCGCCGTGATGAAGACGTTCTCAGGCTTCAAATCCCGGTGGATGATGCCCTCGGCGTGCGCGCGCATCAGGGCGCGCGCCACCTGGGTGACGATGCGCGAGACCTGCTGCAGCGGGAGCGGGCCGAGACGATCGAGGCGCTGGAAGAGATCCTCACCCTCGAGCAGCTCCATCACGATGAAGGGCTGATCACCCTCGATGCCGTGATCGATGATCTGCACGACGTGCTGGCTGCGCAGCTTCGCCGCCGCGGTCGCCTCGCGACGGAACCGCTCGCGCGCGTCGTCCTGCTTCGCGAGCTCCGGATCGATGAGCTTGACCGCGACGTGGCTGCCGAGCGCGAGGTGCTCCGCAACCCACACGAACGCCTGCGATCCCTGCCCCAGCGGGCGGACCAGGCGGTAGCGTTCGTTGAGGACGTTGCCCTCTTTGATCACCGGTTCTTCCGAGCCATCGAAGCGTGCCGACAGAGGTCCCAATGTGGAGCCTTCATCCAACTATAGACCAACGGGAGCGGCGAACGGGAGCCCTTCACCCTTTTCTGTGTCGTCGCCGCACGCCCGTTCTGTGAGGCGAGGTCGCCGAGCGCTCACATGGGCGCCAGCCACCAGCGAGCGAAAGAGCGAGCGCTGCGACGCGGAGGAGGCCACGCGGCTCAGTGGATCGTCTCTTCCATCATCTCGGCCCAGTCCTGCTTGTCGAGCTCGGGGTAGATGTAGTCGCCCTCGAAGTTCGTGTGGTGGAGCATGAGGCGCGCGATGTCGAAGATGAGGTGGGCGATCTCCTCGCCGCGCGCGGTGACCTCTTCTTGCGGGATCGAGGCGAGCTTCGCGCGCTGCTCGCGGAGCGCGGTGTGCTGCTTCTCGGCGACGGAGACCTCGGGGGCGAGGCCGCGCTTGGCGAGCCGCGGGAAGAGCGAGCGCTCCTCGTAGTCCATGTGTCGCTCCATCGGCCCGGCGAGGAACTCGAGCAAGCTCGCGCGCTCGCGCGCCGCCGCCTCCTTGGACTGGTTCGCGATGTCCATGAGCTGACGAGCCATGAGCCTGGCTTGATCTTCCTCCTGGAACAGATCGGCGAGAATGCTCGTGTAGTCCACGTCGCGTGACCTCCTCGGCTCTCATAGCACGGGGCCGCGCGAGCGACGTCGAAGGCGCTCTTCGGCCCGCGCTCGGGCGATCACGGGGCGGTCGCGCGCGCCGGCTTCTTGCCGCCCTGGTCCTTGCGCGACTTCTCGTCCGCGGCCTTCTTCTTCTCGAGCGCGTCGCGGGTGCGCGCGAGCTCGGCGAGGCGAGACATCACGCCGTCCGAGACCATCGCGAGGACCTGCCGCTGGAGCTCCTTTCGCCGCTTGGGCTTGCCGCCGAAGCTGATGTGCGAGCGGGCGCTGCCGCCGCCCTTCAGCCGGCCGACCAGCGTGCAGGTCACGCGCAGCACGTCGTCGCTCTCCTCGACCGTCAGCTCGACGAGCTTCACGGTGATCTCGACCCGCTTGCCCCGCCCGAAGTCGAGCGGCCGCGCGGCCTTGTGGAGCAGGGTACGGAGCTGCTTCTCGAGCTTGGCGTCCGCTTCCCCCGGCAGGCTCAGCTCGGTGATGTCCACCGTCGCGCTCGCCATCGCCGCCGGCGCGTGGACGATGACGAGGACGAGCGTCGCGAGGAGCGACACGAGCGCGAGCCACCGCTTCATGGGCCGACCCTAGCGATCGGAGACCGCACGGGCCAACTCCGGATCGTCCTCGGACGGCGGGGCGTCACGATTCGCGCGGCCTCGCGCGTGGCCTTCGGCTACGCTGCCGCCACCCGAGGAGAAGACGATCCGATGACGATCTCGCGTGGTCCGGACGACCGAGGACGCTTGTGTGGCCGCGAAGAACCCCCGCCCGCGCTCCGCGCGCAGGTCGATCGGCACGAACGAGCTGGCCGGTGGGTCGGCCTCGCGCTCTTGGGCCTGCTCGTCGGCTCCGTCGCAGAGGCGCAGCCGGCGCAGAAGAAGCCGGCGCTGCCGACGATGGCGAAGCCCAACCCCGACGGGCCCGGCAAGCCCACGCCGCCGAAGCCTCCGGTTCCGCCGCCCCCGAGCCGCGGTCCGACGAAGCCGCCGGGGAAGCTGCCCGCGAAGCCGGAGAAGAAGGACGACCAACGGCCGACGATCGCGCCGGTGCCGACGGTGAGTCGGTGGACGGACGAGACGCCGGACCGCATGGCGGCGCACGGGCTCGAACGCGCGAGGGCCGGGGGGGACGACGCGCTCGCGGGGCTGCTCGTGGCTGCATCGCTCGAGGATCGAGCGCCGCGAGACTCGGTCGTGTCGTCGATCGCGGGCCTCGGGCGCGGCGCGCTGCCCCTCGCCGACGACGCGAGGATGCTCGCGCTCTCGATCGGGCCGAAGCCGCTCGCGGCGCCGTGGGAGGGCTGGGCGAAGGTCAACTTCGACGCGCCGCCGAACCGCGCGGGCCTCGTCCAGACCATGGCGATCCTCGGGCCGTTCCAGGACACGGGCGGCGGGCTCGAGAAGCGCGAGGGCCCCGAGGCGGAGGGCAAGAGCTTCGCCGACGCGAAGGCCGACTACTCCTGGGGCGCGTACCGCGTCGGTTGGCGCCGCGTGCTCCCCGCGACGGTCACCGCCGAAGGGCTGCCGCTCGATCTCTACATCTCGCCGCGCCAAGAGACGTGCACGTACCTCGCGTCGAAGATCACGTTCCCGGCCGATCTCCCCGGGCCGCTCACGGTGCACCTCGCCGCGACGGGCGCGGCGCGCCTCATTTGGGACGGAGATACCGTTGCATCGAGCGATGACGTGCACACCAAGGCGATCCTCGACAGGCTCGCCATGCGCGTGGCGCCCGACGAAGGGGCGCACCTGCTCGCGGTGAAGGTGTGCACCGGCGCGCAGCCCGACGAAGGTCGCGTCCGACTGCGCTTCACCGACGCGGACGACAAGCCGTTCGCCGCGCAGGCGTCGAGCGTGCTCGACGGGATCCCGGCCGAGCGCCTCGCGACGAAGATCCCGCCGAAGGGCAAGAAGCCCGAGCCGCCCAAGAAGCCGGTGAAGCCCGCGCCGAAGCCGGTGAAGCCCGGCGCGCCGGAGCCCACACCCGCGACGCGCCCCGGCGACGCGATCCGACACATCCCGGTGATGCGGCTGCCCATCCCGGCGCCGAACCCCGCCCCGCCCTCGCCCCAGAAGCCCGCTGCACCGCCGCAGAAGCCCGCTGCACCGGCGCAGAAGCCCGCGCCGACGAAGGACGCCGACAGGAAGAAGCCCGCCGCCGTCGCGAAGAAGAGCGCCGACAAGACGCCGAAGTCCGAGCGTGTCCTCACGAGCCTCGAGGCCGCGCTCGACATCGGCGCGACGCCGACGAGGCAGGCAGCGCTCTCGGCCGCGATCGTCAGGACGCTCGCGGGCGCCGACGACGCGCGCTCGCCGCGGGCGCCGGGGCTGCTCGATCGCGTGGCGCGCGACGCGTCGGTGTCGCCCGACGAGCTCGCCTTGGCGGCGTGGCTGTCGGCGTTCGGCGCGAACCGGAGCGGCTGGATGAACCAGGCCTCCGAGCGCGCACACGCCGCGGGTGACCGGGCGACCGAGGCGTTCGCGCAGCGCCGGATCGCACAGGCGCAATACGCGACCGGTCGACTCGACTGGGCGACCGAGACGATGGGGGGTGCGCCCTTCAAGGAGGCGTCCGACGTGGAGGCGCGGGTGATGCGCGTCGAGCTCGCGTGGCGCATCGGCGGGAGCGGCGCGCAGTCGAAGGCGCTCAACGACCTCTTGGAGATCGATCGCGGCCAGCGCCAACGGCTCCCGACGTTCGCGCTCCGCGATCTGCGCCAGCTCGCGTCGCAGCGACCGGATCTCGCCCTGCAGATCGAGCGGAGGCTCGCGATGCAGACGAAGGCCGGCTCAGGCTACGTGAGCACGATGGGCCTCGAGGGCGCAGCGTCCCAAGAGCGCGCCGTGGCGCAGGTGCTCGTCCTGCAGTCGAACGCGGAGACCGTGGCGTCGATGGGGCGCCAGCTCCTCTCGCTCGGGCGCAACGCGTGGGCGCGCGAGGTGCTCTACACGGCGACGCGCCTGTCGCCGAACTCGGCCGAGGCGTTCGAGGGGCTCGCCGCGGCGCGGGAGGCCGTCCTCCACGACGAGGAGACGAACGGCGGCCCGAAGACCGACGATCCGCGCTGGGCGAAGGCGGCGGCGCTCCGCTCGCTCGACATCAGGCCGCCCGTTCCGCGCGCGCGCGACGAGATCGCGTTCCGCGACGGCGCGTTCGCGGCGAAGGACGACGGCTCGGGCAAGACGAAGGGCGCCTCCAAGCAGCCCGACGAGGACTACCTCACGCCGACCCAGACGATCCTCGACCGGGCGAAGGCGAAGCCGGCGAAGGTCGGCGAGGTCTTCGACCGACAGCTGCACTTCATGCGCGTCGTCACGTACCACGACGACAAACGCGTCTCGCAGCTCATCCACTACGCGCGCGAGATCGTCGTCGAGCCGCGCACCGACGACGAGAACTACGAGCGCGACATCCCGACCGAAGGCGACGAGGCCGAGCTCGTCTTCGCGCGGCTCCACCGCAAGGACGGCACCGTGCTCCAGCCCGAGCAGCAGAGCTCGAGCGGGATGCCGTTCGTCAAGTGGCCCGAGCTCAAGCGCGGCGACATCGTCGAGATCGCGGTGCGCAGCTGGACGCGGGAGCCGGTCGGCCGCCGCGGCGACGCGCCGTTCTACTTCATCGACTACGTCGGCTCGACCGACACGCACCCCGTCCTCTTCAACGAGGTCATCGTCGACTCGCCCGAGGGCTCGAGCCTCGGCGTCGACGTCATCAACGGCAAGCCCGACAAGCTCGAGGAGACGAAGAACGGCGGGAGGAAGGTCCAGAAGTTCATCTGGGACAACCCGCCCTCGATCCCCGAGGAGCCGCTCGCGCCCCGCATCAGCGAGGTCCTGCCCATCGTCGTCGGATCCACCTACCGCAGCTGGGACGAGTTCCGCGAGTGGTACAAAGGCGCGATCTTGGGCTTCAACGAGCCCGACGAGCAGATCAAGGAGCTCGCGAAGAAGCTCACGGCGGGCAAGAAGACCGAGCACGACAAGCTCGAGGCGCTGTTCAACTTCGTCGCGGACGACATCCGCTACGTGAACTACGTGTCGGGCGAGGGCTGGCTGCCGAACCGTCCGCAGCAGCTGCTCGCCCGGCGGCAAGGCGACTGCGACGACAAGGCGATGCTCCTCATCAGCCTCTTGCGCGCCATCAACGTGGAGGCGACGCCTGTGCTGGTGCAAACGCGTCTCACTGGGATGCCGAGCGTGATGGCGAGCCCGCGCGCGGCGATCCCGATGTTCGATCACGGCATCGCCTTCCTCCCCGGCAAGGGCGGCAAGCCGGGCATGTGGCTCGACGCGACGAGCCCGCAGAGCCGGCTCGGACCGCTGCCGAGCATGGACGCGCGCGCGCGGGCGCTCTTCATCTACCAGGGCGACGCGAAGATCATCGAGACGCCCCCGAGCTCGCCCGAGGACAACGGGTCCTCCGTGGAGTGGAACGTCAAGCTCGCTCCTTCAGGTGCCGCGGAGATCGTGGCGAAGGAGAAGCACCTCGGCGACTGGGCCTTCGAGATGCGCAACAACCTCATCGAGCCGGACGCGCGAGCGCAATGGCTCGAGCAGTACCTCACCTCGCGTTGGCTGAGCGCGGTCGATCTCGCGGGCGACGTCGCCTACGACGCCGACGCCGGGACGCTCGGCTACTCGGCGCACTCGGAGGGGTTCGCGCGGCCCGACGGCGACGAGCTGAGCGTGCCGCTCGCGGGGACGTTCTCGTACACCTCGACGCTCGCGCCGCTCACGAAGCGCACGCTGCCCGTGTCGCTGCCGCCGAACCTCGCGCCGAGCCACCAGACGCGCACGACGACGATCACCGCGCCCGAGGGCTACGACTTCGCCGATCTGCCGCCCGACGGCGAGGTGAAGGGCGGCGCGTTCGGATCGGCCAAGGCGAGCTACAAGCTCGGCAAGGACAAGCGCTCGGTCGTGGTGGAGACGAGCGTCATCTTCGACAAGTCGATCATCCCCGTGGCCGAGTACGCGAGCTTCCGGGGCTGGTTGCAGAGCGTGGACGGCCTCTTGCGACAGCAGGTCCGGCTCGTGCGCAACGGCGCGCCGATCGTCGCGAAGCCGGAGCCGGCGCACGCGGAGAAGCCCGCGGGACCCCAGCACGGCGACAAGCCCAAGGCGGGCGACAAGCCCAAGGCGGGCGACAAGCCCAAGGCGGGCGACAAGCCCAAGGCGAAGCCTTCGAAGCCGTGAGCTTTCGAAGGATCGTCGGCGCGACGCTCGGCCTCGCGGCGCTCGCCGCGAGCTCGGGCTGCTTCGAGACCGGGTATCTCTTGCAGGCGGGCGAGGGTCAGCTCGACCTCGTCTGCCGAGCGCGCGGCATCGACCGGGTCCTCGACGATCCCGACACGCCCCCCGAGGTGAAGAAGCAGCTCGCCGAGGTGCCCCGGATCAAGGCGTTCGCGCTGAGCTACGGGCTCGTGCCGACGGCGAGCTACGAGGACTTCGTCGCGCTCGATCGCCCGGTCGCGGTGTGGGTGGTGAGCGCGGCGCCGCGCCTCTCGTTCGAGTCGAAGACGTGGACGTTCCCGATCGTCGGCAGCGTGCCTTACCTCGGATGGTTCGACAAATACGACGCCGTCGCGCAGGCGGAGGGGCTCGCAGCGGAAGGCTGGGACGTCGAGCTGCGCGGCGCGTCCGCGTACTCCACCCTCGGGTGGTTCCACGACCCGGTGCTGTCGAGCATGCTCGGGGACGGAAGCGACGCGACGGGGGGCCTCGCGGAGGTCATCCTTCACGAGTCGCTGCACGCGACGGTGTACGTGAAGGGGCAATCGACCTTCAACGAGGGGCTCGCGACGTTCGTCGGCGATCACCTCGCGATCGCGTACCTGGGCGCGCGCTACGGTGAAGGATCGAGCGAGCTCTCCTCGTACCTCGAAGGAGAAGAGCTCGGCGAGAAGCGGACGGAGCGCATGCGGCAGGCCTACGTCGACCTCGACGCCCTCTACAAGTCGGCGCTGCCCGTCGCCGAGAAGCTCGAGCGGAAGGGCGCCTACCTCGCGGCGCTGCGCGCGGAGCTGCACATGAGGCGACCGATCTCGAACGCGACGCTCGCGGGCTATCGCGCCTACCACGGCGGGACGAAGGCGTTCGAGGCGCTCTTCGACGCCTGCGGCAAGGACATGAAGCGCCTCGTCGCGGCCTCGCGGAAGGTCGATGAGCGCGACTTTCCGGAGCCGCAGGCGACGAAGCTCGAGGGCGTCGTCGCGCGGATCGCCGAGCGCGGGTGTGGGGGAGGAGCGCGACCGGAGGCGACGGCGCTGAGGTGAGCGGCGACGAGGTGAGCGGCGCTACTGCGCACCGGTGACGCGGATGGCCGCGCCCGTCACCGCGCGCGACGCATCGGACGCGAGGAAAAAGAGCACGTCGGCGATCGCGGCCGGATCGATCGCGAGCGCCGCCTGCTCCGGGCTCATCCACGCCCTGTTCTGCGGCGTGTCGATCGTGCCGGGGAGGACAGCGTTGACCTGAACCCCGAGGGTCTTCACCTCGTTCGCCAGGCTCTCGACGAAGCGGAGCAGCGCGGCCTTGGATCCCGCATAGGCGCTCTCGCCCGCGCCGCCTGCGAGGCCAGCGAGGCTCGCGACGTGGACGATCTTGCCGGCGCGACGCTTCGTGAAGTGGGGGAGCACGGCGCGCGAGGTGGCGTGCGCGACCCGGAGGTTCATCGTGAGCATCCGCTCCCAGGCGGCCCAATCCGTGTCGGCGACGGTGGTGCCGCCGAGGTAGCCGCCGACGGTGTTGACCAGCACGTCGACGCGCCCGGTCTTCGCGACGACGCCGTCGACGAGCGCCCGCACCGCCGCCTCGTCCGCGAGATCGACGCCGAAGGCGAGGTGCCCCTCGGCGATCTCGCGCGCGTAGTGCGCGTCGAGCTTCTCCTGCGAGCGATCGAGCAAGACGAGCTTCGCGCCCGCGGCGCGGAACGCGCTCGCAGCCGCCGCGCCGACGTTGCCCGATGCCCCCGTGACCAACACGATCCGTGCGTCGCTCATCTCGCCTCGACTCGTATCACGGATTGCTGCGCTGCCGCGCGACGGCTTGCGGCCGCGGGCGAGCCTGGCCTACCGTCGCGCCCATGCCTAAGAATTCCCATGCTTGGAGCTTCTTTCGCGCGGGAGGGGTCGACCAGGTCGTCCTCCGCACCGGTGACGACCTCAAGAACCTCGCCTCTCTCGACCAGAAGCTCTGGGTCGCGCTCGCGTGCCCGACCAAGGGCACCGAGATCGAAGAGCGCACGCTCGATCTCGTCGACACCGACCACGACGGTCGCATCCGCCCGCCCGAGGTGCTCGGCGCGATCGAGTGGTGCACGAAGGTCTTCAAATCGCTCGATCTGCTGCTCGAGAAGGGCCAGGACGTGCCGCTCGCGAGCCTCAACAAGGAGAGCGACGAGGGCAAGGCCGTGCTCGCGAGCGCCAAGCGCATCCTCAAGGATCGCGGCAAGAAGGAGGCGACCGAGATATCGCTCGACGACGTGCTCGACATGGAGAAGGTCTTCGTCGCGACGCGCTTCAACGGCGACGGGATCGTGCCGGCCGAGTCCGCGGGAGACGACGCGGTGCGGAGCGCCATCGAGGACGTCATGGCCGCGGTCGGCTCGGTCACCGACCGGAGCGGAAAGCCGGGCGTCGATCAGAAGCTATGCGACACGTTCTTCGAGCAGGCGGCGGCCGTCGTCGCGTGGAACGCCGAAGGAGCGGCGGAGGGCCTGCGGCCGCTGGGGGACGCGACCGGCGCCGCTGCGGCCGCGTACGCCGACGTGTCGGCGAAGATCGACGACTACTTCACCCGCTGCCGGCTCGCGGCGTACGACGCGAAGGCGGTGACGGCGCTCACGGTCACGGAGGCCGAGCTCGCGGCGCTCTCGCAACGATCTCTCGCGGCGACGACCGAAGACATCGCCCGCCTGCCGCTCGCGCGCGTCGAGGCCGGCAGGGCGCTGCCGCTCGAGGCGGGCGTGAACCCCGCTTGGACGGACAAGCTCGCGCGCTTCGTGAAGGAGGGCGTGTCGCCGCTGCTCGGCGGCGCGCGCACGACGCTGACCGAGTCCGACTGGAGCACGATCAAGGCGAAGCTCGATCCGTTCGTCGCGTGGAACGCGAGGAAGCCGGACACCGGCACGGCGAAGCTCGAGGTGTCGCGCCTCGAGGCGCTGCTCGCGGGAGACGCGAAGAAGGAGATCGCGGCGCTCATCGAGAAGGATGCCTCGCTCGAGGCCGAGTACGCGCAGATCGCCTCGGTCGAGAAGGCCGTTCGCTTCCGGCGCGAGCTCTCGAGGCTGCTGCACAACTTCGTCAACTTCGCCGACTTCTACCGCGGCAAGGGCGCGTCGTTCCAAGCGGGCAAGCTCTTCCTCGACGCGCGCACGACCGAGCTCGTCGTCCCCGTCGCGGACGCGGGCAAGCACGCGGCGCTCGCGGGACTCTCGAGCGCGTACCTCGTCTACTGCGACTGCACGCGACCTTCGGGCGAAAAACGCGGCATCGTCGCGGCCTTCACGGCCGGCGACACCGACAACCTCATGGTGGGTCGCAACGGCGTCTTCTACGACCGCAAGGGCCTCGACTGGGACGCCACGATCACGAGCATCATCGAGAACCCCATCAGCATCCGGCAGGCGTTCTGGTCACCGTACAAGCGCCTCGTGCGGCTCATCGAAGAGCAGGTCGCGAAGCGCGCCGCGGAGAAGGAGAAGGCCTCGAGCGGCGAGATCGAGGGCGCCGCCACCGCCGTCACGACGGCCGATCAGGCGCCTCCCGCGGCGGCCCCCGGCGCGGCAGCTCCGGGTGCGGCGCCCCCCGCTGAAGAGAAGAAGGTCGACGTCGGGACGGTCGCGGCGATCGGCGTGGCGGCGGGCGCGTTGGCGACGTTCCTCACCGCGGTGCTGACGAAGTTCCTCGACCTCGGCATCTGGATGCCGCTCGGCGTCCTCGCGGTGCTGCTCGCCATCTCGGGGCCGTCGATGCTCATCGCTTGGCTGAAGCTCCGACGGCGCAACCTCGGCCCGATCCTCGACGCGAACGGCTGGGCGGTGAACAACCGCGCCAAGATCAACGTGCCCTTCGGCACCTCCCTCACGAGCCTCGCGTCGCTCCCCGAGGGCTCGGGCCGCGCGCTCGACGATCCGTACGCGGAGAAGCCGACGCCGTGGAAGCTCTACGTCTTTCTCGCGATCCTCGTCGGCGCGGCGCTCGCGTGGGTGATGGGCAAGGTCGATCCGTACCTGCCCGACGGCGCGAAGGCGAGCACCGTGCTGCACCGCGCGGCGGCCGCGCCTCCTGCGGGAGCGGCGCCCGCGGCGTCGGCAGCGTCCGCCGCGCCGAAGTGATCGCGCGGCCTCGAAACGACGACGGGCGCGCCTCGGAGGAGGAGGCGCGCCCGCGCGGATCCGAACGCGAAGAGCTTACGCGCCTTCGACCGTCACCTTGATCATCTTGACCGGCGTGCGGGGACGATCGTCGGGCGAGGTCGGCGTGCTCTCGATCTTCTTCACCGTGTCCATGCCCTCGATGACCTTGCCGAACACGGGGTGCTTCGACTGACCCGGCGTGAACCAGTCGAGGTACGCGTTGTGGACGGTGTTGATGAAGAACTGGCAGCTGCCGCTGTTGGGGCGGCCGGTGTTCGCCATCGACAGGGTGCCGACCTCGTTGGAGAGCTTCGCGGTGTGCTCGTCCTGGATCGTGCCGTCGGGGCCGTCACCGGTGCCGGCGCGCGGCGAGTTCGGATCGCGGCTGTGAGGGCAGCCGAACTGGAGCATGAAGCCCTCGATCACGCGATGGAAGTGCAGCCCGTCGTAGAAGCCACTCTTGGCGAGCTTGATGAAGTTGTTCGCCGTGATGGGCATCTGATCGGTGAAGAGCTCGATCTTGAAGTTGCCGAGCGAGGTCTCGCAAAGTGCCGTGGGATTCGCCATGGGCGAACGGTAGGCGCCATGGGGGCGCGAGCCAACCCCAAAATCCGCGCGGGCGCGCGCCGCGGCGCGTCCGTCAGCGCCGGCGCTCGTACTCCCAGATCTCGCCGAGCGGGCTCTCGCGCGCGCCGGTGCGAGCGAGCCCGCAGCGCTCGAGCACCTTCTGCGAAGCGATGTGCCAAGGAGGGGTCGCGGCGCGCACCACGCGCACGTCGTGTTGCGCGAGCGCCCACTCGACGCTGACGCGCGTCGCCTCGGTCGCGTAGCCCTTGCGCTGCGACTCCTCTTCGACGCCGTACGCGACCTCGACGGCTCCCTCTTCGTCGGGCGCGCCGTGGAAGATCACGCTGCCGACGACGCGCCGCGGCCCCTCGCGCGCGATCATCACGCGGTCGCCCCAGAGGCGCGTGTGGGGGTCGCGCAGGATCGCGTCGATCGACGCATAGAAGGCGCGCTCGACGAGCGCGCGCCCGGGCCACGCGGCCGGGATGATCGCGCCGAGCAGCTCCTCGGCGCGATCGCGCCGCGACTCCAGCACCGCTTCGACGAGGGGCACCGTGACCGGCACGAGCTCGAGGCGCTCCGTGAGGATGACCGTCACGCCCGCAGAATACCAAGACGAGGCGCGCGCGGCGCGCTCGGAGCGAGGTGACGCCTCGTCTTTCAACGCGGTGCGGCGCGACCATATCCCCGGAGCTCGGGGATCACGAACGCGATCGTGGCGACGACGACGAGGCACATCGCGCCGCCGCTCACGACGGAGAACGTGGGGCTCTTCGAGAGCGACGCGACGAACCCCGACTCGGCCGCGCCGAGCTGGTTCGAGGCGCCGATGAAGATCATGTTCACGCTCGAGACGCGGCCTCGGAGCTCGTCGGGCGTCATCGACTGGACGATCGTGCTCCGGATGACGACGCTCACCTGGTCCGCCATACCGACCAGGCAGTAGGCCGCCACGCTGAGGGGGAACGATCGCGAGAGGCCGAAGACGATCGTGGCGACGCCGAACGCGGCGACCGCCACGAGGAGGGACGGTCCGAGCCGTCCGAGGGGCCTCCGCGCGAGGAGCACGAGCGACGTGAGGAGCCCGCCGATCTCGAGCGAGGACGCGAGGACGCCGTAGCCGCGCGGACCGACGCGGAGGATCTCGTCGGCGTAGACCGGCAAGAGCGCGCTCGCGCCGCCGAACAGCACCGCGAACATGTCGAGCGTCATGCAGCCCAGCACGACCTTCTGCGCGCGCACGAAATCGATCCCCTGCTTGATGGCGGCGAGGCTCACCGCGCGGCGGGGGGCGTTCGGATCGCGGGGCCGGAGCTCGATGCGCGAGACGAGGAGGAACGACACGATCGAGAGCCCCGCCGCGACGAGGTACGCGGCCGTCACCGACGCGTGGCCGATGACGAGGCCTCCGAGCGCCGGCCCCGACATGAACGCGAGGGACTGCGCGGTCACGAACACGGTGACCGCCGACGACAGCTCGCCCGGCGCGACCAGCGACGGGAGCGTCGCCTGACGCGCCGGAGCCTCGAACGCCGACGCGATCGCGACCACGACGACGAGCCCGAGGAGCAGGGGCAGGTTGATGAGCCCGAGGCGCGACGAGAGCGCGAGCGCGAGCGACGAGAGGATCGCGACGAACTGCGCGACGAGGACGATGCGCTTGCGATCGTGCGAGTCGGCGAAGGCGCCACCGACGAGCCCCGCGAGCGGGGCGGGCAAGAACTGCAGGAGCCCCATCAGCCCGAGGTAGAAGGTCGACCGCGAGAGCGCGAAGACCTGCCAGAGGAAGACGGCGCGCAGCAGCGTGGTCCCCGTGCCGGAGGCGAACCGGGCGGCGACCCAGAGGGCGAGGCTCCTCGTGCGGAGGATCGCGAGCGGGCTCGATGCGGTCTCGTCGGGGGTCACGGTCGGCTCGAGGGGTGACGCAACGGCAGAGACTTGGGGTCGCGCCGGCGCGTCGACCAGCGCGGAGAGCGCGTGGATAGGGGATCGGCGCACGCAGGGCGAGCCCCGGGCGCCGCGCCGCCGCCGCATTTAACACTTCTTCAGGGCGCTCGTGTCCCTGCCTTCACACGGCAGGCGCAACGTGGAAAAGCGGCAGGTCGCCGCCACCTCGAAGGAGAGGGGCCATGTTGGGTTTCTTCATCGGCACGGCATGTCTCGTGGGACTCATCGCGACGATTCGGCGAGGGCGTCGCAGGCGCCACTTCGGCCGGATGGGGGGCGGGCCGCGCTGGTATCTGCGCCGCATGTTCGGGTGGCTCGGCACGAGCACCAGCCAGGAGAAGGTGATCGTCGCCGCCGCCGAGGATCTGCACGCCTCGCTCGCGGAGGCGCGCGGCGAGGTGCTCTCGACGCGCCTCGATCTGGCTTCGGCGCTCAGGCAGCCCAGCTTCGACGCAGCGACCCTCGGTGACGCGTTCTCGCGTCACGACGAGGCCCTCCGACGCTTGCGCACGACGGCGGTCGACGCGGTCGCGAAGGTCCACGAGGCGCTCGACGAGAAGCAACGCCTCGCCCTCGCGGCGCTGCTCGAGCGCGGCCTCGGACGGGGCTACCGGGGTCGCTCACCGTACCGCGGCGCCGTCGCCATTTGATTCGCACCATCGGACGAGAGGAGATCGCCATGAAGAGAAGGATCCTGATCGCGCTCTTGGCCCTCGGCACCGTGGGCGGCTACGGCTCGGCGTTCGCGTGCGCACGACACCACGCCCGCGAACGACACGACGCGTTCGAGCGGCACGTCGCGGACCTGTGCGTCGGGGCGGCCGAGCGCGCCGCGCGCGGGACGGGGGATCGGGCGGCCGCGACCCCGGCGCCCTGAGAGAGATCGCACGGAGGGCCTCGACTCGTCGCGCCCTGGAGTAGACTGTGACCCAATCGATGACATCGCGCGTCCTCATCATCGACGACGACCTGCGCCTGCACGAGCTGCTCGCGAGCTACTTGAAGCAGCACGGTTTCGAGGTCGCGAGGGCGCTCGACGGCCCGAGCGGGCTCACGCTCCTCGACGCGGAGCCGTTCGACGCGGTCCTGCTCGACGCGATGATGCCGGGCATCGACGG
>CAYYKK010000101.1:0-22068 GCA_964467935.1 uncultured Polyangiaceae bacterium
CCCGACGGAGCGCGCTCGCGAGCTCGTCGGCGCTCGGAAAGCGCTCGTCGGGCTCGCGCCGCGTCGCGCGATCGACGACCGCGTCGAGCGCCGCGGCCACGCCGGGATCGAGCCCGGGTCGCGCCGCCTCGAGCACCTCGAAGAGCGTCGCCCCGAGCGCGAACACCTCGGCGCGCACCGTCAGCGCCCCACCCTCGAAAAGCTCGGGGGCCGCGTACTTGGGCGTGAGACCGAGCGGCCGAGCGCCCCCTTCGCGGTAGGCCGCCGCGAGCCCGAGGTCGACGAGGGTCACCCCGCGCGGGCCGACGATCACGTTCGCGGGCTTCAAGTCGCCGTGCAGGAGCCCCGCGCGGTGCAGGACCGTGACCGCCTCCGCCGCGTCGACCACGGCGACGAGCGCCGCGATGGCCGCCGCGGGCGTCGCGAGGCTGTCGCGCAAGCTCTCGCCCTCGACGATCTCGCGGACGAGGTACGCGCGACCCGAGCGCGGCAATCGCCCGAAGCCGCGGACGCGCGGCACGCCGAGCCCTTCGAGGCCGGAGAGCGCGACGGCTTCGCGCACGAGCGCGACGACCTCCTCTTCGCTGGCATCCTCGGACAGCGCCTTCAGCGCGAGCAGATCGCCCGTCGCGCGATCGCGCACCGACCACACCTCACCGCCGCCCCCTCTGCCGAGAGGGGCGACGGGCTCGAAGCGCGGTGGCAGAACCGGAGGACGAGCGCTCACGAAGCTTCAGATCGGGAGCTTCAGACCCGCCGAGGCCCCGAAGAAGAACCCCGTGACCGAGAAGCCGCCGTCGACGCGGAGCTGGAACGCCTTCACCGGCTGCATGCGGAACGCGATGTGCGGGAGCGCGAGGTACGGAAAGATGAACGGCTTGCTGCCGCCGTGCGCCCAGCTCGGCTCGGTGTAGCTGCCGTAGTGGTTGTTCGAAGCGTCGCAGTAGGTGTTGCCCGTCTTCGGGTTCTTCGGCGCCGCGGGGTCGTTCTGGGTCGCGCAGTTCACCCACTGGCTCGGGTCGTTCGGGTTGATGGAGTTCGCGTTCTTCGGGTAGACCTGGTTGCGGTAGATGTTGCCGGCGACGCCGCTGACGCCGACGCCGCCGCCGATCAGGATCGAGTACTTGCGATCCTTGTCGAGCGGGATGTTGCCGAGCAGATCGACCGACGCAGTGACGAGCTTCAGATCGCTCGACACGCGCTCGTAGGCCTCGTCGGGATCGTTCTTGGCCTTGAAGAGGAACGGCTTCATCGAGAAGTCCGCCCAAGGCACGGTGATCGAGAAGTCCGCCTCGAGGTTGCCGCTCCGCATCGTGAGCTCGGGTCCGCTCGAGAAGACGTTCACCGCGCCGGGGCCGCCGGACGCGAACATGTGGAAGATGAACGACGGCACGATGAAGTCGCGGAAGCGCGCGCCGAGGAACCACTGCGTCTTGTTCTCGGCCTCCTTCTTCTTGCGCTCGGCCTCCGCCGCATCGACCGGGCTGAAGCCTTCGTCGAACGGCTTCGTGCTCGCGGTCGGGTTCGTCCCGGGGTTCGCGCCCTGCCCAGCGGGCTGCGTGGGGTCGCCGCCTCCGACGGGCGCAGGCGCCGCGGCGCTCGGCGCACCCGCGCCCGCAGCGGGCTGATCCTGAGCGAACGCCGGGGCCATCACCGTCACGGCCGACAAGAGAACGCACGAAGCAATCAGAGGACGCATGGTTCCACCGCCTTGAAGGAGCCTCTCTCGGAGGACGTCCCAGAGCAGAAGACCTCGACGTCGGTCCCGCTCCGCGCGCGAAGCGGGGCTCCGACTCTTCGGTCTCGGGAACCCGCAGCTCAGCTCGAACAGCAGCCGAGGTGCGGGTGAAGCATTCCTCCGGAGCCTACACGAGTCGCGTGCTCCAGGTCTCTATCTCGTGAGGATCTCGATGTGCGAAAGTCACCCCTCTCGTGCGCGCGCTTCCGCGACGGCACGCGCGCGCGGCTCGTGTAAACTGAACGTCCTGAAGGACCCGGGGGGCGTCTCGAGAAAGACCTCCGCATGATTCTCAACTCCACCATCGTCGAGCAGACCGTCGACCGAGACGAGCGAGAGAAATTCCTGAAGGAGCTCGTCGTCGTTCGGGCGGCGTCGGAGGAGCGCGAGGGTGGCGTCCCGCTCGCGATGATCCGCAAGCGGCTCTTGTCGCTCACCGATGGGAGGGTCTCCGAGCACGGGGCGAGCGTCCCCGATCGAACGCTCGCGCCGGTCGTGTTGATCCACGGCTACGGCCAGAATCGATACGCGTGGCACTTGCCGTCCCGGAGCCTCTTCAACTACCTCGCGCGCTCGGGCTACGACGTCTTCAACCTCGAGCTGCGCGGCCACGGTCGCTCGCGTCATCTCGGCGCGCACCCTCCGCGCCACGTCGCCGACTTCGTGAGGCAGGACCTGCCCGCGGCGATCGAGGAGGTGCAGCGCCTCTCCGGTGGTCGCCCCGTGTACCTCGTCGGGCACTCGCTCGGCGGCCTCATCAGCTACGCGACGGCGGCCCTCCTGAAGCGCAGGATCGCCGGGGTCGTCACGCTCGGCAGCCCCTACCAGTTCACGCGCGGCTCGTGGACCCTGTCGACCTTGAGCACGGTGATGCTGGCGCTCGATCGCAAGGTCGATCTCGGCCACGGCGCGCTCGAGCTGAAGCCGCTCTCCGAGGCGATGCGGCTGCTCCGCGGGTTCATCGAGAGCCCGATCTTCCCGCTCCCCATCCGCGGCTTCGCGCCCAAGTCCCTCGAGCCGACGGTGCTCGGCCAGCACATGGCGCTCGCGATGGACATGGGCTCGGTCGCGGTCTTGAGGACGATGTTCCTCAGCGCGGCGGAGCAACGTCGAGGAGGGCATTGCCTCGGCGAGCTCACGGGCTTCGCGCACGAGTTCGAGGAGCTCGACGTCCCGCTCCTCGTCATCGCGGGAACGAAGGACGATCTCGCGCCCCCCGCGTCGGTCGAGCCGGCGTATCTGCGGAGCCGATCGAGCGACAAGACGTATCGGACGTTCCCGCGAGGGCACATCGATCTGCTCGTGGGCAAGGCGTGCCCACAGACGATCTGGCCGCTCATCCAGAGCTGGCTCAACACGCGCGTTCGGCGGCGCGCGCTCTCGTCCGCGGCGTGAGGCCCGTCGCGCGGCGCGGAGCCTCGCGTCCCGCCGCGCTCAGCCGACCTTGCGCTCGAGGCGGCGCACGGTGTCCTCGAGCGCCGCGATAGTGCGCTTGAGGTCCCGCACCTCGTCGCTGGTCGCGAGCCCCATCTCGCGCGCGAAGCGCTCCTTCTGCTCCGTGGTGAAGGTCGACACGCGCCCCGGCATGCTCATGGCCAGCACGACGAGCTTCATGAACCGCTCGTCTTGGATCAGCTTGGTGACGGCGGGGTTCTGCGAGAGGCGCATGCCCTCGGTGAGGAGCTTGTCTTTGAGCGACATCTTTCCACCACGTTAGCAGAGCGCGCGCGCGGCGCGGGGTCGCCTTTCTCGGATCGTCGCTTCGTGCCAGCATGCGCGGATGCGAACGCACGAGAAGCTCGTGGAGCGAGCGAGAGAGGTGTTCCACGCGTCGTCGAGCTCCTCCGTGCTCGAGTCGATCGCGTGGCCCCGCGAGGTCGAGGAGCGGTTCTTCGACGCCGGCGAGTCGCTCGTGCCGGAGGTCGAGTACGCGATCGATCGCCCGCGCATCGAGGAGCACCTCGGTCGGCTCGACGCGTTCGAGCGCGAGCTCGGGGCCGACGACGCGCTCACGCGCCTGCTCCGCAGCTACGTCGAGAGCTACCGCCTCTCGAACAGGATGCTCCTCGCCGCTGGGACGAAGGCCTTCTACACGCTCTCGCGCGCGGCGTACGGCGGAGCCCGCACGACCGCGCTCGACGACGACACGACGAACCTCGACTTCGCGGAGCACCTCTCCGCGCGCCTCGGCGACGGGAGCGAGGACGGCGCCGAGCCGCGCATGATGAGCGCCGAGGCGTTCTCGAACGACGTCCGAGCCCGCCTCGCAAAGCACCACGACGGCCTCGAGGTCGAGCTCAAGCTCACGACGGACGTCTCGGCCAAGGCGATCGCCGGCGTGAAGCGGCTCAAGGTCCGCGCCGACGCGACGTTCGAGCCGGAGGAGGCGCGCTCGCTCTTCCTCCACGAGGTCGAGACGCACTTGCTCACGGCGCAGAACGGCGGGCTCCAGCCGCACCTGCCCTTCTTGAAGAGCGGCGGACCGCGGACGACGCGACACCAGGAGGGCCTGGCCGTGTTCGCGGAGTTCTTCTCGCAAGCGCTCACGCGCGATCGCATGCGTCGCCTCGTCGAGCGGGTCCGCCTCGTCGGGATGGCCGAGGACGGGGCGAGCTTCGTGGACCTCTACCGCCACCTCCGCGACGCCGGCGCCGACCGCCACGCCGCGTTCCTCGACGCCTCGCGCGTGTGTCGTGGCGGCGTCCCGTCGGGCGGCGCGCCGTTCACGAAGGACGCCTCGTACCTCTCGGGGTTCATCGAGGTCTACAACTTCCTGCGCCTGTCGGTGACGTCACACACGAGGGAGGTCGCCGAGATCCTCGTCTCGGGTCGCCTCGCGCTCGAGGACGTCGAGCCGCTCCTCGAGCTGCGCCGCCAAGGGATCCTGGTCGCGCCGACGCATCGCCCCACGTGGCTGCGGCACTGGAACGACGTCGTCACGCACTTCGCGTTCACGTCGTTCCTCTCCGAGGTCGATCTCGCGTTCGTGCAGCGGAGATACCCGTGGCTCGGCCGCCGCGCCGACGATCCCGCGCGACGGGACCACGAGGCTCGCGCGCGCGCTCGATGACGAGGCGCGTCGCTACTTGCGCGACGCCGACGCTCGTCGCGCGCGACGATGCGCCGTGAGCGCGGCCGCGCCCACGAGCGACACGAGGGCCATGCCGTCGGTCGCGCTCGATCCCGAGGCGCCCGAGGAGAGCTCGCAGCCGCCCCCGTTCGAGCCGCCGCCGGCGCCACCGCCGCTATCGAGCTGGAGCGAGCACGCCGTGGTGTCGAAGTGGCACTGCGGCGTGCACGTGAGCGTGCCCGTGCCGAGCGCGAGGTCCGCGCAATCGGTGTGCGACATCATGCTGCCCTCGCAGTCCTCGTGCGCGGAGAGCTTGCCGTCTCCGCACACGGGCGGCGGCGTCGAGTTCTTGTCTCCGGGGTTCGAATGCGCGCCGGGCGGGTTCGGCATCCCGGGCTTCCAGAGCCCCATCGGATCGCCGAGCTCTTCGCCGTTGGTGAACCCGTCTCCGTCGGAGTCACGGAGATAGAGCGGACCGCAGAGCCCGCCCGAGCTCGGATCCGTCCAGTCGACGTGCTCCATGCTCGTGTCCGTCGAGCCGAAGAGGTGACAGCGCGCGTCCGTGCCGAAGTTCGTGAACGTCTTGCCGTCGTTCGTCTGGTGGCAATTCATGCACTGGAACGCGGCCCCGTTCGGGATGTCGTTGACGCGAAAGTCGCGCGCCGACGCCTCGGCCACGATCGAGAGCGAGAGCGCCGAGGAGCCCAAGAAGAGCCAAAGCTTCACAGCTCCCATCTTCGAATCCCGTCCACGCGTTGGCAAGCGCGACGCGCGGGGTGGACGTCGCGCCGTCCTGGTCAAGCGGTGCACCCGCTCGCGCGCCGCACCGTCGCGGACGTCGTCGAGGCGGCTCGGTGCACGACACCTCGACGAAAAAGCGCGAGAGCGGAGCGCCCGAGGACGCCCCGCTCCCTTCTGCCCGCCGATCCGCCGCTCTTACTTCGCGTCGCCGCGCGCGTAGATGCTCGCCACGTAGTCCAGCACGTCGCGCGCCGAGACCTCGTTGTAACCGAAGTACTTCATCATCCGCGTCTTGATGATGTCGATCTTCTCCTGCGTCTCCTTGTCGATGACGTTCGACACGAGCGTCTGGAGCTTGATCGAGTCCTTCTGATCCTCGAAGAGCTTCAGCTCGAGCGCGCGCCGCAGGCGGTCGTTCGTGTGCCACTCGAACTTCTTCCCGTCGACCGCGAGCGCGCCGATGTAGTTCATGATCTCGCGGCGGAAGTCCTCCTTGCGATTCTCCGGGATGTCGATCTTCTCCTCGACGCTCCTCATGAGCCGCTCGTCGGGCTCCACGTCCTGGCCGGTGAAGCGGTCCTTCACCTTCTCCTTGAGCGTGAACGCCTTGATCGCGTCGATGTAGTTCGCGGCGAGCTTCTCGATCGCGTCCTCGTCGGCGCTGATGGCGCGCTGGACCTCGTTCTTCACGATGTCCTCGTACTCGCGCTTCACCATGCCGATGCACTCGGCGTAGCGCTTCTTCTCCTCCTCGCTCGTGATGAGCGAGTGGTGTCGGAGGCCCTTCTCGAGCTCGCTCATGACCATGAAGGGGTTGATCGTCCCCTCGCCCACCTCGTTCACGAGCGCGTTCGAGATCTTGTCCTGCACGTAGCGCGGGCTGATGCCTTCCATGCCCTCGCGCTGCGTCTCCTTGCGCAGCTCCTTGACGGTGTCCTGCGTGTAGCCGGGCAGGACCTTGCCGTCGTAGAGCTTCATCTTCTGCAGGAGCTGCAGGTTGTGCTTCTTCGGATCCTCGAGGCGCGAGAGCACGGCCCACATCGCCGCGACCTCGAGCGTGTGCGGGGCGATATGCTTGCCGCGGATCTTCTCCTTGTTGAAGTCCTTCTCGTAGATCCGGATCTCCTCGGAGACCTTCGTGATGTACGGGATGTCGATCTTGATCGTGCGATCGCGCAAGGCCTCCATGAACTCGTTGTCGAGGAGCTTCTTGTACTCGGCCTCGTTCGTGTGGCCGATGATGACCTCGTCGATGTCGGTCTGCGCGAACTTCTTCGGCTTGATCTTGTGCTCCTGCGACGCGCCGAGCAGATCGTAGAGGAAGGCGACGTCGAGCTTGAGCACCTCGATGAACTCGACGATGCCGCGGTTCGCGATGTTGAACTCGCCGTCGAAGTTGAAGGCGCGCGGGTCCGAGTCCGAGCCGTACTCGGCGATCTTGCGGTAGTTGATGTCGCCCGTGAGCTCGGTCGAGTCCTGGTTCTTCTCGTCCTTCGGCTGGAACGTGCCGATGCCGACGCGATCCTTCTCGGAGAGGACGAGCCTGCGCACGCGCACGTGCTGCATGCACTCGGCCCAGTCGCCCCGGTACTTGTCCATCAGGCGCTTGAAGATGAAGCGGCTCGCCGGATCGAGGTCGCCCGTCACCTTCACGTTGAACTGCCCGTTCGAGAGGCCGAGCTCGCGGATGGCCTTGTCGCGCCACTCCGGCGGGATGAGGCGCAAGGGCTCGTCGTGCATGGGGCTCGGGAAGCGATCGGCCTCGGTGCCCGGCATGCCGATGTCGTGCAGGTTCACCCAGTCGAAGGTGTAGAGCGCGCCGTCGGGGGTGCGCGAGTATTGCTCGAGCCCCTTCTTCAGCATGCGCGCGATCGTCGACTTCGACGAGCCGACGGGGCCGTGGAGGAGGATGACGCGCTTCTCGGGGCCGTAGCCTTCGCTCGCCGCCTTGAGCACGTGCACGAGGCGCATCAGGGGGATGTCGAGCCCGAAGACCGCGTCCTTGCCGCCGTCCATCTCGTCTTTGAAGAAGTTGTAGCGGACGAGCTTCTTCTTGTTGTCCGTGTACTCCTCGGTCCCGTACCGGATGATCATGTCGTAGACGCGCTGGAACGCGTTGCGCGTCACCTGCGGCGTCTTGCGGACGATCGCCAGGTACTCCTCGAACGACCCTTCCCACGCGAGGTCGCGGTAGAGGTCGTAGTCCTGCATCGCCGCGATCTTCTGGACCATCCCAACGCTCGACTCGGCCATCTCTCGACCTTTCTCTCTGTGCTGCGTCCGGGCCCTGCTGCTACCCCGAAGCGAGCGTAGCTCACCTTCGACGGCCGTGCGACGAGTGCGATGGGCGGTGCGAAGGGCCGGCGCGAGCGGCCAGCGCGAGGGGGCGTCATGGCGCGATGGCGCGGCCGGTCTTGCGTCGCCGGCGAAACGAAAGAAAATGGCGGGTCGTTCGGGCGGGGATGGATGACGCGAGGTCGTCGTACGTCTCACGTCGAAGCGCGCGAACGGAGCGCGCCCCCTCCGAGCCCGGCGCCCGAGGCGCCTTCACCGTCGTTTTCGTCCCGTTCGAGGAGCTTCCATGACGCGTTCTCTCGCTCAGCGTGCCGCAGGTCTGTCTCTCGTCGTCGCCGCCGCCGTGGCCCTCCCCGCCTCCGCATGGGCGGCCCCGACCCGGTCGTTCCAGGCCGCCAAGGACGGCCTCGCGGCGGACACCGAGGTGCTCGCGAGCGCGAACCTCAAGACCGCGCGGTCGACGCAGCTCTTCGCGACCTTCTCCGGGCTGGCGACGAGCGATCGCGAGGTGAAGGACGCGATCGACACGGTGAAGAAGAGCTGCAACATCGATCTGCTCACCGCCGTCGACGACGTGACGGTCGGCGTCGACGCGAGCGACAAGGGCGGCATCTACCTGGCGCTCACCGGCGTCACCGAGGACCAGTTCACGAAGTGCATCGCGACGGTCGCCAAGCAGAAGAGCGGCGACACGGTCACCGTCAAGAAGACCGGGAACGAGCTCGAGCTGTCGCACGGCTCGGACAAGATCTACGTCGCGTGGCTCGCGAACAACGTGCTCTTCATCGCGTCGAACCCCGATGACGAGAAGCTCCTCAAGAAGGAGACCGGCGGCGGCCTCGCGAAGTCGACGAAGATGAGCGCGCGGCTCGCGGGCGTCGACACGGACGCCGCGGCGTTCTTCGCGTGGACGCGCGAGATGCCGGTGCAGAACATGACCGAGAAGGGCGGCAACGCGAGCCTCTCGTACGCGGGCGGCAACTTCGCGCTCAAGCTCGCGGTCGATCTCGGCGACGCCGAGGCCGCGTCGAAGCTCGCGAAGGGCGCGGGCGCCGCCGTGAGCCTCTTCGTCCCGAAGGACGCGCCGAAGGAGGTCCAGAAGATCCTCGGCACGCTCCAGGTGAAGGCGGCCGGCTCGGTCGTCGAGGTCGCGCTGCAGGCGGCCGAAGCGGACCTCTCCAAGATCCTTCAGATCGCCGCCGGCAAGGGCGGCGGCTCCGCGTCACGCTCGACCCGACACTGAGCCGAACGACGGCGAGGGCGCGATCGAACGCGCCCTCGCTCCGTCGCTCACTCGGGGGCGCGCCAGGCGAGGCCGCCTGCGCCGACGACGCCGGGCCACGAGTCGACGTATTTCGCGGGCTCGCCGGGCTCGGATGCGTCGATCCAGAACGCTTTGCCGGAGCCCGCGCGACGCACGTCGACGTGCACCCATTTGCCGTGCGGGTAGAACCCGCACCCGACGTCCTTCAGCTCCCGGCACAGCTCGAAGAGCTTCTCGTTCGGGATCTTGAAGACGGAGATGTCGATCGCGCGACCGGACGCGTGCAGGCTCTTGTGCCCCGTGCCGTCGTTCACCTCGGCGAAAGGCCGATAGCCGCTGTAGATGTAGATCGCCTTGTGGGGAAAGGCGTCGGCGATGCGCTGGAGCGCCCAGAGCAGTCGAGGGTGCACGACGCGGACGCCGTCGACCCACTCGCGCTTCGACCGCCACGCGCTCTCGTCGGGCTCCTCGGGCAGATCGCCCTCGGGCTTCGCGACCTCGGGCGGTCGCGCGAGGATCGAGAGCCGATCGAGCGCGCCCGCGGCGGTCGTGCCGTCGCAACGCACGAGCTCGAACGCGTCGCTCTCGCCGCCGTAGCGGAGGAACTGCACGGGGCGGCGGCGGCAGCGCCAATCGACGACCGGCTTCGTGGGCGGGAGACGGAAGATGACGTCGAAGCCGTTCGTGCGCAGCGTGCCGCCGGTCGCGTCGAACGCCGGCGCGGCGAGCGGATCGATGCGTCGAACGACCCCGCGCGCGTGGAGGATCGTGAACGGATCGAACGGCGGGGCGAGCTCGGTGAGCGCCGGATCCCACGCGACCGTCGTCGAAGGAAAGACCTCGGCGTCGAGCGGGAGGATCTCGCTCGCGGCGTCGCTCGCGGCGGGCTCGTCGTCGCGTTGCGCCGCGGCCGACGTGACGCTCGACGGCTGCGTCCACGAGAGCCTCCACCAAGGCTCTTGGGTCCACTTGCCCCAGCTCGACGACGTGTAGAGCTTGAGCGGTCCGAGCCGCTCGATCGAGGCGTCGCGGAACGGCAGCAGCAGCGAGAACCGCGGCGCGTCGGGCGAATCGAGGCGGAAGCTGACCTCCCTCGGTCGCTCGTCGAGGAGCGAGGCGCGCGCAGACCCGACGTCGAGCGAGACGACGCAGGCGGCGGCGACGAGGGAGCAGAGGACCTTCGAGCTCATGCGCTTCGGCGCCCGGATCTTGGCTCAGGCGACGCGGGCTGCCAAGCCCTCCGCGCCGCAGCCCTCCGCGCCGCAGCCCTCCGCGTCGCAGCTCTCCACGGCTCAGCCCTGCGCGTCGCAGCCCTGCTCGTCGTGAAGATCACGCGGGGTGTGCCGCCCGAGCGAGTCGGTCCCGAACGGCGTCCCATGCGGCGCCCGCGGGGACCTCCTCGACGAAGAGCCGATCGCACCCTGCGTCGTCGAGCTGGTGGAGCGCGGCGTAGAGCCCCGCCGCGAACGCGACCGGATCGTCGGCGAGGCGAAGCGCGGCGGTCGCGAGCACGTCGCCCGATCGCGAGAGGACGGCGACGCGAGCGCCGGCCCGCACGGCGGCGGAAGCGCGCTCGACGAGATCGTCGAGGGCGAGGATCTCGAGCGGCGTCGTCGGAGCGTAGTGACGCGCTTGGGTGCCGGGGGCGCGCGCGATCTCGCCTCGCGCGACGACGGCGTCGCCGAGATCGATCACGTCGAGACCGATCGCGCGCATCGCCTCGAGCGTGATCGAGCCGCGACGCAGCACGCGCGCCGGCTCGCGCGTCACGTCGACGATCGTCGACTCGATGCCGAAGCCGGTCGGACCGCCGTCGAGCACCAGGTCGACGCGGTCGCCGAGGCTCTTTCGCACGTGCGCCGCGGTCGTGGGCGAGAGCGTCGTCGACGCGTTCGCGCTCGGGGCGGCGATCGGGAGATCGACGGCGGCGAGCAGCGCCTGCGCGACGGGGTGCGCGGGCACGCGCAGCGCGATCGTCGGCCCGCCTGCGGTGACCTCGGGCGCGACGCTGCCGGGTCGGACGGGGAGGACCAACGTGAGCGGGCCTGGCCAGAACCGCGCGGCGAGACGCTTCGCCGCCTCGGGTACGTGGTCCGCGAGGGCGAGCGCTCGATCGGCGTCGCGCGTGTGCACGATCGAGGGGTTCTCCGCAGGCCGCCCCTTCGCCTCGTAGATCCGACGCACCGCGCGCGCGTCGTCGGCGCGCGCGCCGAGGCCATAGACCGTCTCGGTCGGAAACGCGACGAGGCGCCCTTCGCGCAGGAGCGCGGCGGCGGTCGCGATCGCGCGAGGTTCGACGGACGAGGCCATGGCGCAATGTTCCATGGCTCGGCCGAGAACGCACGACGTGTCAGGGCGCGGCAGGCACGTCGGACGCGACCGGCGGGCTCGGCGCGACGGCGGGCGATGGCGCCGGTGACGGAGGAGCCAGCGCGGGCGCAGGAGGGGAGGCGAGCGTCGCAGGGAGGATCACGAGGCGCGAGGACGCGAGCTGCTTGCGCACGACGTGCATCGTCACCGATCCGGGGGATCGGAAGCCGGCGCCGTCGAACGAGACACGATAGTCCCCCGCGGGGACCTTCGCCGTCACGTGATCCGCGAGGTGCAGCGCGTCGGGGTAGAGCAGCTCGAGCCGCCGCGTCGCGTCGGTCGCGTCGGCGAACACGAAGACGCCCCCCGGGACGGCTCCACCGCGCCTCGTGACCTCGGGGACGATCTCGAGATCGACCTCGCCGAGCTCGTCGCCGTCGCCTGCCGCGAGCGCGGACGCGAGCGAGAGGGAGTCGGGTCGATCGAGCGGCGCCACCATCCGCGAGTAGACGAACGTCCCGCTCGGCACCGCGCTCGGCGCGAGCCCGAGGCTCATCGAGCGCTCCGTCGACGAGCTGACGAAGGCCGCGTCGCCGGTCGACGCGAGATCGACGAGGGGCTTGAGCGCATAGCCTCCGGAGCCCTGGAACGCGGCGCCGTAGGCGCGCGCGCTCGCCCAGCGAGGTCGCGCCTGGAACGACAGGACGTCGCCGATGGCGATCGGACCGGGGAGCTCGTGGTCGACCGTGATGGACGTGTGCACCAGCACGGCGTCGAGCTCCGGGGCGACGTCGTAACGGGTCGAGACCGTGATCTCCGGGTGCCCGTCGGGGTGACCCGTCACGAGGGCGAAGGCCGCGCGCGTCGCGTCGTCGGTGCCGACCTTCAGCGTCTCGTAGCGTACGGGCGCGCCCGCGACGACCGGCTCGAGCGCTCCCAGCTCGTCGACGTGACCGCCCGCCTTCCGCGCGAGGTCGACGAGCGTGCCGCCGCGAGGGCCTCCGATCTGCGCGACGATCGCGGCGATCGATTGGTTCTCCAGCCGGATGTCTCCGTCACGGCCGGAGGCGGCGTCGCCCCCCAGCCGATCCTCCTCGACCGCGACCGTGCGGACCGCCGCCGGGGGCTTCGCGTCGCCGACGCCGAGGTAGCCCATGCGCATCGCGAGGATGAGGCGCTCGGTCGCGCCAGGCAGCACGATCACCCCGCCCTGCTGCAGAGGCGGGGCGCAGCCGATCAGCGCGAGCGCGAACGTCGCAGCGAGTTGGGCGTGGCGGGCCGAGAGCACGGTGGTTGGACGTCGGGGCGGCCGAGAGCTTGGGCCGGTCGCGCCGATCGGATCGTACCCGACACGACCGCTCGGCGCCGCCGTCACCCGCGCTGCTCGGTCGCGAGCAAGAACATCGCGATCGCGCCCAGCGCGACGCCGAGCACCCGTCGCGGCGTGAACGCCTCCGCGTACACGAAGGGCGCCGCGAGGGCCGCGAGGGTCACGCCGCCGCCGAGCGCGATCGTCCCCGTCCCCGCGACGGGACCACCGAGTCGGAGCGACAGGAACAGGAGCGTCACGCCCCCGGTGATGCAGAGCCCCGAGAGGCACGACCACACGAGGCCGCTCGTCGTCGTCGGGACGGCGGACTTCGGCCCGAGCGCGTAGAGCAGCAACAGCCCCACGGCCGCAGCGAGCTCGAGGAGCAGGCCGCCGAGCGCGTCGCCGATCTTGCCGGCTGCGGCGCGGAGCGCGAGGTAGTGCAACCCGAAACAGAGGCTCGCGAGTAGCGCGGCGACGGTCCAGCTCGGCATCGGCCGCTCATATCACGAGGCGCGACGCGTTTCGTCCGGCTCTCCCACCGAGCGAGGCGTCAGAGCAGCATGCCGCCGGAGGCCTCGATGCGCTGCCCTGTGATCCAATGCGTCTCCGGCGAGAGGAGCGCGGCGACGGCGCCGCCGATGTCGTCGGGCAGGCCCACGCGGCCGAGGGCGGTGATCGCCGCGACCTGCTTGTTCATCTCGGGGTTGTCGCGCACCGCGCCGCCCCGAAAGTCCGTCTCGACGGCCCCGGGCGCGAAGGTGTTGACGGAGATCTTCCTCACCGCGAGCTCGCGCGCCATGTAGCGGGTGAGCACCTCGAGCCCGCCCTTCATCACCGCGTACGCGGACGAGCCGGGCATCGACATCCGCGTGAGCCCGGACGAGATGTTCAAGACGCGGCCGCCGTCGACGAGCAGCGGCGCGAGCTTCTGCGAGAGGAAGAAGGGACCCTTCAGGTGCACCAGCATCATCTCATCGAAGACCGCCTCGCTCGTCTCGAGGAAGGGCACGTGTGCGCCCGTACCCCCGTTGTTGACGAGGTAGTCGAGCCGCTCGCGTCCCCAGTGCTTCTCTAGCGCGTCGCGGACGCTCGCGGCGAACGCGTCGAAGGTCGCGCTCTTCGCGACGTCGAGCCGCAGCGCGACCGCCTTCTGCCCCTTCGCCTCGATCTCGCGCACCACCGCGATCGCGGCGTCCTCGCGATCCTTGTACGTGACGATGACGTCGACCCCGCGCGCGGCGAGGTGGAGCGCCATGCTCTTGCCGAGGCCACGGCTCGCGCCGGTGATGAGGGCGATCTTCGTGTTCGTGTTCGTGGTCATGGGAGTCTCCTCGTGGTGGACTCCCGAGACGTAATCGTCTCTGATTGCTAGATAAAGATGGCCGCCTACGACACACTGTCTCTCCCTTCTAGACAATGACGCTCGATCTCGACGCGCTCCGGGCTTTCGTCAAAGTGGCCGAGCTCCAGAGCTTCACCGCCGCCGCCGCGCAGCTCGGGCTCGGCAAGGCGAAGGTCTCCCTCCTCGTGCAGCGGCTCGAGGGCGATCTCGGCGCGAAGCTCCTCGCGCGCTCGACGCGCGTCGTGCGCCTCACGGGCGAGGGCGAGCAGCTGATCGGACGAGCGCGCCTGCTCCTCGCCGACGCCGACGACGTGGGCGCGATGTTCCAAGGCGCGCGCAGCATTCGCGGGCGCGTGCGCGCCGACTTCCCGGTGAATCTCGCGCGCGAGGTCATCATCCCGCGACTGCCCGAGCTCTTCGCGCGGCACCCGGAGCTCGAATTGGTGCTCAGCGCGACCGATCGCCGCGTCGACGCCTTCCGCGAGGGCTTCGACTGCGTTCTGCGCGTCGGGGCGACGGTCGATCCCAACCTCGTCGGCAAGCGGCTCGGGGTCATGCCGATGACGAACTGCGCGAGCCCCGCGTACCTGCGCGCTCACGGCGTGCCGCAGCGCCTCGAGGATCTCGATCGGCATTGGCTCGTCCACTACTCGAGCACGCTCGGCGGCGAGCGACCCACCTTCGAATATCCCTTCGAAGGGGGTTATCGCGAATACCCGATGAGGAGCCTCGTCACGGTGAACAGCGTCGAGGCCTATCGCGCGGCCGCGATCGCAGGCCTCGGCATCGTCCAGGTCCCGCGCGCGGGTCTCCACCAACCGCTCGCGGCCGGCGCCCTCGTCGAGGTGCTGGTCGACCTGCCGTGCGCGCCGCTCGCGGTCTCGCTGCTCCACACCCACGGCCGGTCGGCGCCGCGCCGCGTGCGAGCCGTGATGAGCTGGGTGAGCGAGGTGATGGGGCCCACGCTCGCGCCCGCCGCGGACCGCGCGTCCTGATCGCCGACGAAGCGTCCGCCGACGAGCGTGCCCCTTCTGATAGCCTCACCGGATGCGTCACGCCTGGCTCCTCGCCGTCTCGATGCTCGGCTGTTCGCACGCCGCCGGCGATCGCTCCGCGCCCGAGTCGCTCGGATCGGCCGCGAGCCCCGCGTCGACCGGCTCGAGCACCGCGAGCCCCGCGGGCCCGGCGCGCGTCGGGCACGTGTCGGCGTCGTGCGCGCCGTGGGACGGCGGCGCGATCGACTTCGTCATCGACGACGTCGCCGCGTGCCCGAAGGATCTGCACGCGTCGGTGAACCTCGCCGTGTGGAAGGGTCTGCCGCTCGCCGCGGGCAAGTCGTTCCACTTCGCCGATCCATCTCAAGACGGCCACGGCGGCCGCTGCCGCGCCGACGGGAAGTGCGAGTCGGCCCGACGCGTGGACCTCGAGATCGATTCGTACGACGACCAGACGGTGACCGGCTCGTACGCGCTGGAGTTTCGCGACGGCACGACGGAGAAGGCGCGGTTCTCGGCGACGTGGTGCACGCGCAAGGCGATCTGCGGCTGAAGCGGCGAGCCCGTCGCGGCGTCGAGGCGAGGGGCCCGAGCGCGGCGACGGCGGGGTCCGGTGCCGGCGTGACGGCCCGAAGGTCGCCGCGTAGGATGCCGCCGTGGGTCGCTCCGCACCTTCGCATGCCTACCCGGCGCAGCTCGCCGCCTTCGCGCTCGCGCGCGTGGACGAGCTCGGCCTGCCGCGGCCGACGTCGCTCGCCACGCTCTCGTCGCTCCTGTCCGTCGCGTTCCAGGCGAGCCTCCTCCGGGACGAAGATCGCGCCTTGTCCTTTCGGCTGGTGCTCGCCGATCCGAGCGTCTTCCCCGAGACCGCGGGGCCGCCCTCCGGCGCGCACCGACTGCTGCTCTCGGCGCCGCGCCCCCTCGAGGTGCACGAGCTGCGCAAGCTCGTCCCCGCCGTGAAGTTCCAGCGCTCGCTCGTGGGGGTGAGCGTCGAGGCGGGGCGAATGCGCATTTGGGGGATCGTGCACACGGGGCCGCGCTGGCTGCACTTCGCGCAGGGCGGGCGCGGCGCCGCGCCGGAGCTGCCGCGGGAGCTCGTGGTGCACGTGAACGGTCCTGGCGACGTCGTGGTCAGCCTCGGATCGCAGACGCTCGCGCGGCTCTACGCCGGCGAGCTGACGACGCCGCTGCTCGACGTGTTCGACGCCGATTGGCTGCCCGGCATGTTCCTCTCCGTTCGACAGGAGATCGTCGAGCTCTTCGAGGCGGCGCGCGCGCGGGCGACGGAGCCTTGGGCGCCGGTCGACTACGGGATCATCGTGCGGATCGGACAGAACTTCGTTCGGCGCATCATCGCGACCATTCGCGCGGCCCACCACGGAGGGTCGGTGCTCGTCGTCTCGCCGCTCAGCGTGGACGAGATCCGCGCGCGCGCCCTCGTCGAGCTCAAATACACCTTCGACGACGCCGAGCCGCGGCGCCGCTTTCGCACGCTCATGCTCGCCGTGCTGGCCGAGCTCGCCCAGGTCGCGGCCAAGCGAGGCCTCCCCATCGCCGACTTCTCGCTCTACGAGACGAGCGACGCCCCCGCGATCGCCGCGCTCGACGAGGCCGTCTTCGAGATGGCTCATTTGCTGGCCGCGCTCGCCGACGTGGACGGGCTGGTCGTGATGACGCACCGCTGGGAGGTGGTAGGGTTCGGCGGCGTGGTCTCGGGCCACCTGCCCGAGATCGCGCGGGTGGCGCAGGCCCTCGACGTCGAGGGCGCGACGCGCGTGGACGAGGGCGTCGATGGCGTCGGCACGAGGCACCGCGCGGCCTATCGCATCTGCGCCGCCCTGCCCGACGCGCTCGCGATCGTCGTCTCGCAGGACGGCAGCGTCCGGTTCGTGCGCTCGGTGGACGGCACCGTCACGTATTGGGATCAGGTCGCCGCCTCGGCCTTCGGCGGCTGACGGATCCACTACGGGCTATTGCGGGACGACGCATTGACCGCTGACCGCGGCCGAGACGTCGTTGTCGGTCCGGCACTCGTGCCACGCGTGCACCGGCATGCCGTCGTCGACGACCGCATAGACGGGCGTCATCCCGCTGGTGATCGCCGCGGGCGGCTGCGCGATCGGGAGCACGACGTTCTCGGCCTCGGCCGGATAGAGCGTCTTCGTCGTGGCGCCCGAGCCGAGGAGCGTCCCCGTGAGCGGCGTTCCCTCGTAGAAGCCGACGGCCACGCCCGCGGGCAGCGGCGCCGTCCCGAGGTTCCGCACGGTCGCGACGAGCGCGTAGCCCGAAGCGTCGCAGCGCGGCGCGACGCCGACCACCGCGTCCGGCGCGTCGAACACGCTCCCGGGCTGCCGATTCAATCGGTAGTTGTTGAGCCCCGGCTGGGTCCAGTTCTTCGGCTCGACGGCGGGCACCTGCCCCGACTCCGAGACGTTGGTGATGTGATAAGTGTGCTCGTTCCAGATGCGACGCGTGCGCACCCAGCCGCCGCCGGCGCTGCCGAGGATGCGAATCCCCGATTGCTTCGAGTTGTCGTCGGGGCACGTGATGCCGTACGCGTTCGAGGCGACGACGATGTCGGCCTGACCGTCGTTGTCGACGTCGGCCACGAGCGGATACTCCCAGAGCGTCCCGGTCGTGTTGCAGGTGCTCGGGATGAGGTTCTGACCGGTCGGCCCGTCGTACATCCAGAGGTGGTATTCGTCCGAATAGACGACCTCGGCCTTGCCGTCGCCGTTGAAGTCGAACACCGAGCTTCCGGTGACGGCGCTCGAGCAGTCGTGGGTGGTCTTGAACCAGAGCACGAGCGCGGTGTCCGCCACCGCGGGGTTCATCATCTTCGCGCCGTCGAATACCACGTAGCCGACGGCCCCGGCGGCGCCCACGTCCGGCACGCCATCGCCGTTGAAGTCCGCGACCGTGGGCGGCCCGCCGCCGTATTCCTTGTTGGTGTTGCAATACGTGGCCGTGCTCGTGCCGTTGTTGATGTCGATCCCCTTGCGGATCACCTTGGCGTGGCTCGCGCTCGCCGCGTCGTAGCGGACGAGGCTCATCGTGTGAGGTCCGCTCGACGAGATCACGACGACCTCGGGGACGCCGTCGGCGTCGAAGTCGCCGATCGCGTGATAGCCCGGCGGGATCGCGTCCGGCCCGGTGCGCAAATCCCAAATGACGCTCCCGTCTGCGCGGTACGCGCGCTGACCGTCGGTGACGTCGAGCTTCCCGTCGCCGTCGAGATCCGAGAGGCCGGTGAGCTTGGCGCCGTACGTGGCGGCGGGGTCGAGGTTCTTCTTCACCGCGCCGGTCTGGCCGTCGAGGATGGTCCAGCCGATCACGACCTCGGGGTGGCCGTCGCCGTCGAGATCGCCGATGACCGGAGCCTCGTAGCCGCAATGCACCTCCGTCGTGTCGGGGCTCGTCCAGAGGGTCGAGCCGTCGGCCTTGAAGGCGATGGCGCCCGTGTTCTGCGCGAGCGCGTCGCAGCACGCCGCGCCGTTGGGTCCGGGGTTCATGCAGCCGACGATCTCCGGGACGCCGTCGCCGTCGAGGTCGGCCGCGGCGAGGCCGCCACCCGGCTGGACGACGTTGGGCTTCGCCCATTTGTCGACGAGCTGCCCGCCGACCACCGAGATGGCGTGGAGCGTCCCTTGTTTGTAATAAGCGCCGCCGGTGAAGGTGCTGAAGACGATCTCGGGGATGTCGTCTTGATTGACCTTCATGTCGCAGTTGTCGTCGTCGAGGTTGACGACGATGGGCGCCATCATGACGTCCGTCGAGTACGGCGGCGTGTTGTCGTGACCCCAATAGTACTTGACCGTCGGGGTGAAGTCGTTCTGCGGGTGGTATTCACATTTCGGGAGGCAGGTGACCGGGTTTCCGGGGTCCTGGCCCGGGGCGCACTCCGGCGGCAAGCTGAGGCACTTGCCGGTCGCGGGCACCACCCCGCCCTGGCACGAGCCGCCCGCGCCCATCGATCCAGGCGTGCCGAGCGCGTAGTCGCAATACGAGCCCGTGGGGCAGTCGCTCGCGTCGACGCACGTGGCGCCCGGCGTCTCGCAGTGCAGGAAGTTGCAGACGTCGCTCGCGCCGCAGCACGCGTCGCCGCACGCGTTCGCGACCGGACAGCACGCGCCGCCCGCGCACACGCCCTTGCCCGTGGCGGGCGGGGCGAGATCGCACGGGGTGCCGACGGCGCACGCCGCGCCGCCTTGGCCGCCGGCGCCGCTCGTCGTGCTCGTCGCGCCTCCCGAGCCGGAGGAGCTCGAGGTGGTGCCTGTCGACGTGCCGCCGGAGCTGCAGGCGAAGACGAAGGCGGCGGAGAAGAGGAAGAGAGGAGCGCGTCGCATGCGCCCATCGTACACGGAGGAGCGCGTCGCGTGGATCGCCCGTCGCCCCTCGCCTACTCGTCGTCGGCGAACTCGGGGTAGTCGCCCGGTTGGAGGTTGTCGAAGCGCGTGCAGGAGGCGGTGAAGCGCGTCAGCACCTTGCCGGTGGGGCCGTTTCGTTGCTTCGCGATGATGAGCTCGGCGATGCCTTTGAACTCGCTGTCCTGGTTGTAATACTCGTCGCGGTAGATGAAGACGATCATGTCGGCGTCCTGCTCGATGGCGCCCGACTCGCGCAGATCCGAGAGCTGCGGCCGCTTGTCCTTGCCGGCGCGCGTCTCGACGGCGCGGTTCAGCTGCGAGAGGGCGATGACCGGCACGCGCAGCTCCTTCGCGAGCTGCTTGAGACCGCGGGAGATCTCGCTGATCTCCTGCTCGCGGCTGTTCGCGCCGGCGCGGCCGCTCATCAGCTGGAGGTAGTCGATGATGACGAGCCCCATGCGCTGCTCGGGGTGCTCGGCCGTCGCGGCGCGGTTGTACTCGGCCTGCATGCGGCGCACCTTGGCGCGGAGCTCTAGCAATCCGATGGCAGGTGTATCGTCGAGCCAAATGGGCAGCACGCTCAGCATCGACGCGGCCTCGGTGAGGCGCCGCCAGTCCTCGGGCGTGAGGTGACCGCCGCGCAGCTTGCCGACGTCGACGCGGCCCTCGGAGCACACCATGCGGGTCGCGAGCTGCTCACGGGGCATTTCGAGCGAGAACACCGCGACGCCGAACCCCGGCTCTTGCCGGTCCTCTTGCCCGCCGTAGCCGCGGTCTTGCGGGCCGGGCATGGTGATCGTGCGTGGGGACGCGACGTTCACGGCGAGGTTCAGGACGAACGACGTCTTGCCCATGCCGGGGCGAGCCGCGACGATCGTCAGGTCGCCGTCGTGGAGCCCGGCGGTCTTCTCGTCGAGCTTGGCGTAGCCCGTCGAGATGCCCGTGATCTGGTCGCCGCGCTCGGCGGCCTTGTTGATTTGCTCGAACGCGGCGCGGAGCACCTGGTGGATGGGCTGCGCGGAGTTCGACTCGACGGTGCGCGCGATCTCGTAGACGGCCTGCTCGGCGCCGTCGATGAACTCCTGGACCATGCCGACGTCGCCGTAGCCCTCGGCCGACACGCGCTGACACTCCGCGATGAGCCGACGGAGGCGCCACTTCTCGCGCACCGTCTTCGCGTGCGCGCCGACGTGCGCGACCGCGGGGGTCGCGTCGACGATCTGCGCGAGGTACGCGACGCCGCCGATCTGCGCGAGCTTCTCGCGATCGCGGAGCCACGAGGCGATCTGCACCGTGTCGATCGGCTGGCTCGCGAGCGCGAGCGCCATGGCCGCCTCGAAGATGCGCCCGTTCGCCTCGCTGTAGAAGTGCTCGGGCTTCAGGATCTCGGCGACCTGATCGAGCGCGTCGCGCTTGAGCATGACGGCGGAGAGGACCGCCGCCTCCGCGTCGAGATCGTGGGGCGGGACGCGCCCGGCGATGACCGGGGGCTCTCGCGGCGTGAACTTGGAGCGCCGCTCGCCGGATTCAGCTCTCACAGGCTCTCCTCACGGTGTCCCGAGGTGGACCCCAAGCTTTCCACAGAATCCCAAATGCACGACACCCCGGATCGCTCCGGGGTGTCGAACAATGACCTATCAGTTGCTCCTCACAGTGGAGGCTCGACCCGACAGGAGGCGAACGAGCGGGGTTGGGGCCCCGCGCGCAGCGTTCGGGGAGGGGCCCCGCCTCGCGGGGAGGGGGCTTGTGAAGCCCCCTCAGTCAACGAGCAGCGACCTCGACCTGAATCGTCGCGGTGATCTGCGGCCCGAGGCGGACCGTGACCGGGTGCACGCCGAGCGACTTGAGCGGCTCGGTCGAGATGCGGCGGCGATCGACGACGAAGCCCTGCGCGGCGAGCGCCTCTTCGATGTCGCGGCTCGTCACCGAGCCGTAGAGCTTGTCGCCCTCGCCGACCTGGCGGCCGATCGAGACCTTCAGGTTCGAGAGCTTCTGCGCGAGGTCGTTCGCTTCCTTCGAGAGCTTCGCCGCCTTCGCCTCGGCCACCTTCTTCTGGTGCTCGATGCGGGCGACGTTGCCTGCGGTGGCGCCGACGGCGAGACCGCGCGGAATGAGGTAGTTACGCGCGAAGCCCGGACGGACCTTCACGAGCTCGCCACTCTTTCCGAGGTTCGGCATGTCCTCGGTCAATACGACGTGGATGTGCGTTGCCATGTGCGTGCTCCTCAGGCTCCGAGCGTGAAGGGAAGCAGCGCGATGTTGCGCGCCCGCTTGATGGCGAGCGTGACCTTGCGCTGGTGCTTGGCGCAGTTGCCGCTGATGCGACGGGGCACGACCTTGCCGCGCTCCGACACGAAGTACTTCAGGGCCTGCGGATCCTTGTAATCGATGACGAGGGCCTTGTCGGCGCAGTAGCGGCAGACGCGCTTGCGTCCCATGCGACGCCGCCCGGGCGCGTCGGAGTTGAGGTCCGGCGTCCTGCCGAAATCGTCGTCGTCGCCGCCACGGTATCCACCGCCGCCGCCACCGCCGCGATCGTTGCCACCGCGAGAGTCGTTGTTCGATGCGCGAAGGTTCATGGCTCAGCTCTCCTCGTCGTCGGAGGCGCCCTCGAGGGCCTCTTCTTCGTCCATC
>CAYYKK010000102.1:0-21976 GCA_964467935.1 uncultured Polyangiaceae bacterium
GGAGCGACCGAGAGGACGGTGACGGTGCCGTCCCAGTACGAGCCGCCGCCGCCGCTGCAGACGCCCTGCGCGTCCTTCGCGCCGGACCCCGATTCGAAGCCGTTCGCGTCTTGCAGCTTGACGACGGCGCCGGGGGTGAGGCCGCTCACCGGCAGGTCGAAGCGCACCTGCCACGCGTCGCTCGGCCCGCAGCTCGGGAAGTTGTCGAGGCCGCACGTCTGCGGGTAGGTCGCGAGCGCGACCTCGAGCTTGTCGCCGTTGGTGACCGCGATGTCGTTGCTCTGGACGGGACCGCCGCCGCCCGTCGACGTGCCGGTGGTGACGCCGTCGACCGGGAGGCCGCCCGCGCCGCCGCTCCCGCCCGTGTCGTTGGATCCGGCGGTCGTGACGACGTTGCCGCAGCCGAAGGCAGCGAGGGCGAGGGTCGAGGTGAGCAAGAGGCCGTGGACGCGGTTCATGACGTTCTCCATTCTGCCGGCAACCTAAGCAGCCTGCGTGCCATGCGAAATGGCCCTGAAACACGGGGGAAAGCGCGAGGGTGTGGGCCTCGCTGTGCCACCGATCCGTGCCGCGCTGACCGCCCCGTCGCGCAGCTCAACGCAAGGGGGGACCGTCGTAAGGCGGCGTCAGCTTGCCGCGCGGATCGCGCCGTCGCGCCCACTCGCCGAGGACCATGCCGCTCGATATCGCGACGGGGAAGGAGTGGTTGATCCCGTACATCGGGATCGCGAGCACGGTCTCGCACGCGGCGAGCAGCGCGGGGGGCACGCCGTCGTCCTCGCTGCCGAAGAGGAACACGAGATCCTTCGGCATGGGCGCCTCCCAGAGCGAGGTCGTCGCGTGGTCGCGCTCGACGCCGACGAGCGGCCGCCCCGCGACCTTCGCGAGGAAGTCGTCCTCGTCCGGGCACTCGACGATCGTCTCGTACTTGTGCATGCCCATCGCCGCGCGCTCGTAGAACGGCTCGACGCCGATGAGGAAGATCTCCTTCACCAGGAACGAGTGCGCGACGCGGATGATCGCGCCGATGTTGAACGGGTTCTTCGCGCGGACGACGGCGACGGAGAGATCGTTGCGTAGGGGCGCGAGCTCGGCCTTGATCTCGTCCTTGGAGTAGCCGAACGGCGGGATCTTCACGCGGCCTCGCGCCCCCTCGCGTCAGAGCTTGCCGAGGCGCTCGAGCACGCCGCGCACGAGCAGCGGCCACACGAGCGTCGCGTCCGAGTAGACCTCGGCGAAGCGCCCGCCCTCGCTCTGGGGGATGAACTTCCCCCAGCTCACGCCCTCGGAGTACGTGCAGCCGGAGAGCCCGCCCCAGTGCACGGGCTCCGGGCAGATGCGGATGCCGTACGAGAAGCGGGGCGCGGTGAGCTCGACGTCGAGGCGGTGCGCGGCGATATCGTAGAACGGCGCGACCTGCTGCGCCCAGTTGCGCGGCACGCCGCCGCCGATCGTGAAGATGCCGAGCTTCTTCTTCGAGTTCACGAGGCGCGCGTAGCTCAAGAGATCGAGGAACGGGTTGTACGGCGGGGGATCGCCCGCGAAGAGCTGCTCGGGCGTGGGGTTCGGTCCGAGCGAGGCGACGCGCTTGCGCATCATCCACGTCGCGACGTCGAGCCCGAGCTCGCTGTCGGTGAACGCCGGCACGTAGACCGGGATGTTCTTCAGGTACGCCGACCGCAGGATGCCGGGCGAGTCGCCCATCGCCGCGAGCGCCTTGCCGATCTCGCGGCAGATGCTCTCGCTCGACCAAGGCTTGGACGTGTCGAGCGAGTCGAGCACCTTGCGGACGAAGGCCTCGATCGAGTTGAGGTTCACCTCGAGCTCGAGGGTGTCGTAGACGCGGTTGTAGCCCTTCTTGAAGAGGACCTCGTCGGGCACGCGGGCGTCGGCCTTGTAGTGCGTGAGACCGACGGCCTCCGAGAGGCCGTGCGCCATGAGCGCGCCGGTGCTCACGACAGCGTCGATCATGCCGGCCTCGATCATGCGCACGATGACCGTGGCCATCTTGCCGACGGTCATCGCGCCCGAGAACGTGGCGACGACGAGGCAGTCGGGATCCTTCGTCATCTCGGTGAGGATGTCGGCGGCCTCGCCGAGCGAGCGGCCGCTGAAGGCCGTCTTGCTCATCGCCTTCAGGAGATCGTCGAACGAGCGCACCTCGTTCGGATCGAGGCTCGTCAGCGGGATGAGTTGATCCTCGGAGCCGTCGTCCAGCTCGCGCGCGCCCGATCGGATGACCTTGTCACTCATGCGCGCCTCTATAGCCGAAGCGTCGGGGGCGCGCGAGCGGCCTAGTGCTGGGCGAGCATGCCGCGCTGGAGCAGCCAGAGGACGAGGCCGCCCAGCGCGACGCGGTAGACGCCGAAGGGCAGGAGGCCATAGCGCTTCAGGTAGCGGAGAAAGCCGCTCACGGCCGCCATCGACACGACGAACGCGGTCACGAGCCCCACCGCGAGGACGAAGCCGCCGTCCTTCGCCACGAAGAGCGACGCGCCGTCCTTCTTCAGATCGTAGAGCGTCGCCGCGCCGAGGATGGGGATCGACAGGAGGAACGAGAACTCGGCCGAGGTCGGCGTGTCGAGGCCCGAGAGCTGCCCGCCCACGATCGTGGTCATCGAGCGCGACATCCCGGGCCAGAGCGCGAAGCACTGCGCGAGGCCGACCGCGAGGGCGCGACGGAGCGAGACCTTCTCGAGCCCGCTCTCGCCCGACGAGGGGCGCGTCTTGCGGTAGAGCTCGACGCCGATCATGACGACGCCGCCGACGACGAGCGCCCACGCGACGGGCGCCGGCCCGAAGAGGAGCTTCTTGATCTTGTCGTGCGCGAGGTAGCCGAGCGCGGCGCTCGGGACGAACGCGACGCAGAGGCCCCAGAAGAGGCGCATCTTCTCCGGGTCGCGCGCGAGCATGCCCTTCGCGAGCGCGACGAGCGTCGTGCGGTAGTAGCCGAGCACCGCGAGGACGGCGCCGAGCTGGATGACCACGCTCATGGTCTTCGACGCGTCGTCGGTGTGGCCGAGCAGCGCGTTCGTGAGCTCGAGGTGGCCGGTCGAGGACACCGGGAGGAACTCGGTGAGCCCCTCGACGATCCCGAGGAGCAGCGCGTCGAGCCAGGTCATGGGCCGCGGACGCTAGCCGGTGGGGACCGCCTCCGCAAACGTTTCGGCGGTGCGCGCGTCGGCGCGCGGGCTCAGTGAGGGCTCGGCGCGACGCCGCGATAGATCTGGTTCGTCGGCGCGGTGGCGACGACCTTCACGCTCTGTGTCGCGGAGCCGTCGTCGACGACGACGACGATGTCGTTCGCGGAGACGTCGGCCGTCGTCGCGACGAGCGTGACGTCCGTGGCCGAGGCCAGGGCCGCGAGGCCGCGCACGCCGTTCGAGAGCGTCGGCTTGAAGGTGGCGCTCTCGGTCCACGTGGTCCCGTCGTAGGTCCACTTCGTGATGCCGCCGCCCGACGCGACGCTCCGATCGTCGGCGAGGTAGAGCGTGTCGACGCCCGCGACCGCGGCGTCGCGATCGAGCAGCACGAAGCCGTAGGGGCTGCCGCCCGTCGCCGGCAGACCCGGGAGCGGCGTCGTCCCGCCCGCGGTGACCTTCGGCGTGCCGACGCCGACGGCGAAGACCGTGGCGAGCCCGCCCGTGGCGGAGTCCGCGTAGAGCTGTCCACCGACGACGTGCGCGATGCGCGTGCTCGACGGCGTCGTGATGATGTTGGTGCTGCCGAGCGCGCCGAGCGGCGCGAAGTGGAGGCCGCCGTTCGGACCGCTGCCGCTCCCGGTCAGCCAGAAGGCGGTGCCGTCGACGCTCGCCGCGGCGCGCACGTTGCTGCCGCTGAACGCCGCGTTGAGGCGCGTCGACGTGTCGACGGCGCCGAGCGCGTCGACGCGGCCCGCGACGCGCGCGACCGTCGCGCTGGTGGTCGCTGGCACGTTCGCGGTCCCCGGGGCGGCGTCGTAGCCGGCGATGACGAGGTAGTGGCCGTCTTGCGAGAGGCCGAGCGCGCCCTCCGACGCCGCGGTGCCCGAGAGCGTGAGGGCGACGTTCGCCCCGGACGCGGCGGTGGGCAAGGGCAGGGGGTTCTGACCGGTCGCGACGAGCGTGCCGTCGAGCTGTCGCTCCTCGAGGAACACCGGCTGCGCGGCGCTCGACAGCGCCGTCGTGCCGTCGCCCACGCGGGCCACGAGGAACGCCGCGCCGCCGCCCGCGCCTCCGCCGCCGCCCGCGCCGCCGGCGCTCGCGCTCGAGGTCGTCGTCGGGCCGGTGCTGGTCGAGGCCGCGCCACCACCCGCGCCGCCCGCGCCGCCCGCGGACGAGGAGGTCGTGAGCTCGCACGTGCCGCTGTCGCCGACGCACGGATCGAAGCTCTGCCCGTCGGCGCGGCACGTCTTCGTGCCGTCCGCGCCGCCGGGGCACTTGCAGAAGATGTTCTCCCCCGGCGTGCAGAGCGTGTCCGCCGGGGCGCTGCACGAGGAGCTCGCGAGCGTGCCCGCGAGCCCGAGCGCGCACGCCGCGGCGAACGCGCGGACGAGCAGCGCGAACGCGCGACCCGGGCGACCTCGGCCGCTCGCGCGCGCTCGCCTCGTCGCCGCGTGCGTCTTCACGGTCCGAAGGTGAAGTCCACGGAGTACGCCCCCGCCGCGCCGTTGTGACCGTCCACGATGAAATAGTAGCTCTGTCCGGCCGTCACGGGCACGGCGAGCGACTCCGGCACGCCGATGCCCCCCGTCTCCGAGCACGCGATCTGCGACGCGATGAGCGTGCACGAGCTCGCGCGCACGTAGAGTGACGCGTCGTACGAGGGATCGACCGTCGCGTAGATCGTGCCCGCGACCGTGGGGGCGATCTTGTAGACGATGTCCTTCGTCGAGGGAGAGTTGCAGGCGCCGGTGCCGGTGCGGTTCGCCGTCGCCGCGGCGGTGTTGCCGTTCAGCGTCTTCGTCTCCCCCATCGCCAGCGGGACGAGCTGGCCGGGGCAGTCGTCGCCCGAGACCATCGTCGACAGATCCACCGCGAGGAGGAAGTCGCCGGTCGACGACGTCGAGTACGTGTCGGCGAACACCCAGTACGTCTGGCCGCCGACCACGGGCAGCACGAGCGTCTCGCTGCCGCCGCTGAAGGTCTTGTCGACGCAGCCGAGCTCGCTCCCGGCCTCGCACGCGTCGCGCACGTAGAGCACGGGATCCACGTCGTTCGACACGCCGAGCATCTCGAGCGTGAGCACGCCCGAGACCGCCGGCGTGACCGCGTAGACGAGCTCGGCGCCGTTGCCGCCGCACGTGCCGCCGTAGGCGTTCGTCGACATCGAGATCGTGCCGCCCACGGTCTGCCCGAGGTTCGCGTCGACGAGCACCGGGATGCCGGGGCAGCCGTAGCTCGAGAACGTGTTGACCTTGCACGCGTTCGAGCACGCGTCGTCGTCGACCGTGTTGCCGTCGTCGCAGTCCTCGACGCCGAGCTCGGCGTAGCCGTCGCCGCAGACGGCGTTCTTGCATTGGTTCGTGCACGCGTCGGCGTTCGACTTGTTGCCGTCGTCGCACTCCTCGCCGGGATCGACCTTGCCGTTGCCGCAGCCGGAGCCGGCCTTGCACTGGTTGTTGCACGCGTCGGTGTCGATCTCGTTGCCGTCGTCGCACTGCTCGACGCCCTTCTCGAGGAAGCCGTCGCCGCACGCGGCGTCGTTGCACGTCGTCGGGCACGCGTCGGTGTCGTCGCTGTTGCCGTCGTCGCATTGCTCGACGCCGACCTCGACGATGCCGTCGCCGCAGCGCGCGCGCTTGCAGGTCGAGAGGCACTCGTCGGTGTCGTCGAGGTTGCCGTCGTCGCACTCTTCGCCGAGATCGGGATCGGCGATGCCGTCGCCGCACTGAGGCTCCGAGCCGGGTCCCGTGGAGGTCGCGCTCCCCGTCCCGCCCGCGCCGCTCGAGCCGGGCGAGCAGCCCGCGGAGCCCGAGGCCGCGCCGAACGAGAGCGCGAGGCCGGCGAGCAGCACCGCCACGCTCGACCAAGCGAGCGAGGGGCCGCGCGTCTTCGGTCTGTCGTTCGCTCGCACGTCGTCGGCTCCTTTCGTCGGGTCGGGGTCAGGGATCTAGTTGCAGGTGCCGGGCGTCCCGTTGCCCGATGAGCAGAGCTTGTTCGAGGGGCAATCCGACTGCATGTAGCAGCCCGTGGTGCACTTCTGGAACACGCAGATGCTCTCCTTGCCGGTCAGGCCCAGGTTGCAGTCAGGATCGGTCGAGCAGAACGAGCCCGCGGGCATCGGACCGAGCTCGGTCCCCCAGTCGCCGCAGACGGCGAACGTGATCGTGGGATCGTCGAGCGCCTTCGCGCCGCCGCACCCGCTCATCGCGCCGAACTGCGTGCACTCGCTCTGCGTCGTGCAGTAGGGCGCACACACCTGGAGCGTGGCGGCCGCGAAGCGGACGCAGTCGCCGACGATGTTGCCCTGGTCGTCCTTGCAATCCATGTAGTTGCCGCAATCGAGCGTGCAGTAGTGGTTCCTGCACTCGCCGGTCGCGCACTCGGTGTCGTTCTGGCAGGGCGTGAAGATCGGGCTCGTGCCGCCGCCCGTGCCCGAAGAGGTCGTCGGGCCCGCGGACGACGTCGCCGGGCCGCCGCTGGTGACCGCGGAGGTCGACGAGGGGATCTCGTTGCACGTGCCGACGTCGCTCACGCACGCATCGAAGCTGTTGCCGTCCGGCTGGCAGGTCTTCGTGCCCTCGGCGCCGCCGCGACATTTGCAGAAGATGTTCTCGCCCGGCGTGCACAGCGTGTCGGAGCCGCCCTTGCACGAAGGCACGACCAGCCACGCAGTCGAGGCGAGGAGGGCGCCGACGAGCCAACGACGGAACCTGGTTCCTCGAACGACGGTCTCCTCGAGGGTCTCTCTTCGGCGAGATCGCATCTTCGCGCTTCTATCCCTTCGCGGCCGACGGGCCGAGCTTTTCCCCACGCTTGCGCCGCGACACGAGCGCGACCGCGAGCACCGCGCCCCCGAGGAGCGACGCCGAGCCGCCGTCCGAAGGGGCGATCGCGCACCCGCCGCCGCCGTTCTGCTGGGCACGGCACTCGTCCCCGAGGCCCCCGCGCGGCGTGGTCGAGCACTTCGCGACCCGCTCCGGCGGGTACGCGTCGCACACGGCGGCGACGTCGTCCGCCTCGAGCGTCCTGAGATCGATGGTGCCTGGATCGTAGGCGGCGAACATCGTCGCCGTCGGATCGTCCGAGTGGTCGAGGCCGATGAAGTGCCCGACCTCGTGCGTGAGGATCGACTCGAGATCGTATTTGACGACGTCGTCCGAGATCGTGATGTCGTTGTAGGCGTGGTTCACCGCGATGTCGGCGTCGAGGATCTCGCCCGTCGTGTCGTCGAACGTCACGGTGGTCTTCGCGAGCGTGTTGTCCTCGCTCGTGTAGTTCCACTTGTTGTCCTCGAAGTAGATGATGTTCGCGTTCTGACCGCTCGGGTTGTACTCGCTCTTGCGGCACGTGACCTGGGCGAGCTCGCTGAAGGTGATCGTCGCCGTGCCGGTGTCGCAGCCGAGGTCGCTCCACGACTCGAACGACTTGCGCACCGTCTGCTCGATGTACTTCATCGCGATGAGCTGGGTGCCGTCGCGCTGGACGCTGAAGCCGACGCACGCGCTCTTCCAGAAGAGCTTCTGGCCGGTCGTCTTGCAGCCGGCGTCGTCGCGCGGGCAGTCGGCGCCCTTGCACGTGGTGCTGCGACAGAACGCCCCCGCCTCGCCGGTGAGGGCGAGCGTCGTGAGGAGGCCCGCGAGCCCCGTCAGGATCCGCGGATAAGGACGCATCGAAGCCTTGCGATGTTAGCACGACCGGCCCTCCGCGCGCCCCTCCGCGGGCGACTTTTCGCGGCCCGCGTGACGAAGCTCGGTCCTCCGGAGGGCGCGTCCGACGCGCGCCGTTCGGGCCGCTCGGGCGATCCCGATCCCGGCCCGGCGACTTCGTGCTAGGCCAAGACGTGCTCGACGATCCGGACTTCTTCCCGCCGATCGACGACGGCGACGCACCCTTGGGCGACGACGGCGACGCGCCCGTCTCGCTCGCCGAGCTCAACGAGCCGCAGGCCGACGCGGCGGCGCACGTCGACGGTCCGCTCGTCGTGTTCGCGGGCGCCGGCAGCGGCAAGACGCGCGTCATCACCTACCGCATCGCGAACCTCGTCGCCGTCCACCGCGTGCCGCCCTACCGCATCCTCGCGGTGACCTTCACGAACAAGGCGGCGGGCGAGATGCGCCACCGCCTCGAGGCGCTCATCGGCCCCGAGCTCACGCGCGATCTCTGGGTCGGCACGTTCCACGCGACCTCGGCGAAGCTCCTCCGTCGCTACCCGGAGGCCGCGGGGCTCTCGCGCAGCTTCCTCATCTACGACGACACCGATCAGAAGAGCGTGATGAACCGGGTCTACAAGGAGCTCGGCATCGACGACAAGCGCTACCCCCCGAGGCAGGTGCTCGGCCGCATCCACAAGGAGAAGCAGGAGGGCACGAGCGCCGAGGATTTCGTCCCTGGCAGCTACATGGAGGACGTCATCGGTCGCTGCTTCACGGCGTACCAGCGGCGCCTCGAGGAGGCCAACGCGGTCGACTTCGACGATCTCCTCCTCAAGGTGCTGCGCATCGTCGAGGCGAAGGACTCGCCCGTCGGCGAGGAGCTCCGGCGGCGCTTTCATCAGGTGCTGGTCGACGAGTTCCAGGACGTGAACCGCGTGCAGTACCGCATCGTCCGCGCGCTCTCGGCGGAGCGCAGGAACCTCTGCGTGGTCGGCGACGACGACCAGAGCATCTACCGCTGGCGCGGCGCCGACGTGCGCATCGTCCGCAACTTCAGGTCCGATCACCCCGACGCGCAGATCATCAAGCTCGAGCAGAACTACCGCTCGTCGTCGAACATCGTCTCGGCGGCGCTCGGGGTCATCAAGCCGGCGAAGGATCGCGAGCCGAAGGATCTCTGGACGGCGAACCCGCCCGGGCTCCCGGTGCGCGTGGTCGCGACGAGCAGCGAGCGCGACGAGGCCGCGTTCGTCGCGACGCGCATCCGCGATCTCGTCGACGCGGGCGTCTCACCGAGCGATGTCGCCGTGTTCTACCGCGTCCACGCCCAGTCGCGCGTGCTCGAGGAGGTGATGCGCAGCGAGCGCATCGCCTACCAGGTCGTCGGCGGCATGCGCTTCTTCGAGCGCGCCGAGGTGAAGGATCTGCTCGCCTACCTGCGCCTCATCGAGAACCCGCGCAGCGACGTCGATCTCCAGCGGATCATCAACGTGCCGGCGCGCAAGATCGGCGACACGACCGTGGAGAAGCTCGCGGCGGCCGCGACGCGGCAGGGCGTCGGCATGCTCGACGCCATCGTCGACGTGGTCTCGCGCGGCGAGGTGGGGCCGCAGCCGAAGAAGGCGCTCGCGCGCTTTCACGCGCTCATCGAGGAGCTCCGGAGCCACGCGGCGACCGCGTCGCCGAGCGAGATCGCCGAGGAGGTGCTCGAGCTCACGGGCTACCGGAAGATGCTCGAGGACGACGAGAGCGCGGAGGCCGAAGGGCGGCTCTTGAACCTCGAGGAGCTCGTCGGCTCGATCGAGGAGTTCGAGGCGGAGGTCGCGGCGGCGGGCGAGATCCCGACGCTCGCCGGCTACCTCGAGCGCATCACGCTTTCGGCGAGCGTCGACGAGATGAAGGACGCCCCGCGCGTCGTGCTCATGACCGTGCACGCGGCGAAGGGCCTCGAGTTTTCGCACGTCATGCTCACCGGCATGGAGGAGGACATGTTCCCCTTCCGGAGCCAGGATCCGGGGCGCGAGGGCGATCTCGAGGAGGAGCGACGCCTCGCGTACGTCGCGATCACGCGCGCGCGCGAAGAGCTCGTCATCACCCACGCGGAGCGGCGCATGGTGTTCGGCACCACGCGCTTCGGGACGGCGAGTCGGTTCATCGGCGACATGCCGCGCGAGTGCGTCGCCGAGGAGAAGACGGAGACGTTGAGGGCGTCGGCGGGGCGCTTCATCGATCGCGACGGCTGGGCGCATCGCGGCGAGGCGGCGACGACGAGCGCGCGGCCGCGCCTGCAGTGGGCGCAGAGCCAAGGGCGCGACGAGCGACGCGGATGGAACGCTCGCCCGCAGGCGGCTCTGCCCACCGCGCCCGGCGAGCGGTACGTCGAGCGAGAGGATCAGCCGGCGAGCGACGAGGAGGGCGTGAGCACCTTGCGTCGTCGCGCGCCGAAGAAGGGCGCCCCCGGCGAGCTCTCGGTCGGCACGCGCGTCACGCACGCCACCTTCGGCGCGGGCGTCGTGCAGAGCATCGACGAGGGCGACGACCCGACGGCGACGGTCCGCTTCGTCGGCTGGGCGCCGAAGCGCATCAAGGCGCGCTTCCTCTCGATCGACGGCTGACTCGTCGGCGGATCGCCGCTAGCCGCGCGGATCGGCCGCCGCGGTGATCGGCGCGTGGCCCGCGATCGGGCGCGAGAAGTCGTCCCGCAGGTCCTTCGGGATGCGCCGCGGTCGCCCCATCGCCGCGCCGTCGAGGCCCAGCGAGACCAGCGCCCAGAGCGTCGCCGCCTCGCACAGGACGCGCGCGTCGGCCACGCGGACGACGCGCGTCTTGCGCACGCAGCTCGCGCCGCCCCACGACGCCACGAACGTCTCGAGCGACAGCGCGTCGCCGTCGACCGCCGAGGTGAGGTAGTCGAGCTCGTGCTTGCGCACCACGAACACGGCGCCGAGCCCCTTGTAGCGCGCGAAGTCCCAGCCCACCGCCTCCGAGTGGGCCTTCGCCACGTCTTGGACCCAGGCGAGGTACGTGATGTTCGAGACGTGGCCGAGCTCGTCGATGTCGCTCGGTCCGGCGGCGATGTGGAGGACGAAGCTCGGCGACGCGCGCTCGGGATCGAGGGTCACTTCGTGCCCTTCTTGCTCTTCTTCTCCAGCGCCATCCTGACCGCGCGCTTGAACTGCGCGAGCGGCTGCGCGCCGCTGACGAGGTAGTCGTCGACGAGGATCCCCGGGGTGCCCTTGATGTCGAGGCCGTCGGCGATCTTCCCGTCCGCCTCCACCTCGGCGCGGTGCGTCCCCTGATCGAGCGCGGCACGGAAGCGCGCGAGGTCGAGGCCGGCCTTCTCCGCCTTCGCCTCGAGCCCTTGTCGGTCGAGGCCGTCTTGGTCGGCGAACATGAGGTCGTGCATCTTCCAGAAGCCGGCGTCGCCCTTCTGCTTGCGCGCCTCGAGGGCCGCCTCCGCCGCCGCTTCGGCGTTCGCGTGCATCGGGAGCGGCCGGTTGTGCCAAACGACCTTGATGACGCCGGGGAACGCCTTCTCGAGATCCGCGAGCGTCGGCTCCACGCGCCGGCAGAAGGGACACTGGAAGTCGCTGAAGAGCTGCAGGGTCACCGTGCCCTTGGCCGCGCCGCGCGTCGGGTTCGAGGACGTCACGGCGGGAGGGGTCTTCGTCTCGAGCGACGCGCCGGCCTTCGCCGTCTTCATGAGCGCGTCGTAGACCGACGCGGCCGGCGTGCCGGCGCTCACCTTCGCCTCCGCGATCCCGAGCTGCTCGTCGATGAGCGCCGAGAACTTCTCCACGGGCTGCGCGCCGGTGAGCTTGCGCCCGTTGACGAAGAAGGTCGGCGTCCCCGTCGCGTCGAGATCCTCCGCGAGATCCTGATCGATCTGGATCTCGGCGGCGTGCTTCTTCTTCTCGATCACCGAGGCGACGGTGCGCGCGTCGAGGCCCGCGTTCTTTCCGACCTCCTCGAGGTCTTGCTCGCCCATGTGCTGAGCGTCGAGCGCGAAGAGCGCGTCGTGGACCTTCCAGAACGCGTCGTTGCCCTTCCGCTTGTAGACCTCCATCGACAGCTCCGCGGCGGGCTCCGCGTGCTCGTGGAACGGCAGCGGGTTGTGCTTGTAGACGATGCGCAGCTTGTCGCCGTACTTGCGCGTGAGCTCGGCGAGCGTGCCGCTCGCCTTGCGACAGAACGGGCACTGGAAGTCGCTGAACGCGACGATGGTGACGAGCGCGCTCGACTTGCCGCGCACGGGCGAGGTGCCGACCGGAACGCGCCACACCGTGGTGTCCGGCACCTCGGGCGCCTTCGCGACGTCTCCTTTGCGCTCGTTGCGACCGGCCCGCACGTTGTCGGCGAGGCGCGTCGCGTAGAGCGCGGTCCTCGCGGTGCCGTGCGCCTCCGCGTCGGAGGCCGCCGCGAGCTCGTCGTCGATGACCTTCTTGAAGGCGTCGACGGGCTGCGCGCCCGAGATGAGGACGCCGTTCACGAAGAACGCGGGCGTGCCCTTGACGCCGGCCTTCTCGGCGAGCGCGAGATCCGCGTCGACCTTCTGGGATCCGGGGCCCTCGGCCGCGTCCATCAGCGCGCGTCCGGCGAAGCGCGCCGGCACCTTCTCGGCCGCGGTCGCCGCGGCGCCGATGGCGAGCGTCGGGAAGTCGGCGCGGTTGTCGCGGTCGAGCAGCATCGCGTAGAGGTTGTCGACGTAGGCGAAGAAGGCCTCGCTCCCGCCCACGGCGAAGATGCCCGCGCCGAGGTCGGCGGCCTGACGCGCGTGCTCGTGGAAGGGCAGGGGGTCGTGCTTCCACACGATGCGGAGCTTGTCCGGACCGTAGGTGCGGCGCAGCTCCGAGAGCGTCACGGCCGCGCGCGCGCAGTACGGACACTGGAAGTCGGCGAACTCGACGAGCGTCACGGGCGCCGTCGGGCTGCCCCAGGTCGGATCCGCGGGCGTCACCGGGATCGCGTCGCCCGCGTCGACCTGCACGCCGCCCCAGTCGCTCGGCGCGAAGCCGTCTCCGCGTCCGGCGATGAACGCGCCCTCCGACGCGCCGTCCGACGGGGCGGCGATCGTGGCCACGGGCTTCGGCGCGACGGCCGCGCTCTTCGGCGCGGCGCCGCCGCAGGCCGTGACGAGGGAGACGAGGAGGGCGATCCAAACGTGAACGGGACGCATCCCCGGACCCTAGTGCCGGGAAGAGAAGGCCGCAAACGGCCTTCGCTCGGGGTCGTGAGAGCCCGCGCTCAGCCCGAGGTCCGAGCGATCTCCCGCTTGCCCCGGCCCTTGCGGGTCACGCGGAGCAGCGACGTCCGCGTCTCGGGCGAAAGGTCGAGGCCGTCACGCTCGCCTCGCGTCAGCCGCAGCGCGCCGACGTACGCGATCATCGCCGCGTTGTCCGTGCAGTTCGCGAACGGCGGCACGATCGCGGTCATGCTCGCCCGCTCGCACGCCTCGACCATCTTCGCTCTCAGCCCGCGGTTCGCGGCGACGCCACCGCCGAGCACGACACGCGTGAGCCCCTCGCGCTTCGCGGCGCGCACGGTCTTTTGAACGAGGGCTCCGACCACGGCCTCCTGGAACGCGGCGCAGAGGTCGGCGAGCGCCTGCCCCTCGGGGCGCCCCTCGCGCTCGACGCGGCGGGCGATGGCGCTCTTGAGGCCCGAGAAGCTGAACTCGAGCGAGTCCTTGTTCGCCATCGGCCGCGGGACGTAGTGCGCGGCGCGCGCGGCCACGCCGGTCGCCGCGAGCTTGTCGATCGCCGGTCCGCCCGGGTAGCCGAGCCCGAGGAGCTTGCCCACTTTGTCGAACGCCTCGCCCGCCGCGTCGTCCCGCGTCGCGCCGAGCTCGCGTATGGCCTCGAGCTCGGGGCCTTCGACCCGGTAGATCGCGGTGTGCCCGCCCGACGCGAGGAGCGCGACGAACGGGTACGCGGGCGGGGGATCGGTCGCGCCGGGCCGGCGCAGGAAGACCGCGAGCAGGTGACCGACGAGGTGATCGACGGCCACGAGCGGCTTGTCCGAAGCCCAAGCGAGTCCCTTCGCGGTCTGCAGCCCCACGAGGAGAGCGCCGGCGAGCCCCGGTCGCGACGTCACGGCGATCCCGTCGATCTCGGCGAGGCCGACCCCGGCGCGTGACAGCGCCTCGTCGATCACCGACGGCAGCGCACGGATGTGATCGCGCGCCGCGATCTCGGGGACGACGCCTCCGAACGGCACGTGGAGGGCGATCTGGCTCACGACGACGTCCGAGAGCACCTCGCCGGTCTCCGTCACCACCGCCGCGCCCGTCTCGTCGCAGGACGACTCGATGCCGAGGACGCGCACGCTATGGGCTCTTCGGCTTGAGGAGCGAGGCGGCGGTCTCGCGCACGCGCGGCTCGCCGTCTCGGGTCGCGAGCTCGCGCAGCACGCCGACGCTCGCGTCGAGGTCGACCTCGGCGAGCGATCGCGCGGCGGCGTCGCGAACGAGCGCGTAGTCGTCGTTCTTCGCGATCGTCGTGAGCGCCGCGAGCGTCTCTTCCTTGAGACCGCCGCGGCCGACCTTGCCGAGCGCTTCGGTCGCGCGGACGCGCAGGGGCCAATCGGGCGAGCTCTGCGCGAGCTTGACGATCGCGCGCGCGGCGTCCTTGGGCACCTCTTTCGCGCCGCTCGACGAGAGCGCGGAGAGCACGGCCCTGCGCACCCGATCGTCGGGATCGGACAGCGCCTCGACGAGCGCGGCCGTCGCCTCCGGCTCCGTCCTGCCGCCGAGCACCTCGATCGCCTTGGTTCGCATCTCCACGTCGGGGTGGTGAACGAGCGCGACGAAGCCGGGCACGACCGCCTTCTCGAGATCGCTCATCGCGCCCTCGGCCTTCTTCGCGAGGGCGTCGGGGACGACCTCGCCGGGGCGCGCGAACGGCGCGAGCACCGTCCCCACGAGCGCGTCGGCGACGGTGGTCGCGCGCTCGGGCGTGGTCGCGACGGCCGCGGACGCCGCGCGCGCGAGGTCGGGCTCGAACGCCACGAACGCGTCCACCCTCGCCTCGAGCGAAGGCGCGTCGGCGCTCAGGCTCGAGAGCACGTCGCTCGCGCGGAGCGCGCCGTCCGGGACGGGCATCGGCTCTTGGGTGCGCACGAACGCGTGGTGGGCGAGGATCGTCGCGGCGCGGACGGCGCCCTCGCGCAGCGCCGCGTCCCCCGAGAACACGCTCGAGGCGATGGCCTCCCTCGTCGCGGTCGCCTTCGCGTCGTTCGGGAGCAGGCGCGCGGCGGTGACGAGCGCGGCGCGTCGGAGCCCGACGTCGCTCGCGAGCATCGCCGCCGACGCGATCGACAGGGCTTCGCTCCGATCCTTCGCGCTCTCGCCGTCGGCGCGCCCGTCGGCGGGAGGCGGCACGAGCTCGCCGAGCGAGAGGAGCGCCGCCGAACGCGCGAGCGGCCCGCTCTCCGCCGACGAAGCGAGCTTGAGGAGGCGAGCGACGTGCTTGCGGTTCTTCGACAGCCCGAGCCCCACCGCGGCCACCGACCGGACCTCCGGCGAGGGCGAGTCGAGCAGCGAAACGAGCAGCGTCTCGGCCTTGTCGCCGCGGATGCGCGCGACGCCCCACGCCGCCGCGAGGGCGATGTCGTCGCTCGGCAAGAGCGACGCGTCCCCGTCCTTGGCGACCAGCAAGCTCTCGAACCTCGGCAAGAGCGCCTCGTCTCGGAGCGCGCCGCACGCGATCATGGCTCGCACGCGCAGCGACTTGTCCGCGGCGCCGGTCGCGAAGTTGAAGAGGCTCGGCCCCGCGTTCTTGTTCGCGACGTAGGCGAGCACCTCGATGGCGACGCGCTGCTGCGTCTCCTTGTCGTCGGCGAGCGCGTCGAGGAGCGGCTTCACCGCGCGCGTCCCGATCGCCGCGAGCTTGTTCCGGGCGTCGTCGACCTCCTTCTGGCTGCCCGGGCGCCCGTCGCTTCCGCTGCGCACGCGCTGCACGAGCGGCAGGGTCATGGCGCCGTAGAGCTCGACGAGGAGCCTCCGGTAGATCGGCTTGTGCGGGTTGCCGACCGCGACCGGCAGGAGCTCGCGCTCCAGCGTGTCGAGCGTCCCTTTTCCGAGATTGATTTGCAACGACATCCGCGCCGCACGTGAGACGAGCTCCTCGTCTCCTGACGCGCGCACCACCTTCCGGAAGAGCAGATCGGCGTCGGCGTCGTTGCCTGAGGAGAGGAGGAGCTCCGCGAGATCGAAGTAGACCGGGAAGAGCCGATCGTTCTTCGCGATCGCCTGTCGGTACTCGGCGATGGCTTTGTCGAAGTCCTGGCGCTTCCGGTACATGTCGCCGAGCTTCTGGTGCCCGTTCGCGTCCTCGGGCGACAGCTCGACCGCCTTGGCCGCGTACTTGATCGCGTCGTCGTCGTGGTAGAGCTCGGCGGCGTACTGCGCCATGCGCTGGTAGTACTGGCGCGACGCCTTCGGGTTCAGATCGGCGAGCTTCTGCAGAACCTCGATGGCGCCTCCGAGGTTCTGCTCCTGGACCAACACGCGCTCGAGCGCGAGCAGCGACTGCTCGTCGCCCGGCGCGAGCGCGACCACGGCGCGCAGCACCGACTCGGCGTCGGGCAGCTTGCTCAGCTTGCGGTTCACCTCCGCGAGCAACCTCCCGGCCTCCAGATCGGGCGGCTTGCCCTCGAAGCGAGCCTTGAGCGGCGCGACCTTGTTCGCGAGCTCCTTCGTCACCGACCAGAGGCTCACGATGTGGACGCGCGCCTCGCGCGCGAGGTTGTCGTCCTTCTTGGGGCCGCGCGCCGCGGGATCGGTCGCGCCCGTCGTCGCCCCTCGCAAGAGCTCCTGCCAGAGCGCCACGGCTTCGGCGAAGCGATCGTTCGCCGCGGGAGATCCGGGGGCGGTGCGCTCGAGCGCGACGGCGAGGCTCTTCTTGTAGATCGGGTTCGACGGCTCGAGGCTCACGGCCTCGCGCAGGGCCGCGAGCGCGTCCTCGGGCATGTCGTGATCGAGGTACACGTCGCCGAGCGTCGCGTCGGCCTTCGCCTTCTGCGGCACGAGCGTCTTGATGCGCGCCCACGTCTCGAGCGCCTTCTTCTTGTCGCCCGCCTGGTAGTACCGATCGCCGAGATCGACGAGGAACGTCGGGTCCCCGTTCGTCGCCGTCGCGAGGCGCTGCAACACCGCCATCGCGCGATCCTTCTCCTCGACCCGCTCGTAGAAGTCGGCGATGGCCGCGAGCACGTCGCCCTCGGCCGAGGCGCGACCCTCGAGCTCCTTCAAGAGGCTCAACGCCTTCGGGCGATCGCCGCGCTGAATGAGCGTCTCGCAGAGCTCGAACACGTAGTCCGGGCTGTTCGGCGCCGCCTTGATGAGCGCCTCGTACTCCTTGATCGCCTCCTCCAGCTGACCCGCCGTCTGCAGGAGGTGCACGAGCTTCACGCGGACGTCGACGCTGTGCGCGTCCGCGCCGAGGGCCTTCTTGTACGTCGCGAGCGCCTTGTCGACGTTGCCCGTCTCCTCGTAGAGCGCGCCGAGCGTCGCGAGCCGGTGGAAGTCCTGGCCGGGCTCCTTCTCGAGGATCGCGATGAGCTCGGGGAGCTTCCCTTCGGCGCGGAACGCGTCGGTCATGATGGCCATGATCTCGGCGCGGATGCCGGCGCTGCTCCCGGCGATGGCGAGCGCCTTCTTCAGGACCTCGAGCGCCTCGTCGGTCTTCTTCTCCTTGGCGAGCACCGCGCCGAGATCCTTCAGCGCCGGCGCGAGCGCGCGGTTGTCGCCGGAGGCGGCCTTCACGAGCTCGCGGAACTCCACCTCCGCCTTCTCGAACTCCTGGCGCGCGCTGAGCTCGCGGCCGAGCTCGGCCTTCACGAAGAGAGAGCCCTGCGACTTCGCGACGAGCGCGTCGTGGTACTTCTTCGCGGCGTCGAAGTCCTTCAGATCGAGGCAGAGCCCCATCAAGGTCCTCGTCGTCTGCTCGATCTCCGCGGCGGCCTTGAGGAGCGCGAGCGCCTTCTCGTAGCTCGCGCGCGCCGCGCCCTTGTCACCCCGATCGGACTCGAGCTGCGCGAGCGCCTGGAGGGGCGCGGCCTCCTTGGGTCGATCGGCGATCGCCGCCTCGTAGGTCTTCACCGCGTCGTCGTAGCGCCCGTCCTGCTTGTAGATGCCCGCGAGCGCGACCTTCGCCGCCCACGCGTCGTCCGTGGGCGCGCCGCCGTTGCCGGTCGCAGCCGCGCGCTTCTCGAAGTCCTCGACGAGCTTCTTCAAGTTGCCGTCGCGATCGCGATACAACTGTGCCAGCCGTTGAAGAGGGAACGGCGCGCTGGGCTGCGCGAGCACGATCCCCGTGTAGCGGGCGATGAGGGCGTCGCTCGAGCGCCCCTTGTCGCCGTCGCCGTCCGCGCCTTCGTCGCCGGGCTTCTTCGGTTTGTCGGTCTTGCCGCCGTCGTTCGGCCCCGGGGTGGGATCCTTCGTCGGCTTCGCGCCCGACGGCTTCGAGCCGGACGGCTTCGGTCCGGGCCCCGGCTTCGTGCCCGCGGGCTTCTTCGGCTTCTTGCCGCGGCCGCTCGGATCGAAGTCCGCGTGGGCAGGCTTCGCGACCGAGGTGAGCACGCCGACGCCGATGAGGCTCAGGCACGTGGCGAAGACGATGGACCGCACCTGGCGAGTCTAGCGGTTCGTCGCCGCGCGAGCCAGGTGAGCGGCCTCATCGACCCACGAAGTTGAGCGCGGCGAGCGGCGCGGCGGAGAGCAGGAGCAGGAGCCCCACCGCGACCATCACGATCGCCGTGCTCCCCCGCGAGACGACGAGCTTCGTCGTGTCCACGCGGATCGGGCGGACCACTCCTCCTTCGGGAATCTCCTCGTCGAGATCGGCGTTCGCTGCGAAGTGCGTCGCGAGATCGCGACGCGTCCTCCTCGACTCGAGGACGAGCAGCGCAATCTCGAGGAGCGCGGCGGCCGCGAGGAACCCGGCGGTGATGCGGTTCACGCGACCGACGCGGGTCCGCTCTCGCTCCTCCGCGGCCGGCAGCCCGTCGAGCGCGCGGCGCAAGGGCGCGGGGATCTGCGTCCGCTCCTTCGGATCGATGGGCCACGCGATCGTCGTGAGCCCGCGCTCCTCGGGATCCGTCGCGACGACCGCGGTGAGCGGGCCCTCGGCGGGCGCGGTGATGTCGGCGTCACCCCGGTAGAAGCCGTCGGGGGCTGCGCGGAGCGGGATCGTGATCCCGCCGAAGCGGCCGCGCGCGTCGTGCAGCGAGACGAACGCCTCCTCGTGCGGAGCGCGCACGGCGAGCTCGAGGTGTGCGCGCGTCGAGCGCGGGTCGAGCCACACCGAGCCGATCGACACGGGCAGCTCGCCGGCCCACGTCGACGGCGCGCCGCCCGCGTCCACGGTCACCGTGAGCTCCACCGTCTGCGCGATGGGCACGAGGTGCAGCGTCGCGACCCCCTCGTGATCGAGCGGCAGCGTCACCGAGGCGGGCTCCGCGCCCTCCGCCTCGATCTTGGCCGCGCCGATCGCGGGGGCGCCCGACGCCGTGCGCGCGACGACGCGGAGGTCCTCCGCGAAGGGCGGGCTGAGCGTCCCTCGCGGCAGCTCCACGCGGATCGCGACGGGGCCCTTCGTCCCTCCCGGCATCGTGGCGCCCACGCGCCGGGGATCGAAGCGCGTGGACGCGACCTCCCCGGAGACGAGCTCGCGCGCGTCGCTCCGCACCTCGATTCGCCGCGCGCCCGCGGTCCCCTCGAAGCGAAGCTCGACGAGCCCGTCGTCGCCGACGGCGCCCTCGAACACGGACCGACCGTCGAGCGTCGCCGTCACGCGGCCCACGGAGCGCGGCTCCTCGTACGCCCCGAGCTTCTCCACGACCTCGAGCCGCGCAGAGCGAACGCGGCCCTCGGCGTCGTCGGCGACGAACACCCGGCAGCCGATGATCGGACGGCCTCGCCCCGGGCCGAGCAGCGCGTAGGTCGCCACCAGCGTGGCGATCGCCGGCACGAAGTAGAGGAGCCGTCGCTGCACCGCCCCCAAGCCTACGTGATCTCGCGCTGCCTCGCGCATTCGCGCCGAGGTGAAGTTGTCCCTTTGCTTCGCGCCGTGCGCTTCACTAGAAAGCTTCCGCGATGGCGAAGGAAGCGAAGACCGCTACGAAGAAGCAGAAGTCGACGGGCAAGGCGCGATCTGCCAAGGCGTCGAGCGACAAGAGCGCGCTCCGTCAGGCCGGCGACGTCCGCACCGAGCGGCGGTTTCTCCCGAAGACCTCCGCGGGCGCGGTCTTCGGCACCCTCGCGACGAGCATCGGCGCGGTCGCGGTGGGCGCGGGCGTCTTCGCGCGCTTCGTCTCGAACCCGCCGCACGACTACGCGGTCTACCTGCTCGCGGTCGGCGGCCTCCTCGCGCTCATCGGCATCTTCGCCGGCGGGCGACCGACCGTGATTCGCGTCGGCGACGCAGGCGTCGCGATCGAGAAGGAAGCCGACGACATCGAGCGCCTCGCCTGGCACGAGATCGACACCGTGCGATTCGCGCAGAACACGATCTCGTTCGCGGGCGGCGGTCGCATCCTTTCGATCTCGACCGTGGCTCAGCCCGACGCGGCGGCGATCGCCCTCACCGAGGCCCGCGCCCGCATCCCCTCGCGCGCGAGCGGGGTCACCGAGGATCTGCCCGCGCCCGCCGCCGGCGCGGGCGAGCTCGTGAACCTCGACCCCATCCAGCTCGCGGGCCTCCGCTGCAAGAAGTCCGATCGCATCATCGCGGTGGAGAAGGACGGCCGCTTCTGCGCGCGGTGCGGGCAGACCTATCACAAGGACGCCGTCCCTCCGAACTGCCTCTCCTGCGACGCGCGCCTCGGCTGAGGCTCCTCGCCGCGGCGAGCGCCGAGGGCGCGTCTCAGGTCGGCAGGCCGTAGCGAGCGCGGTTCGCGGCGAGGTGGGCGACGTAGAACTCCGCCGGCTGGTGGCCCTCCACCGCGCCTTCTTCGACGGCCTTCTCGAGCGCGCGCTTGATGTCGCCCACGAGGCGTGACGGCGCGAGGCCGAACGCCCTCATGATCTCGTCACCGATGCCGCTCGGCAACGGCGGCACGACCGCGTCCTCCTCGGCGAGCGTACGGACGCGCTCGCCGAGCTCGCTGATCTGCCGCAGCCCCTTCTTCTTCTTCTCGGGCCGCTTCGTCGTGATATCGGCGCGAGAGAGACAGAGCACGTCGTCGAGCAGCGGCCCCATCTCCCGTGCGAAACGCCTCACGGCGCTGTCGGTCCAGGTCGCGTCGTATTGGCTCGCGCGGAGGTGGTGCAGGATCAGAAACCGCACCGTGCCGCGGAGCGCGTCGTCCTTGCGGAAGATGGGCAAGCGCCGGTTCAGCTTGTCGAACATCCTCGCGCCGACCTCCGCGTGGCCGAAGAAATGGACCTCGCCCGAGGGTGAGATCGATCGCGTCTTCATCTTGCCGATGTCGTGGAGCAGGGCCGCCCAACGGATCTCGAGGCGCGGCACCGCCTGCCGCACCACCTGCTTCGTGTGCTTCCATACGTCCTTGTGCCGCCACTCGCCGTCGCCGAAGCCGACCATCGCCGACACCTCGGGCAGCAGGGCCGCGAGCGCGCCCGCGTCGAGCAGCGCGTCGAGGCCGGCCTCGGCGTCGCGGCTCATCATGACGCGATCGAGGCGCTCTCGCAGCGCCTCCGCGTAGCGCTCCGCAGCGGCCTGGTAGTCGAGCGGTGTCGCGACCACGACCCGGGGCGCCTCCGCGCGCTCGCCCGCCTCCGCGCGTTCGCCCGCCTCCGCGCGCTCGGCCGTGTCCGCGCGCTCCGCACGCTCGGCCGTGTCCGCGCGCTCCGCACGCTCGCCCTTGTCCGCGCGCTCGGCGCGCTCGACCGCCCAGTCGAGCGCCTCCATCGCGCGGTTCGGATCTCCCTCGCGCATGATGAGATCCTCGTTCGTCGCCGACACGCCCAACTTGATCCTCCGTGGTCCCCGGCGCTCGGCGCCCGCGGCCGTACGGGACCGCTCTCGGGCAGAGACGCCTTGGTCCGTCGCCAGCTGACGGGCGACGCGAACGCGCTCCTTACTCAATCCAGGTCACCTCGCCCAGCCCATTCGACGATACGACCTCCGCGCCTCTCGTCGATCGGGTCTGGCCCGTGTCCGCTCGCGACCGTGCCCCTAGCGACCGTGCCCCTAGCGACCGTGCCCCTAGCGACCGTGC
>CAYYKK010000103.1:0-21958 GCA_964467935.1 uncultured Polyangiaceae bacterium
TGAGCGGGTAGCTCGCGAGGTCCGGGCCCGGATCCTCGTGGGCCGAGCCCTTGGCGCTGGTCGCCCAGCCGCCGAGGTAGATCCCCTCGATGCCCATGCGCTTCATCGCGACCGCCTGCCCCGGGGAGTAGGGTCCGAAGGTCGTGATGCTCTTCTTCGCGTCGAAGAGCTCGCGCAGGCGCGCGTAGAACGCCTGCGCCGCGTCGCGCGCGACGGCGTAGTCGGGTCGAATGCTGCCGCGTTGCTCGACGACCTCGCGCGCCGTGTAGAGCCGCTTCTGCCCAGCGAACCGCGGGCTCGAGAACCAGCGGCGCATCTCCGATACTTCGTCGTCGAACGTGGCCATCGGGCGCATCGTACGACAGGAGCGCCCCGTCGCGATCGGCTGTTGCGCGCTCCGACGAGGCTTCGCGTGCCGCTAGGGGACGCCGATCAACTGCACGCGCCGTAGATCGCGAGCAGGACGAGCGGGCCGATGACCCACAGGAGGGGCACGAGCGGTGAACGATACTCCTCCGCCGCCGGGGCGGCGCTCGCCTCCATCTCCTCTTGCCGCGGATCGCCTCTTCGTCGTCGCTTCGTCATCCCGGTCCTCCTCCGCGCGCCGAGCGCGCGTCGGGTGAAGAACCCCTCACGCACGAGTTCATTCCCGGCGCGACGTGCGCGCTCGATCTCGTCGGTCCGAGGCGCTCGGCGCGCCAATTCGGGGTTCCGCTCGGCGGGCTTTGGAGCGACCCTCCGGGCTCCCTCGGACCAAGGAGCCAAGATGCCCCTCCACCACTACGTCACCCTCGGCCGCTCCGGCCTGCGCGTCAGCCCGTTCTGCCTCGGCACCATGACCTTCGGCGAAGACCTCGGCTGGGGCTCCAGCGTCGACGAGTCGAACAAGATCATGGATCGCTTCATCGAGCTCGGCGGAAACTTCCTCGACACGGCCAACGTCTACACGCGCGGTCACTCGGAGAAGATCATCGGCGACCACATCGGCCGGCACCCCTCGCGCCGCGACCGCGTCGTCATCGCGACGAAGTTCTTCGGGACGCTCTTCCCGAACGATCCGAACGCCGGCGGCGCGGGGCGAAAGTCGATCGTGAACGCGTGCGAGCACTCGCTGCGTCGCCTGCAGACGGACTACATCGATCTCTACTGGATGCACTGCTGGGACAAGAACACGCCCATCGAAGAGACGCTCCAGGCGCTCGACGATCTCGTCCGCGCGGGCAAGGTCCGCTACGTGGGGTTCTCCGACACGCCGGCTTGGAAGGTCGCGGAGGCGCAGACCATCGCGCGCATCCGCGGCACGACGTCGCTCGTCGCGCTGCAGATCGAGTACTCGCTGCTCGAGCGGACCGTCGAGGGCGAGCTCATGCCGATGGCGCGCGAGATGGGCCTCGGGGTGACGCCTTGGTCGCCGCTCAAGAGCGGCGCCTTGAGCGGCAAGTACACGCGCGAGAACGCCGGGCAAGTGAAGGGCGATCGCGGTGCGTGGGTGATGAGCGCCCTCGGCGACAAAACGTACGCCATCGTCGACGAGCTCGCGAAGATCGCGAAGGAGCTCGACACGACGCCGGCGCGCGTCGCGCTCGCGTGGGTGCAGGCGCGCCCCGGCGTGACCTCGACCATCATTGGCGCTCGCACGCTCAAGCAGCTCGACGACAACGTCGCCGCGCTCGACGTGAGCCTCTCCGCGACCCACGTCGCGGCGCTCGACGCGCTCTCGGCGCCCACGCTGAGCTTCCCCGCCGCGTTCCTCTCACGCGTCGGCATGTTCATGCACCCCGGGCTCACCGTGAACGGCGAGTCGGCGCCGCCGAACCCGATGACGCCGAAGTCCGACGCCGAGCGCTACTGACCCGGGCGACCCCGCTACTCGCCTTGGATCGCCTTCATGGCGTCGCCGTGCGCCTCCCGCATCCCCAGCGCGGCGGCGGGCGACGGCGCGGCCGATTCGAAGGCGGGCATCGCCATCGTTCGCTTCATGCGCGAGCCGCCGCCCGACGCCCCGAGGAGGGCGGGCGGCGGCGCGAGCGAGGCGATGGTCTTCTTGATGTCGCGGATCTCCTTCACCTTCGCCGTGAGCGTCGCGTCGTCGAAGCGCTTCGCACCGTCGCTCGCGAGCTTGCTCGCCGTGTCGAGGAGCGCGCGCGCGCCCCTGACGTCACCGGCGCGCGCCGACGCCATCGCCTTCACGACCGCGTCGGCGACGCGCAGCCTGAGCGCCTCGTGCTCGACGTCCAGGTCCACTGCGAGCAGCGCGTCCGCCGACGAGGTCGCGTCGAGCGCGGCGAAGCGAGCGCTCGTGCGCTCACCGTCACCCGCGACGGGGGTGAAGTGCAGCACCGCGTCCATGAGCTCGACGCGCGCGGCGTCCGGCCGACCGGCCACCTTCACGTCGACGACCACGTCGCGCGCCCTGCCCTCCGGGAGATCGCCGAGCTGGACGAAGAGCTTCCTGCCGCTGCGGGTGCTCGCCATGCCGATCGCCTCGGCGATCTCGACGCCCGGCCCCGGCGTGAGCTCGACCCACGCGTTCTTCGCGACGACCCGCTCCATGCGAGCGATCTCCTCGTGGAAGACCTTCGCGACCTTGCCGCTGTCGGCGACGAAGTGGAACGAGCCCCCGGAGCGCTGGGCGAGCATGCTCATCTGCGTCTCGTCGAACTCGGGGCCGAGGCCGAGCGAGCTCACCGGTAGGCGAAGGCTCGCGGCTTGATCCGCGAGCGCCGGGAGAAGCGCGGGGTCGTTCGGGACGCCGTCGCCGATGAGGACGATGCGGTTGATGCCGTTCGGATCGAGCAGCGCGCGGGCTTGCTCGATGCCGAGGCGAAGGCCCCCCGCCATGTCGGTCGTGCCGTCGGCGCGGATGCCGAGGATGGCCTTCTTCGCCGCCTCACGGCTCTTGTCGGTGACGCGCGACGCCTCGACGACGATCTTGGCTTGCGAGCCGAACGTCACGATCGAGAGCGCGTCGCCGTCCCTGAGCTCGTCGACCACGGCCGCGCACGCCCGCTTCGCCTCCTCGATGCCGGCTCCCTCCATCGAGCCGGACGCGTCGACGACGAGCGCGACGTCGATGGGTGGGCGCTTGGTGTCGGCGATGGGGAGCGCCTCGGCGCGGATGCGCACCGTGAGCGCGTCGCTCTTCTTGGCCGCCACGACGCGGCGCGCGGGGACGATCTCGATCGTCGCTTGCGCCTCGGGGGGCGCCAGGAGAGGCGCCGCCGCCGCGGAGACGGTGACGAGCGGCGCGCTCGCGGCGACGGGCGGTGCGGCCGGCGTCGTGACGGGCGCGCTCCGTTCGGGGAGCGCGCGCGGCGCCGGCGTCGAGCCGGTGCAAGCCGCGAGCGAGAGAGCGAAGCCGAGGAACCAAGGGCGCGTCGAGATCATGCCCCGAGTAGCCGCGAGGCGCGCGAATGTGACCGCGAGGGGGGAGCCGTCAGCTCGCGGGGTCGTAGCCGAGGTTCGGCCCGAGCCAGCGCTCGACCTCGTGGAGCGAGAGCCCCTTCCGCTGTCGGTAGTCCTCGACCTGATCGCGATCGATCTTGCCGAGCGTGAAATAGCGCGCCTCGGGGTGGGCGAAGTAGAGGCCGCTGACGCTTGCCCCGGGCCACATCGCGAACGACTCGGTGAGCTTGATGCCGGTCTTCGCCTCCACGTCGAGCAAGCGGAAGAGGGTGCCCTTCTCGGTGTGGTCGGGGCACGCGGGGTAGCCGGCGGCGGGGCGGATGCCGCGGTACTTCTCCCCGATGAGCTCGGCCTTCGACAGCGACTCGGCCGCGCCGTAGCCCCACTCGCGCCGCACGCGCTCGTGAAGGCACTCGGCGAACGCCTCGGCGAGGCGATCGGCGAGGGCCTCGGCCATGATGGCGCTGTAGTCGTCCTGCCGATCGCGGAACGACTTGGTGAGCTCGGCGAGGCCGATGCCGGTCGTCACGGCGAAGGCGCCGAGGTGGTCACGGAGGCCGCTCTCCTTGGGCGCGACGAAGTCGGAGAGCGAGCGATTCGGGTCGCCGCCCTTCGGCTCGGCCTGTTGGCGCAAGAAGGAGAACGTGGCGAGCACGCCGTCGCGCGCCTCGTCGCGGTAGATCTCGACGTCGTCGCCCACCGCGTTCGCCGGGAAGAGCCCATAGACGCCCCGCGCGGTGAGGAGCTTCTCACGCACGATCCGATCGAGCAGCACGCTCGCCTCTTCGAACAGCTGCTTCGCCTGCGCGCCGTACTTCTCGTGCTCGAAGATCCGCGGGTAGATCCCCTTGAGCTCCCACGTGTGGAAGAAGGGCGTCCAGTCGATGTAGTCGCGCAGCGTCGCGAGGGGGAAGTCCTCGAGGAGGACGGGTCCGGTGCGCTCGGGCACGGCGACGTCCTCGGCGCGCCACGCGATCGGCGTTCGGTTCTCTCGCGCCGCGTGGAGCGGCACGAGCTTGTGCTGAGGCCTCGCGTGCGCGCGTCGCAGCGCCTCGTACTCCGCGCGGTGCTCGCGCACGAACGCCTCGCGGCGCTCGTCCGAGAGCAGGCTCGTCGTGACCGGGACGGCGCGGCTCGCGTCGAGCACGTGGATGACCGGCGCGCTGTAGTGAGGCGCGATCTTCACCGCGGTGTGCGCGCGGCTCGTGGTCGCGCCGCCGATGAGCAGCGGGAGGCGGAGCCCCTGACGCTCCATCGTGCGCGCGACGTGCGCCATCTCGTCGAGCGAGGGCGTGATGAGGCCGCTCAAGCCGATGAGGTCGGCCTTCTCCGCGATCGCGCGCTCGAGGATCTTCTCGCACGGGACCATGACGCCCATGTCGACGACCTCGTAGTTGTTGCAGGCGAGGACCACGCCGACGATGTTCTTGCCGATGTCGTGGACGTCGCCCTTCACGGTGGCGAGGACGATCTTGCCCTGCGTGCGCACGGCGTGGCCCGCGTCCGCCATCGCGGCCTTCTCGGCTTCCATGAAGGGCGTGAGGTAGGCGACGGCCTTCTTCATCACACGCGCCGACTTCACGACCTGAGGGAGGAACATCTTGCCGGCGCCGAAGAGGTCGCCCACGACGCTCATGCCGTCCATCAAGGGGCCCTCGATCACCGAGAGCGGGCGGCCGAGCTTGTCGAGCGCCTCCTGGGTGTCCGCGTCGATGTGCGAATCGATGCCCTTCACGAGCGCGTGGGACAAGCGCTCCTCGACGGTGCCCTTGCGCCACTCCTCTTCGCGCTTGTCCGACGGGCCCGCGCCCGCGCTCGCCGCCTTCAGCTTCTCGCCGTGCTCGACGAGTCGCTCCGTCGCGTCCTTGCGGCGGTTCAGGAGGACGTCCTCGACCAACTCGCGAAGGAGCGGCTCGATCTCCTCGTAGACCTCGAGCATGCCGGCGTTGACGATGCCCATGTCGAGGCCGGCGCGGATGGCGTGGAAGAGGAACGCCGAGTGCATCGCCTCGCGGACGACGTTGTTCCCGCGGAAGCTGAAGGAGACGTTCGAGATGCCTCCGCTCACCTTCGCGTGCGGCAGGTGTCGCTTGATCCAGCGCGTCGCCTCGATGAAGTCGACGCCGTAGTCGTCGTGCTCCTCGATGCCGGTGCCCACCGTGAGCACGTTGGGGTCGAAGATGATGTCCTCGGGCGGGAAGCCGACCTCGTCGACGAGGATGCGATACGCGCGCTCCGCGATCCGGATCTTGTCCGCGAAGGAGGCGGCCTGACCCTTCTCGTCGAACGCCATCACGACCGCCGCGGCGCCGTAGCGGAGCACGGTGCGCGCCTGCTCCCGGAACCGCGCTTCGCCCTCCTTGAGCGAGATGGAGTTCACGATGCCCTTGCCCTGAAGGCATTTCAGCCCCGCCTCGACGACCTCCCACTTCGAGGAGTCGATCATGAAGGGCACCTTCGCGACCTCCGGCTCGCTCCCGAGGAGCTGGAGGAACCGCGTCATCGCGGCGACGCCGTCGATCATCCCCTCGTCCATGCAGATGTCGATGACGTTCGCGCCGTTCTCGACCTGCTGTCGCGCGATGGCGACGGCCTCCTCGAACCTCCCCTCCTTGATGAGCTTCGCGAACTTCGGCGAGCCGGCGACGTTGGTGCGCTCGCCGATCATGATGAAGACGCCCGCCTGCTGCGTGAACGGCTGCGAGCCCGAGAGGCGGAGCGGTCGCGCCTCGGCGGCCGAGAGCTCCGGGGTGCGATCGGAAGGCGGCGTCTCTCGCGCAGGGAGCGGGCGAGGCGCGACGCCGACGAGGGCGCGCGCGATCGCCGCGACGTGCTCGGGCGTGTTGCCGCAGCAGCCGCCGGCGATGTTCAAGAGTCCGCTCCTCCCGAACTCGCCGAGGTACCGCCCCATGTCCGCGGGCTCGAGATCGAAGCCGGTCGGCGAGAGCGGGTTCGGCAGGCCGGCGTTCGGGTAGCAGGAGATCGCGCTCGTCGCCGACGTCGAAAGCTCCTCGAGGAAGGGGAACATCAGATCGGGGCCGAGCGAGCAGTTGAGCCCGACCGAGAGCGGCGCGACGTGCTCGACGGCGTTCCAGAACGCGGGCCCGGTCTGCGCCGAGATCATCGTCTCGCCGCCGCGACCGACGGCCGCGGAGATCATCACCGGGAGCGACTTGCCGTCCGCGGCGAGCACCTCTTCGATCGCGACGAGCGCGGCCTTGGCGTTGAGCGAGTCGAAGATGGTCTCGACCAAGAGGACGTCCACGCCCCCTTCGATGAGGGCGCGGACCTGCCGCGCGTAGGCGCGCTTCACCTGATCGAACGTCACCACGCGAAACCCCGCGTCGTCGGCGTCGGGCGAGCTCGAGAGCGAGACCGTGAGCGGCCCGATCGCGCCCGCGACGAAGCGCGGCTTGCCGTCGGCGTTCGCCACGCGATCGGCCCACAGGCGGCACTGTCGCGCGGACGCGACGTTGATCTCCCACGCGAGCCCGTCGAGGGACGCGTCCTCGAGGATCTTCTCGTAGAAGCCGGGATCCTTGCGGCCACCGTGCTCACGCGGATCGTCGACGAAGAACTCGCTCTGCGTGATGCTCGTCGCGCCGAAGGTGTTGGTCTCGATGATGTCCGCGCCCGCCTCGAGGAAGCGGCGGTGGATGTCGCCGACCATCTCCGGCTGGGTGAGGGAGAAGAGGTCGCCGTTGTTGAGGAGGTCCTTCGCGGCGTCGCGGAAGCGCTCACCGCGGATGTCGGCCTCCTTCATGCCGTACGTGCGGATGGTGGTCCCCATCGCGCCGTCGATGATGGCGATGCGCTCGGAGAGGAGCTTCTCGAGAGGGTGGCGTGAGGCGTGAGAGGACATGGACGGACCTCGGTCTCGCTAGGTTCGCGAGGGGTTCTTGGAGGCGGACTTCGGGGACACGGGCTTCGCGGAGGCGGGCTTCGGGGACGCGGGCTTGGTCGACTTCGTCGTCGGGGCTTCGCGCCGCCGCGGCGCGCGCCCGACCTTCTCGGCGATCGCCAAGACGACCTGGAAATAGGGCTTCTTCGTCTCACGGCAGACGACCTCGCACGCGTCGACCTCGAGCGCCGCGCGGCCGAGCATCGAGCGGAGCGCGCGCGGAGAGAAGCCCGGGTGCCGCTCGCCGTAAGGGGCGGTGACGGCGCGCTCTCCGTGGGCGTCGAGCGAGAGCACGACGAGGCGTCCCCCTGGACGGAGCACGCGGGCACACTCCGAGAGCGCGCGCTCGGGGCGCTCGGCGTACGTGAGCGTGTGAAAGACGACGACGTCGTCGAACGCGTCGGCGTCGAACGGGAGGCGCTCGACGTCGGCCACGGTCGCGCGGGCGTTCGCGTGGCGCGAGAGCCGCTTGGCCGCAGCCTCGATCATGCGGCGATCGGCGTCGACGCACGTGATCGAGCGGGCGCGCGGGGCGAGGAAGGAGGCCACGGCCCCGTCGCCCGAGCCTGCGTCGAGCACGTCGCCGAGGTCGAGCAGGGCGGCGAGGCCGAGCGCGAGCGACTGCCAAGTGCGCCCCGGCGAGTAGCGCCGATCCATCTCGCCCGCGAACGATCCGGGCAGCCCGCCGCGCCGCTCGTCTTCGAGCGCGCTGAGGCGCTTCTGATCGGCGACGAGGGTCGGGTCGTCGGCCCCGACGACCTCGTCGAGGATCACCCGCGCCGCGTCGGGGAGCGTGTCGAGGCTGAGCGCGTAGAACGCGTGCTGTCCGTCGCGACGATCGCGGACGAAGCCCCCCTCTCGGAGCCGGCCGAGGTGCGTGGAGACGCGCGACTGGGAGATGCCCGTGACGCGGACCAGATCGCTCACGCTGAGCTCGCGATCGCGCAAGAGCGCGCAGAGCCGCATCCGGCTCTCGTCGCCGAGGAGGTTCAAGGCCCCCACGTGCGCCGAGAGGCTCACCGGCGAGCCTCCGCGTCGTTCATCCGCCCATCCTCATGAGCGGATACATAGTCCGCGACCTCGGCGCGGTCAAGCCGACGGGCTGGCTACCCGAGCAGCGCGGGCAGCGCGCGCATGTCCGAGAACACCTCGGCGCCGAGCGCCGCGTGCGCGTCCGAGGCGCCGAGGGGGACGAAGGCGAGCGTCCGCATCCCGGCCGCGATCGCGGATCGGACGCCCGGGAGGCTGTCCTCGACGACGACGCACCGCTCGGGCGCCACCCGCATCGAGCGCGCGGCGAAGAGGTACACGTCCGGCGCCGGCTTCGGGCGGGCGACTTGCGCTGCGCTGAAGCGGTTCGTGGGGAAGAACCGGAGGAGCCGAGCCGCGCGCAGACGCTTCTCGATCTCCTCGGGCAAGCCGTTGGAGGCGACGCAGCGCGGAATCCGGATGCGCTCGAGCGCCTCGACGACCCCGACGGTCGGTCGGAGCTCGCGCTCGACGAGCTCGCCGAGGCGTCGGAGGAGCTCGTCGACGAACCCCTCGCCGTGACGGAAGCCCGTCCGCGGCTCGACGATCTCGAGCCGCGTCGCGAGCGAGCACCCGGTGAGCTCACGCAGGCAGGCGTCCTCGTCGAGCACGTGACCCGCCTCGCGGAGCATGCCGACGAACACGCGGTTCACGAGGGGCTCGCTGTCGACGAGCACGCCGTCGCAGTCGAAGATCACGAGGTCGCTGGTCCGGCTGTTCACCGCCGGATGCTAGCGCCTCGGAGGCCGAGCTCACGCGCGCGCGCGCCGATCGGCAGGCCGCTTCGTCAGTACGAGAAGCTCGCCGACCCCGAGCACTGCCCTCCTCCGGCCGCGCTCAGCGAGCATTGGAACGCGCCGTTCGCGCCCGACACCGAGTACGAGGCGCCCGCGGCGCCCACCGACGCGTCGACGACGTACGAGTCGTCGTGACCGTCGAAGACGACGACCTTCGCCGTCGCGCTCCCGTTCGACACGGTCGCCTGCTCGCCGAAGTAGAGGTGCGTCTTCTGACCGTTCTTCGTGACGTCGGCGGAGAACGCGACGGTCGTGTCGACCGACGACTGCGCGACAGTCGCTTCGACGATCACGCTGCCCGTCACGCACGTGCTGCCGCTGCAGGCGTTCTCGAACTTCGCGACGTAGGTCGCCTGGGCCTGCCCTGCGCTCACGGCGCCGTCGACCTCGAACGAGAGCTGTCCCGAGAGCTGACCGCTCGTCGCGCAGGCCAGGTCGTAGGCGCCGGACGAATGCGATCCCTGGAGGCACGCCTGCGCCTTCTGGCTCCCGATGACGGAGATCGATCCGAGGACGGCGCTCGCGTCGGTCATCGACGCGTAGAGCTTCGAGACGTCACGCATGCTCGTCGCGTCGACGGTGCCCGAAGGTGCGGCGAGCGCGGACTTCACGGCGGCGAGCTGGTCGTGCGGATCGGTCGGCTCGCCGCTCGAGCTGCAGCCCGCGAGGCAAGCGAGCGAGGCGAGGACGCTGGAGACGACGACGACCTGGGTGCGGTGGGTGCTCATGGACGCTCCTCGATGGGGAAGAGGGGAGAAGGAAGGCGACCCGAGGGGTCGCGTCGGTGGCCTTGGCAAGGCGTAGGCCACGCGAGCCGAGCGCGATTTCAGGCCGTTTTTCAGCTCGGTGCCCTGGACGCGCCGTGAACGCGCCGTCGAAGGGTGTGAACCCGCGGTCTCACACGAGTCGACACCGCCGGACGATCTCGGCAGAGTGAGGGCGTGTCCAACGTGGTTCCCCGAGGTCGAGACCTGCCCGCCGGCTTGCTCGCGCGGCTCGCGACGCTGTTCCCCGGTGCGACGATCGAGGCGGCCTCGGCGCTGCGCCCGGACGCCTCTGAGACGAGCGGCGACGATCGGAAGGGCCTCGGCTACGGGCGCCCGCTGCGCGTCCGGCTGGCGCTCCCAGACGGGTCCCGACGCGACGTCGTCTTCCACACGGCGTCCGCGGACGACTTCGGCCACGATCGACGCGCCGATCGCGCCGACGCGATGCTCCTCGCGTACGACACGTTCCCGCTCGTGCCGCGGCACGTGGAGGCGATCGACGTGGGCGCGATCCGGCGGGACGGGAGCCTCGTCGACCTCACCGACACCCGTGAGTTCTACCTGCTCACGTCGTGGGTCGACGGCACGCTCTACGCCGACGATCTCCGTCGCGTCGCGGAGCGAGGGGAGGCGACGCCGCTCGACGTCGCGCGCGCCGAAGCGCTCGCGCGCTACCTCGCGGAGCTCCACGCGGCGCGCGGATCGCACGAAGGCGCCTACGTCCGCTCCATCCGCGACCTGGTCGGTCACGGCGAAGGGATCGCCGGGATGATCGACGGCTATCCTCCGGACACGAAGGGCGCGTCGCGCGAGCGGCTCGAGGGCATCGAGCGGGCGTGTCTCGAGTGGCGCTTTCGCCTGCGCGGGCGCGTGGAGCGCCTGCGGCGGATCCACGGCGACTTCCACCCCTTCAACCTGCTCTTCGGCGACGGCACGGAGCTCACGCTCCTCGACACGAGCCGCGGGTCGGAGGGAGATCCGGCCGACGATCTCGCCGCGCTGACGATCAACTATCTCTTCTTCGGCCTCGCGCGACGCGCGACGTGGGGCTCGGGGCTCGGCGTGCTGTGGGAGCGCTTCTACACGACCTACCTGCGTGAGGCGCGCGAGGTCGACGTGCTCGAGGCCCTGCCGCCGTTCTTCGCGTGGCGAGCGCTCGTGGTGGCGAGCCCGCGCTGGTACCCGAACCTCTCCGAGGCGGAGCGCGATCGCATCCTCGGCTTCGCCGAGCGGGCGCTCGCGTCGCCGCGCTTCGATCCGGGCTCGGCGGCGGAGGTGATGCGATGACGAGCGAAGGCGTCGTGGTGTGGCTCACGGGCCTGCCGTCGTCGGGCAAGAGCACGCTCGCGCGCGCCGTCGCCGATCGCCTCCGCGCGCTCGGACGATCGACGATCGTCCTCGACGGCGACGACGTGCGCGCCGCGCTCCGACCGAGCCCTGGCTACGACGACGCGTCCCGCGAGGCCTTCTACGAGACGCTCGCGAGGCTCGCTTCGCTCGCGGCACGCCAAGGGCTCGTCGCGCTCGTGCCCGCGACCGCGAACCGCCGCGCGTACCGAGCGCGCGCGGCCGAGCTCGCGCCGCGCTTCGTGCTCGTGTGGGTCGACACGCCGCTCGAGGAGTGCGAGCGCCGAGACGCGAAGGGCCTCTACGCCGAGGCAGCTCGCGGCGACAACTCGGCGCTGCCGGGAAGAGGCGCCGACTACGAGCCGCCCACCGACGCCGACGTCGTCGCGCACGCCGATGCGGGCGCGTCCGTCGACGCGGTGGTCGCGCGCGTCGTGTCGTGAGCTTCGTCGTGTCGTGAGCTTCGTCGTGTCGTGAGCTTCGTCGTGGCTCAGCGTCGAAACCGCGCTCGGTAGCGCGCGAACGTCGGCGCGGACTCGAGCATCTCGACGCTCGTGTCCTTGGCCCCCGCCGCGTCGAGCACCGCGCGAAAGACGGGCTCGTTCGAGAGGTGGTTGAGCCCGCCGTGCAAGTGCGGCGGGTGCTCGAGCCGCACGTCCGCCTCGTCGCCGGCAATCTTGATGCGGACGTCGGTGCCGCGCTGGAAGAAGCCGTGGAGCTTCGCCGCGCCGCGGAGGAACGCAGGCAGCCCCGCCACGCTGGTGAGCATGCGGTAGACGGGCAGGTTCGCCGTCTGCAGCGTGCGCTCGTAGGTCCACTGCATGAGCGCCTCGACCGTCGGATAGTACGTGTCGGCGACGACGTAGAACGCGCTGTCCGTCACCACCGTCGAGACCCAATCGCTCGGGAGCGGGGGCGACTCCAGCGCCGCGCGAAGCACGGGGGGCAGGCTCGTCCACGAAGGGTGGAACCGCGCGTGCGCGAGCGAGCTGCGGAGCAAGGCGCCCTTCGTGAGACACGCCGGGTACGACGCGAGCCCGTTCGGGAGCTTCGCGAGGTACTCGGCGAGGTGAGGGAACGGCGGCTCGCCCATGGGACGAGCCTCATCGTAACCCGTTTCGGGAGCGAGCCCCAGCGAGCCCGTCGCGCGCTCAGACGTCTTTCAGGTTCATCGCGCCGATGAAGTCACGCTTGCCGAGATCGACGCCGTTGTGGCGCAGGACCGCGTACGCCGTCGTGACGTGGAAGTAGAAGTTCGGGAGCGCCATCTGGTTGAAATAGTCGGTGCCGCGGAGGTACTTGCTGGGGGCGAACGAGAGCGTGACGTGCCGATCGGCGGCGCCTTCGAAGTCGGCCTTCTCCAAGCCGCCGAGCCATTCGACGACGGCGCGGACGCGGGCGTGCAGCTCGTCCATGCGCGTCTCGGTGTCGGGGTGGCTGGGCGCGGTCTTGCCGGTGAGCCGCGCGCCCGCGAACTTCGCCGCGTCGCACGCCGCCTGCACCTGACGCACGAGCGGGTATTGATCGGGCGCGAGGCGCGCGGCGACGAGGACCTCCGCGTCGAACGACTTCTTCTTCGCGTAGGCTTCGGCGGCGTCGAGCCAGCCGTCGAGGTTCTTCAACATCTGCACGAGCTGGGGAACGCAGGCTTCGTAGAGTGACATGGGGTCTTCGATCTCCTCGCCGGTGGGATAGCGCGGCGCGAGGCCCGCTCGAAGGTCGCGCGACGCGCCTTCACGCTTCTTCACGGGCTAGAACGTGCCGGCCGCGCCGAGCGCGAAGCTCCCGCTTCGACCGTCGAGCGCGGGCGCGAGCGCGAACGTCGGCGCGACGCGCGCGTGGTGAGGGCGCTCGTCGCCTCGCTCGGTCTTCCAGCCGAGGAAGAGCCCGTCGGCGATCGGCGCCGAGAGAACACCGATGCCGAGCCCCCACACGGCCCAGCTGCCGGGGTTGCGGCGCAGGTTTGCCGCGGCGAGCGCGCCGATGCCGGCGCCGAGGAGTGGCAGTCCCGTGTGCAGCGCGACCGCGCCCCACGCCTTCGACTCACTGCCATGGATCGCGTGGATGGCCGGCGCGCCCGCCGCGTAGATGAGCATGCCGGGGACGGCGACCTTCGCCGACCCCAGGACGAGACCCGCGGCGGCGAGCCCCACGCCCAGCTCGCCGACGATCATGCTCTGCCAACCGTAGAAGACGACGTGGGGTCGCGGAACGCGCCGGATCGCGGCGCGGAGCGGCAGCGTCGGTGGGTGGTCGACGCGCCCGCTCGCGAGGGGCTCGGCAGACGGGGTCGTCGTCGGCGTGGACGACCACGACGGCGATGCAGCCACGGGCGCCGCGCCTGGTGACGTCGGCGACAGCGACCACGCCGAGGGAGGCGCAGCGGGCGCGGGGGGCGCTTCGGCCGAGGGCGTCGTCGGCGCAACGGAGGGCGACGTGGGGGACGCGAGCGCGGGCGACGCGAGCGAGAGCGGGAGAACCGTGAGCAAGGCGAGGAGAACGCGCATCGAGGTGCTCGAGCCCTCAGAGATAGCGACGCGCGCCCGCGGCGTCGGCAGCCGAAACGTGCTCTCGCGCGCCGAGCAATCTCCCGACGTTCGCGCTCCCGCGGAGGCCCCGCTCACGTCGCCCGCGTCTCTCCCACGACGCGGAGCGGGTGAGATCGCTCAGCGCGCGCCCGCGTCGCGCATCATCAGGATCTCGCCGACGCGATCAGGCGTGACCATGCCGAGCACCGCTCCGTCGCGGACGACGAAGATCGCGTGATCCGACGCCTCGCTCATCGTCTGCACCGCCCCCGAGAGGGGCGCGGCGGGATCGACCACGACGATCTCGCGCTTCATCTCGTCTGCGACCGTGTGCGCGTGGTGTCCGAGCGCCATCGCGCGCAGGAGATCGTGGCGCGTGAGCACGCCCACGACCTCGGCGCCACGCACCACCGGGAAGTCCTGCTGAAAGCCCGAGACCACGTGCTCGACGGCGTGCGCGACCGTCTCGTCGGGTGAGAGGGCGCGGAAGCGCGAGACCATCGCCTGGCCCACGGTGAGCCCCTCGAGCGACGAGCGGAGGTGCTCGTGCGACGCCTCCCCCTGCGCCCCGATCCACACGAAGAGCGCGATGAACACGAGCATCGGGCTCAGGAAGAACCCGCCGATGCCGAGCACCACCGCGAGCGCCTTGCCCACGCTCGCCGCGAGATCGGTCGCGCGCAGATGGCTCATGCGCATGGCGAGGACGGCGCGCAGCACGCGGCCGCCGTCCATCGGAAACGCGGGGAGCATGTTGAACACGGCGAGGCTCACGTTGATCCACATGAGCTTGGCGAGGAACGGACCGCCCACGACGCGGAGCGACGCGACGCCGGGCGTCTGATCGAGCACGAGGAGCGCCGCGAAGAAGAGACCCCCGAGGACGACGTTGACGGCGGGCCCGGCGACGGCGACGAGCAGCTCCTGTCGCGGGTCGTCGGGCATGCGCTCGAGCCTCGCCACGCCGCCGATGGGCAGGAGCGTGATGTCGCGCGTGCCGATGCCGAAGCGCCGCGCGACGAGCGCGTGCCCGAGCTCGTGCAGGACGACGATCGCGAACATGGCCACCACGATCCCGACGCCCGCGAGCGCCTCGAGGAGATCGTGTCCGCGGGTGAGGTGGGTCACCGCGACGTAGCCGAGCAAGAGGACGAAGGTCCCGTGCACGTAGACGTCGATGCCCGCGAGCTGGCCGATGCGCCACGAAAAGCCGCCGCGGCGTCGGGCGGCGCTGTCTGTCGGGGTGAAGCGCGGTTGGGTCACGGAGCTTCTCTTTTTTTTCCCGGCACGACGACCGAGCGTCGACGGTCCGTGCCAGGGAGGCTCTCGTGTGCGACCGCCTCGGGGAACGTGGTCACGAACGAGGGAGAAGCAATCGGACCGGGGATCTTTTCCGCACGAGAAAAGGACGCGCGCAGGGCGCGGGTTCCGTGACCGCGGGGCGCCGAACGGCTAGAGGGGTCCGATGCAGCACGACCTCGCCCTGGTGTACCCACCGACGTGCGATCCGACGGCGCCCTACCTCGCCGTGCCGATGCTCACGGGGTTCCTTCGGGCGAACGGGGTGCGGGTGCTGCCGATCGACGCGAACGTCGAGGCCTTCGATCGCCTGCTCTCGCCCTCGGCGCTCGAGGAGATCGAGCGGCGGATCGAGTCGAGCATCGCCGCCCTGGAAGAGAAGGGGCGGCTCGATCACGAGGATCAGCTGCGCTACCTCGCGCTCCAGCGGGCGCGCGGCGACGCGCAGGCCGCGCCCCGCGGCATCGCCGAGGCCAAGGAGATCCTACGGAGCGAGACGCGGTTCTACGACGCGAAGGCCTACGACTCGGCGACGCGCACGGTCGACGCGGCGCTCCGCGCGATCTCCGCGGCGCACCACCCGCTCCACCTCGACTTCACCGCGTATCGCACGCCGTTCGGCCTGCTGTCTCAAGACGAGATCAAGCGCATGGGGCACGTCGCGTACGATCCGTTCGACGGCTACGTCGAGGAGGTGCTCGTGCCGCGCCTCCGCGAGGCGGGCGTTCGCCTCGTCGGTCTCTCGGTCTGCTTTCCAGGGCAGCTCCAGCCCGCGTACGCCTTCGCTTGGAAGCTCAAGAAGGCACTGCCCGGCGTGCACCTCACCGCGGGTGGACCGGGCCTCACGCAGATGATGATCCGGCTCGAAGGCAGCGCGCTCGCCGAGGCGCTCGGGCCGTTCGACTCGGCGGTGCTGTACGAGGGCGAGCACTCGCTCCTCGCGCTGTGGGAGGCGGTGAAAGAGGGCGCTTCGCTGCGGGCGCTGTCGAACCTTGTGGTCCGCGATCGCCTGATGGGCGCGCGGTTCACCGCCGGTCACGGGATGGTCGATCTCAAGCCCCTGCCCGCCCCCGACTTCGACGGCTTGCCGCTCGACAAGTACCTCTCCCCGTCCCTCACGCTCCCGTACGATCCGACGCGCGGCTGCTACTGGGGCAAGTGCACGTTCTGCCACTACGGCCTCGCGGAGGTCGGGACGGCGCAGTACCGAGAACGCGACGTCGCGACGATGGTCGAGCACCTGCGCGCGCTGCGCGACCGATACGGCACGCGGCACTTCTACTTCTCGCAAGACTCCGTCGCGCCGAAGACGATCCTCAAGCTCGCCGACGCGCTCGTCGCGGCGAAGCTCGATCTCCGTTGGGGGACCGATCTGAAGCCGGAGAAGTACCTCACCGAGGCGCGCGCCGAGAGGCTCCGAGAGGCGGGCGCCGTCGCGTGCGCGCTCGGGGTCGAGTCCGGGAGCGACCGGGTCCTGTCGCTCATCGACAAGGGCGCGCCCGTCGACGTGGTCTCAGGCGTGATGGATCACCTCTCGTCGGCGGGGATCGCGGCCGAGGCGATGTGCTTCACCGACTTTCCGACCGAAACGAAGGACGAAGCGCTCGAGACGCTCCGGCTGCTCGAGGACAAGCGCGATCGGATCGCCGTCTACATCGTCGGCGAGTTCGGTCTCACGCACGGCTCCCTCGTGGCGCAAGATCCGTCGCGCTTCGGCATCCGCGAGACGTGGCAGCTCGAGGGCGACGCGCTCGGTCTGTCGCTGTTCTTCGAGCCGATCTCGCCGTGGAAGACGCCCGACGATCGCGCGGAGATCGACGACGAGCTCGAGGCGCTCTCGCGCGGGTGGACGCTGCGTCCGTACCCGTGGGCGGGCGCGGTCTCGACGGCGCATACGCTGCTGCACTACGCCCGCTTCGGCGCCGACGTGTTCAAGGAGCGGGCGGCGCGGGGCGACGACGGCGCCGTCCTCGGCGCGCGACCGTTCGAGGCGCCTGCGAAGTTCGATCTCGAGAAGGCGTCGCTGGCGGTGGATCGTGACGCGCAGGTCTGGAGCTTCCTCGTCCACGAGGAGCGCGGCGTGTCGCGCGAGGCGTACCGCGCGATCGCGAGCACCGCGCCGTCGATCCGACCGAGCCCCTCGATCTATCGCTTCTTCGCCGAGTCCGATCCGAGCCCACGCCCGCGCGGCCGCCGCCCCTCGCACGCCCACAACGCGGCGCGAGGCTGACGCGCCGCCCCCGGGCGACGACCACGACGACGCGCCTTGCGCCGTGAGCGCAACCTCGCGATGCTCTCGGCGTGGAGAACGAGACGAGGAGCCGAGCGAGCCGCGTCCGGATCGCCGTGTCACGACGCGCCCTCGATCTCTTGATGGCCTCTCCGTTCCTCTGCGAGCGCCTCGCGCGGAAGCGCAGCGCCCTCGTCGACGGCCGCCGGTTCGACGTGCAGATGGCCGCGATGCTCGCAATCGACGATCTCGACGCGGGATCGGATCTGCGACGACTGCCCCTCCGAGAGGCGCGCGCGAAGCTCGCCGAGCAGATCGCGATCGCCGACCGAGACGGGCCCGGCGGTGTCACCGTGGGCCGACGCTCGCTCCAAGGTCTCGGCGGCGCGATCGCGCTCCGCACCTACGTCCCCGACGATCTCACGGGCACCCTGCCGACCGTGGTGTTCTTCCACGGCGGCGGCTACGTGCTCGGCGACGTCTCGACCTACGACGGCTTCGCGAGGCGACTCGCGCTCGGCGCGCGGGCGCGCGTCCTCTCCGTCGACTATCGGCGCGCGCCCGAGGATCCCTTCCCCGCAGCGCTCGACGACGGGATCGCCGCCGTCCGATGGATCTTCGAGCACGCCGAAGAGCTCGGTGTGGATGCGTCGCGCGTCGCGCTCGCCGGAGACAGCGCCGGCGGCAACCTCTCCGCGGTCGTGTCGCTTCGGCTCCGTGGCGACGCGCACCGCCCTGCCCTGCAGTGCCTCCTCTACCCCGCGACCGACGCGCGGTGCGATCTCCCGTCGCACACGTCGATGGCCGAGGGCTTCTTGCTCACGCGCGGGATGATCGACTGGTACTACGATCGCTACCTCGGGCCCGATCGATCGCTGAGATCGCACCCCGACGTGTCACCGCTGCTCGCGCCGGACGTGTCGGGCGCGCCCGCCGCGCTGGTCTACACCGCGGGGTTCGATCCGCTGCGCGACGAGGGCGCCGCGTACGCCGAGAAGCTGAGGAGCGCGGGCGTCGCGGTCGAGCACGAGGAGCTCTCGTCGTTGCCGCACGGCTTCGCGCTGATGACGCGCGGTCCCGAGGCAGCGCGCGTCGCGGTCGAGCGCATCGTTCGCCGCGTGGGCGAGCGCCTGCGCGATCCTGCGTGAACCCCGCCGCGATCGCGCGCGCGAGGGGATCGGCTCAGTAGGGCGCGTGCACGCGCACGTCGAGCGGCGTGCCGGGCGCGACGTCGGCGCTCGGCCACGAGACGTCGGCGAAGAGCGTGCCCGGTCCCTCGCTGCACGTGAGGGCGAACGAGAAGGTGTAGCTCGTCGCCCCCTCCGCCGGCGTGACGCGCGCCTCGAGCCCGCCGCCCTCCGCGTGCGTGGTCGGGTCGTCGGGCGCGACGACGTAGGCGTAGCCGGGATCCTTCGGCGGGGCGAGCCGCAGCACCAGCACCCGCTTGCCGCTCGGATCGACCTCGAACGCGGCCGTCCCGTGGATGGACGGCGCTCCGCCGGCGCAGCGCGCGGGGGTGGGCATCGGATCGACGACGCCGTACCCCGGATCCGATCCGCCCTGGGTGACCCGCAAGCGACCGCGCCGAAGGCGGCCATCCCCAAGAGCCGCCGCATGCGCTCCATCGTTCGATCGCGCACGTTCGCGCGCGGCGGCGTCGCGGTCGCCTCCGCCTCGTTTCGATCGTCGCCCATCGCCCGATGATACCTCGGGCCGCCGACCGCGTCGTCGCGCTCACGAGGGACGGCGGCGAGCGCCCCTTTGCCGACCGCGCTCAGCCGCCGCCACCGCCGCCTGCGCCCGTGCTCGAGGTGCCGCCCCCGCTCGTCGTCACCGACGAGCTCGCGCTGGTCGGCATCACGGGAAACTCGCAGTCGAGGAGCGCCGTCACGTCGGCGCCGCACGCGCTCACCGGGACGACGAGCTCCTTGCGCTTCGTGTCGCAGATCGAGTTGCCGGCGAGGCACGCCTCGAGCGACGCGTACTCCGTCGCGCAGCCGGCGCTCGTCGCGCTGGCCTTCTCCTCGGCGTGCGATCGATCGCACTCGGAGAGGCACGCCGCGTCGCCCGGGAGGCCGCGACAGTCGCACACGTCCGAGCAGCTCACCTCGGAGGAGCCGCAGCTCGAGGGCGCGAGCGCGACGGCGAGGAGGGCGAGGACGGCGGCGACGGCGCAGGGACGCATCGACGCCGACAGCGTACCAAAGATCCGCCCCGCGCCGATCTCAGGGCGTCGTGACGTGCATGCCCTCGACGAGGGAGGCGTTCGCGATCTTCACGACGTGCTCGGATCCGTCGAGGCCGGTCGAGATCTGCACGGTGGCGCCCGTGTCGCGCTCGACCGTGACGGGCACGTAGTGGACCTCGTTCGCGCGGTCGACGATCGCGAGCCGGAGGCCCTTCGCGTCGTTGTAGAGCGACGTCGCCGGCACCTCGAAGACACGGTGGGGCAGCGGCAGGGTGAGCGACACCTGCGCGTACATCCCCGTGAGGAGCTTGTCGTCGGGGTTCGGCACGCGCACCTCGGCGTTCATCGTTCGCGTGGCGGCGTCGAGCGCGCCCGCGACGCGCGCGACCTTCCCCTCGAACTTCTGGCCGGCGAACTCGCGCACCGTGACGGTCGCCGCCGCGTCCGGCTTCACGCTCGGCGCGACGTCCTGCGGCACGCCGACGATCACGCGCACCGGATCGAGCGACGCGATGCGGAAGAGCGGGTTCGAGTTGCCGGCGGTGACGAGCGCGCCGCGCTCCACGGTGCGCGACGTCACGGTGCCTGCGAACGGGGCCGTCACCTTGGCGAACGACTTGAGCTGCTCGAGCTTGTGGACGTTCGCCTGCGCGCTCGCGACGGCCGCCTGCGCGACGAGGACGTTCGCGTCGTCGACCTTGGCCTGCCCGCGCTTCTCGTCGAGGTCCTGCTGCGAGCTGATGCCCGCCGCCGCGAGCTTCTCGGACCGCTGGAGGTTCGTCGCGGCGAGATCGTGCGACGCCTTCGACTGGACGAGGCTCGCCTGCGCCTGCGCGAGGAGCGCCCTCGCTTGATCGAGCTCGGTGTCGATCTCGGGCGTGTCGATCTCGGCGAGGAGCTGCCCCTCGGTCACGTGATCGCCGATGTCGACGAGCCACTTGCGCACGTAGCCGTTGGCCCGCGCGAGCACGACGGTCTCCTCGAGCGGCTCGATGCTGGCCGGCAGCACGAGCGCCCGATCGCTCGACACGGCGGCGGGCGTGACGACGTCGACCCGAACCGCCTGGCTCGCGCCCTCGTGGCTCCGCTCTTCGAGCGCCCGGCGCGCGGCGTGTCGCGGCAGGTACCCCCACACGAACGCGCCGCCGACCAGCGCCGCGAACGCGACCCCGATCCCCACGACACGCCCCGCCGACAGCGCCGCGGGCGGCGGCACCTCGAAGCCGACGTCGTCGGGCTTCGTCCCAGGCGTGACGTGCTCTTCCTTCGAGCTCACAGATCCTCCACGAGCGTATCGACGACCGGCGGTTTGCGCCGGAGCAAGCTGTACATCGCGGGCACGAAGAACAAGGTGCTCACCGTCGCCACGAGGAGCCCGCCGATGACCGCCCGCCCGAGCGGGGCGTTCTGCTCGCCACCCTCGCCGAGCCCGAGCGACATGGGGAGCATGCCGATGATCATCGCGAGCGCCGTCATGATGACGGGCCGGAGCCGCGTCATGCCGGCGATGAGCGCCGCGCTCGTCGCGTCGCGCCCCTCCCTTCGCTGACCGTTCGCGAAGTTCACGACGAGGATGCTGTTCGCCGTCGCCACGCCCACGCACATGATCGATCCCATGAGGGCAGGCACGCTGATGGTGGTGTGCGTGAGGAAGAGCATCCACGCGATGCCGGCGAGCGCGCCCGGCAGCGCCATCAGGATGATGAACGGATCGAGCCACGACTGGAAGTTCACGACCATGAGGAAGTACACGAGGACGACGGCGAAGAAGAGGCCGTAGGCGAGCCCTTTGAAGGAGGACTCCATGCTCTCGACCTGGCCCTTCACCTCGACGCGCGTGCCGCGAGGGAGCGTCGGCCGGAGCTCGTCGATGACGCGGTTCACGTCACGCGCGACCGACCCGAGGTCGGAGTCTTCGACGTTCGCCTGGATGTCGAAGGTCCGCGCCACGTTGTAGTGGGTGATGTTCGCGGGGGCCGTGGTGCGCGTCACCGACGCCACGTTCGAGAGGAGCTGAGGCGCGCCCTCCGTCGGCGTCGAGAGCGGCGTCGCCGAGACGGCGTCGATGCTGCTCATCTTGTACTGCGGCGTCTGCACCGCGACGAGGTATTGCACGCCGCGCTTGTCGAGCCAGTAGCTCGGCGACACCTGCCCGCTCGACGACAGCGAGACGAGGACGTCGCTCGCCACGTCGCGCTGGGTGAGCCCCATCCGATCGGCCATCGTGCGGTCGACGTCGATGCGCAGCTCGGGCCGATCGGTCACCTGCGCGAGGTGCACGTCGGCGGCGCCCGGGATCTTCTCCATCCGCGCGGCGATCTGCTGCGCGACGCCGAGCGTCTCGTTCTCCTTGCCGATGGGGCCGACGACCTGGACGTCGATGGGCGCAGGGAGGCCGAAGTTCAAGACCTGGGTCGAGATGTCCGGCGCGAGGAAGAACACGGTCGTGCCGGGGTACGTCTCGGGG
>CAYYKK010000104.1:0-21860 GCA_964467935.1 uncultured Polyangiaceae bacterium
CACGCGCGGGCGAACGCGCGCGCGAAGGTCGCCGACCACCACCTCCGCAATGGCACCACGACCGGGCAACGCACGAGCGACGAGGAGGCGGCGCTGCAGGGCGGTCACGGCATCTACCAGCGACCTCTCAGCGAGAAGGAGGTCGAGGACGCGAAGCGCAAGATCGACTACTCGAAGCCGGTCGAGGTCCAAGACAACGACAAGGCGACGGACGGCCTCTGGTATACGAACCACCCGGCCACCGACAAGAACCCTGGGCAGCCCGGCTTCTTGCTGAACAACGGCGTCACCGACAGCGACTGAGACGGCGCGCGGCACGAGCCCAGATGGAACTGCCCAGGATCGAGAACGACACCGACTTTCGGGTGCATCCCCAAGTCTTGTGTGATCGTGATGCAGAAAAGCTCTGCGCCGTGGTGAAGGCGACGTTCGAGCTCGCGCTCGACGGCAAGCTGCACGGCGCCGACGGCACGTTCGAGCTCGCGCCGAAGGATCGTCGCCGCGGCATCCGAACCGCCGACATCCCGTGGGGCAAGCCCGAGAAGAGCAGCATGCTCTACCCCTCGGACCTGTGCCTCCGAAAGCCGGGCACCGAGGTGCTCGTGCTGGCCATCGCGAGAGCGCCCGGCGACGCGCCCGTCCCGACGTTCGACGCCGGCGTTCGGGTCGGCAAGCTCACGAAGGCGCTGCGCATCCACGGCCCGCGCGTGTGGCTGCCCGACGGCGACGGGGTCTCGTCGTCCCGCCCGGTCGCCGCGCTCGCGGTCCGCTACGAGCACGCGTTCGGAGGCTCCGACGACAGCGATCCGATGAGCTACGTGGAAGATCCTCGCAACCCGCTCGGGCTCGGGGTCCGGCGCGATCCCTCGACGCTCGGGGGGACGCCCGCGCCGCAGATCGAAGACGCCGCCCAGCCGATCAAGAACGCGTCGGATCGACCGGAGCCCGCCGGCCTCTCGCCGATCGGTCGGCACTGGCTGCCGCGCCGCGCGCTCTGGGGAACGTACGACCGAGCCTGGCTCGACGATCACGCGCCCCTCCTGCCGGCCGACTTCGACGATCGCGCCAATTTCTCGGCGACGAGCGCGCTCGTCTCGAGCGCGCCGCTCGTGGGGGGCGAGGAGGGTCGGCTCATGAACCTCTCGCTCGGAGGGGGGAACGTCGACTTCGTCCTGCCGCGTGTCGATCTCGAGATCGGATTCCAGATCAAGGGGCGAGACGCGGAGACCTTCCGACCGATCCTCGACACCGTCGTGCTCGACGCGCTGCCGAACGAGCTCGGCGTGCGCCTCACGCTCGAGTGCGTCTGGCGGGCGTACGTTCATGCGCCGCGGAAGCTCAAGGACGTGACGTTGCGCGTCTCGGAGAGGCGGGCGTGAAGACCCTCGGCGTCGTCCTGAGCGTCGGCGCGCGCACGCCGATCGGGCGCGACGCGGTGCAGACGGGGATGCTCCTGCGCACGGGGATGCCGGTCATCACCGGCGCGCCGCTCCTTTCGCCGGACGGCGAGCCCGTGACGATGGCGTTCGACCCCACGCTCGATCCGTACCTCGTGGGCGAGGCCAGGGCAGCGGAGCTCGCGAAGGCGGCGCTCACGGAGCTCGCGAGGCCGCTCGGGGCCGCCGCGCGCGCGCTCCGCCTCTCGGTCGTGCTCGGGCTCTCCGAGCCGATCCCCGGCGCGGAGGCGGCGACGCCTCTGCTCGGCTCGCTCCTGAGGACGCCGCTCCGCGAGCTCTTCGGCGAGCCCGCCGTGCAGGTCTCGGCGGGCGGCGCCGGTGCGCTGGCCGCGCCGCTCGCGACCGCGCTCGCCGCGCTCGAGCGGCGCGAGATCGACGCGATCGCGTTCGGCGGCGTGCACACCGACTACGATCCGCTCACGATCGCGTTCCTCCACGCGACGGGTCGGCTCTTCTCGCCCACCAACATCGACGCCCTCATCCCCGGCGAGTCGGCCGCGTTCGCCCTCATCGCGCACCGCGATCTCGCGCCGCGCCTCGGGCTCCCGCTCCTCGCGCGCATCCACGGGACGGGCTTGGGGCACGACGAGAGCACCGCGTACGACGACGCCAGCGCCTACCGCGCGAAGGGTCTCACGGCCGCCGTGCGTGCCGCGACGAAGGATCTTCCGGGCGAGATGAAGGTCGGCTGGGCGCTCTGCGATCACACGTTCGAGTCGCGGCGCATCTACGAGTGGCAGGCGATGCTCACGCGGACGCGCCAGAGCTGGTGCGAGCCGCTCGCGACGGACGCCCCGGCGCAGCGCATCGGTCACCTCGGGGGCGCCGCCCTGCCGCTGTCCGTGGTGCTCGCCGCGGAGGCGTTCGTCCGCGGCCACGCCCCGTTCCCGCTCGCGCTCTGCTTCGCGGGGAGCGACGGTGGCGCGAGAGGGACCGTCCTCGTCGGCACGCCTTGACCACCGAACGCTCGCGGCGAAATGGCCGACTCAGCCCCCGCGGAGCAGGTTGAAGCGCGTGGCGAGCTCGGGATCGGTCGCGAGCCGGGACGCCCAGTGCTCGCTCGCGCGCAGGTAGTCGGCGAAGGTGATGTTGCGCCGCTCGAACACCTGAGCGACGTCCTTGCCCGACTCGAGCGCCCTCGTGATCGCGACGAACTCCTCGAGCGGGAGCACCGCGGGCCCGACGGCGTCGGCCTCGGCCCGCGCCTTGCGGAGCGCGGCGTCGTACCTCGCGAGCAGCGGGGGCACGCCGTCGCCCTCCTCCTCCATCGCCGCCGAGAGCGCCTCCTGAAACTCCGCGTCGACGAGCGTGAGCCCCGCCTCGTCGAGGTCGTGCGCCCGAAGGACGTCTTCTCGGCTCCCGCGCAGCAGGCGGACTTGCAGCGTCGCGTACTCTTCGATGGTGTTCGGGCGCCGGCTCACGACTCCCCTATCCCCCGAATCGCTTGGCGCGCAAAGCGCCTGGCGTTATCGTCCGAGCGGTCATGGTCGATCGGGAGGGTCTCCGCGGCGTGGCCGCTCCGGCGGGCACGAACCGCGAGGCGGCCGTCCTCGTTCCCCGGCACGTCGTCGCGCTCGAGACAGCCCTCCGCCTCGCGCACGCAGCGCTCGTGGCGCTGGCCGACGCTCCCGCGTCGGAGGCGGATCTTCGCCCCATCGCGAAGGCGCTCGGTCGCGTCGTCACCGAGACGTGCTCGGGCTACGACGGCGCAGCCGATCCCCTGACCGGCGTTCGCGACGCCGTCGTCGCGCTCGACGAAGCGAGGGAGCTCCTCGTCTCGGCCGTCGAGATCGACCCGCCGCTCGGGGAAATCGTCGCGTGGCTCGACAACGCGCGAGGGTGGCTGCTCGTCGCCGAAGAGCGGCAGAGCCGCGTGGTGCCTCAGCCGCTCGAGCCGATGCCCCTCCGCGCGAGTCGGGACGAACCGACGCTGCACCACATCCCGCGCGCGCGCCTCGTCCCCGGGCTCAAGGTCGCCGATCCCAAGCCCCCTCCCCGTTCGGCCGCGCCGCGCGTGGAGCGACCACGCCCGAAGAGCATCGAAGAGCTCGAGGCGACGATCGCCCGCATCAAGACGGACTCGGAGGAGGACCGCGTCGCGCTGATGCGCGCCACGCTGGTCCGCAAGCGGCTCCTCGAGCTCGAGAAGGAGCGAGAGGCGGAGCGCCCCCTCGATCCACCGCCGGGGTTCACGCGCCCGCGAACGCGCGCGTGGACCGCGCTCCGCTTCGTCGAGACGCGGTGCCGCGAGTGCTTCGAGGAGGTCGCCATGTTGGGGCTGCAGCGCGCGCCGCTCCTCGGCGACCCGTGGCGCGGCGCACAGTTCATGGAGCGACGGATGCTCGCCTCCATCGACGCCATCGCGGCGCTCGGGGCGGACGCGCTCGCCGCGCTCGAGCCGATGGTGCTCGACGCTCCGGCGAAGGATCCGTCGCGCGGCTTCGGCGTCACGATGATCGCGGGCTGCTTCGTCGGGCGAGACACGCTCGCCGTCGCGGAGCGCGTCCTCCGGCACCTCGGCGCGCGGAGCCCCGACGTGGCGCGGGCCGTCGCCGGGGCGCTGAAGCTCGTCCCCCACCCCGACCTGCCGCACATGCTCCGCGCGTGGGGCCAGGATCCCGATCCTGGATTTCGCGCCATCGCCATCGATGTTCTCTCGTATCGTGGTCTCATCACGAGCGACGAGATCACCGCGGCGGCGACGGATCCCGCGCCCGCCGTCCGCGCCGCCGCCCTCATGGCGGCGGGGATCCTGCGCGTCGACGAGCTCGACGACCTCGTCGCGAAGAGCATCGAGGACGAAGACGCCGAGGTCCGCGGCGCCACCTGTTGGGCGATGATCCTCGGGGGCACGCAGCACGCGGCCGACCGGGTCGAGCGCGAGCTCACGGGCAAGCACGAGGACCGGGCGCTGCTGCCCCTCGCGCTCGGCGCGAGCGAGCGGCACGCGGAGACGATCGCGGAGCGCCTCGAGGCGGGGCTCACGAGCGCGAGGATCCTCGCGGCGGGCTGGGCGGGCTCTCCGCGCGCGTTCCCTGCGCTGCTCGCGGGCCTGGGACACGGCGATCCGGAGCTCTCGCTCGGGTGCGCGCTCGCGCTCGACCGCATCACCGGGGCGAACCTGCTCGAGCGCCTCGAGATCGCGCCGGAGCACATCGAGGTCGCGGACGACGTGGACGATCCGGACGTGGGCGAGCCCGAGGAGCGCTCGCTGGCGCGCGAGGTGAGCGACCCACGCGACGTGCCGTCCGACGGCTCACCCGACCTCATGAACCTCCCGACGACGCGCCGCTCGCGCTGGGAGGCGTATTTCGCGGCCGAGCCGACGCGCTACAACCCGAAGCTCCGGTATCGGCGCGGCCTGCCGTACATGCCACGGACGAGCCTGCTCGAGCTCGACCGCTACGCGCTCGTGGAGGGCGAGAGGCGCCTGCTCCAGCGCGAGCTCGTCGTCCGGACGGGCGAGCACGTGCGCTTCGATCCGCACGACTTCGTGGCCGTACAGGAGCGCACGCTCCCCGAATGGTCGATCCCGGCCAACAAGGCGTCGAGCCTCCCGGGATCGTGGGTCCGACCGCCGCGCGCCCGCCGCTGAGGCGGGGCACGCGCGTCCGAGGTCGACGAGCGCTCGTGCCGAGCGCGGCGCCGCTCAGGCCGTGAGATCCTGCAGGAGCGCCGTCGCGGCGTCGAAGAGGCCGCTGTACTTGCCGCCCTCCTCCACCTCGGCCCACGGCACCTCGATCGAGTGCACGCCGTTCGCCGAGAGCGCGGTCAGCCTCACCTTGTCGGGCGGAGGCGGGGGCGCGTCGCGGTCGCGCGGCGCCGGCGGGATCGACAGGAGAGGATACGACTGCCCGATGACGGCGGCGACGAGCGGACCGACGTCGCCCCCCGTCTCCTTCACGACGAGCTGGTTGGCGGTGCCGAGGTAGCGCGCCCCACCGTCCGCGTAGGCGGCGAGGACGTCGAGCTTGCCGTCGACGGGAACCTCGACGACGACGCCGAGCACCTCCCCGACGTGGACCGCCGAGGGCTTCTCGCCCAGCTTTCGCAGCGCCGTCCAAGCCCACAGCCTCGTGCGCGACTCTTTCCAGGCGTCCTCCGCGATCGCGAGCAGAGGTCGCTGGGCCGGTTGACCGCTGCGGATCCGCGTCTCGGCGAGGAGGAGGCTCGCCCAGGGCTCCTCGCCGCCGGTGACGAGCGACGCCGCGTCCTTGTAGTTGCCCTCCCAGAGCCGAGCGCGCGCGGCGGCGAGGGGGCTTCCCGGCGCGAGCTCCACGTCCATGAGCAGCTCGTCGAGCTCCTGGTCGGCGAAGAACTGGTCGTAGATGTCCATCAGCCTCTCTCCTTCGACGCGAGCCCAGCGCCCTTCGACGTGCGCGCGGCGGGCACGTAGAAGCGCGTCTCGCCAGCGCGCTCGGCGGTGGAGACCGACGACCATTTCAGGTACGGCGCCTCGGGTGCGATCACCCAGTACTCCTGACCGCGACCCGGCGCGGCGTTCGGTCCCTCCGCGGGGTGCAGCGCGAAGAAGCCCGCGCCGAGCGCGTTGCCGACCGGGAGCGTGAGGAGACGCTTGGGGCACGAGGGCATGGGACCGGCGACGACGGGCTCGCGGTAGTCGATGCACTGCAGCGCGCGCCGCACCACGTCCCAGTCGCCCTCGAGCTCGAAGAGGTGCGCGCGGAAGAACTCGCGCGCGACCGCCTCGCGCGCAAGGAGGCGCTTCGTGTCGTCGCCCGCGGACGCGGCGAGGCGAGCATCGTCGGCAGCTACCGGCATGGACCGCTCACGGTTCGATTCTCCATTCGTAGTCGCACAGGAAGAGATCCTTCGGCGAGAGCGCCGACAGCTTCGGCCTCAGCGGCGACCAATCATACTCCGTGAGCGCCTTCTTCTCGGGGTAGAGCCACTCGGCGGTCGCGCGATCGAGGATCGCCACGGGCGACGCGGCGCTGCCCGGCTTCTCCCGATACGCGACCCGCAGCGTCCGGCGCAGAGCGAGGACCTCGACGTGCGTGCTGTTCAGCGTCGCGAGGAGGTGGTCCGGGGGATAGCTCCAACGCATCGCCGCGTAGCAGGCGGCGTCGTCGACGCGGACGATCAGCGCGCGGACGCCGGCGTCGGGCGCGATGCTCCAGATCGCGTCGAGCACCTCGTCGTGCGCTTCCGGCGCGATGCGCTCGCCAGCGGGGACATCCCACGCGTAGAGCGACATGAAGCAGAGCGCGCCCGACTCACGCGGATCGAACTCGGCCCGAAATTCGTGCCCGTTCGCCTCGTACTCGAAGACCTCGCCCGTGCCTCCGCTCTTCAGGCGGCGGACCTCTCCACGGCGGGTCCCTTTGCGACCGAGGATGCTCATCGCGGCGTCTCAGGGGAAGCGGTGGATGCCCTTCTCGGGGTGGAGCTGGAAGCCCTGCGTCTGAGCGAACTTGGAGCCGGGCGCCGGCACGGGGCCCGGCGGCACGGGCGGTCCCTTCCAGCAGCCGTTGGGCTGCCGCTTCCAGCTCGTGACGACGGGCGCGGGCGGCGGCGCCGTCGGATCGCGGAAGTTGATCTCGGTGCAGTTCTCGTTGTGGAGCAACGTCGGGAGCTCGACCTTCGAGAACACGTTGCCCGCGTGCGCCTTGCCCACGACGAACGCGTCGACGGAGCCCTTCGCGTTCTCCGCGGAGCGGCGCGAGATCGTCTTCCAGAGCCGCTCGCGCGTGACCTTGGAGCCCTTGCCGTGCTCGGTCGACCAGTCCTCGCCGTTCGCCCCGCCGGCCTTCTCGTCGTCGACGAGGCCCTGGTTCATCTTGTCGAGCTTCTTGGCGCCGCCCTTGTCCTCTTGGATCGTGAACTTCTCGTCGTGCGTGCGCGCGGCTTCCATCGCCTGGCCACCGCCCGACCAGAAGGCCTGTCCCTTCCCGTCCTTCGAGTGCCCGCCCGGCTTGCCGAACATCGCGGCCTTCGCGGCTTCCTTGCCGGACTTCGAGCCCTTCTTGTTCACGCTCTGCCGGTGGTTGCGCAGATCCATGTCTTCGATGTGCTTCTCGAACGGCGGCGGCGCCTTCTTGTTCTTGTCGGGGCAGTACTCGTCCTCCTTCGGCGGCGTCTTCGGCTTCGACGCGTCCGAGCTCGCGCCGGTCGCGGTGTCGTCGCTGCCTCCTCCTCCGCCGCCCTTCGGCGACTCCGCCTTCTTGTCGTTGCCGTCGCCCGATCCGTCGGAGCCCGCGCCGTTGCCTGCGTCACCCGAGCCGCTCGCGTCGCTCGCGGTCGCGCCGGCGCCCACCGTGATGGCCTTGTTGGAGATGCACAAGCTCCCCGTCATCCCGACCATGCCGAGCTCGCAGAGCACCGTCGGCGCACCCATGATGACGAAGCACGGGCCGCCCGTGTTGAGGCTCACGACCTCCTTCAGCGTGCCCGCTTCGTTGCCGTGGCACGCCTTGAGGACGGACCCCGTCGTCGCGAGGGGCACGCCGCCGAACTTGGTCCGCATCGGCGGATCGGTGATGCCCTCGCCGATCTGCCCGATCACCGGGTACGGGATCGGCACGGGCGACGGAGCGCACGGCGTGATGCACACGCTGACCGCGTTCGGCACGCACTGGTGACCGCTCTGCTCGGTCGCCGCGTCCATCATCAAGACCGTGACTTTGCCCATCGATCCCGCCGCGCGCTTCCCCGAGCCCTGGCGCCGTCACGACCGAGGTCGCGACGGGCCTCCCACTGGCACTCCGACGAAGCTATCACAGCGCCCAGGCGAAGCGGTAGCCAGCCCGAACGCCCCGGTCGCTCGGTTCCTCAGTTGAGCCGCAGCATGCGCCCGACGAGCCGAAACAGCCCTCGCGACATCGTCATGATTCGGCTGCCGACGAGCTCCACGTCGCCGTCCTGCCGGATCCTCAGCGCGCCGGTGCCCGAGCGGATCAGCACCTCTTCTTCACCCTCGACGACCACCTTGCGGGCGCGCAGCTCGAGCGTGTCGGGCAGCCGTGTCTGCACGACGCCGACGACGACGGGCGCGACGCCGTGCTCCTCCTCGACCAGCACGGCGTCGCCGTTCTGCTCGGCGCGACGGAGGAGCTCGAGATCGACGTCGTCGTCGACGTCCGCCTCGACCTCGCCGCCCCTGCCGCGCAGACGGAGGTGCACGCGTCCGCGCTCGACGCGCGCGATGCGGGCCGTGCGAAGCCGCGGACCCGCGCTCGTGACGCTCGCGCCGCTCGGCGCCTCCACGGCGCGGAGATCGACGCGCTCGAGGACGCGCGCGACGGCGTCGTCCGTCGACTCCGTCACGGTGGGCTCGGCCTCCGAGATCACGACGGCCTGCTCGCGCTCCGCGTCCTTCCTGTCCATCGCTCCGAATCGTAGAGCGGAAGCTGCCGCTCCGGTAGCCGGTCGGCGCTCCGAAGGTGGTCGTCGCCCGCGCGGAGCTCGGCTATCGTCGCTCGAATGGGGAACTTCCTTGCGACTCGCGGACCGTGGGTCCCGCTCACGATCGGCGCGGTGTCGCTCGTCGCGGCGACGGGCGCGTGCAGCGGCGACGCCCTGAAGCCGGGCTTCCAGAACCTCGGTGGGTCGGGCGGCTCGGGCGCGGGCACGACGGCTTCGAGCTCGCGCGCGTCGGCGACCAGCGCCTCCGGCACGAGCGCCGTCGCGAGCGGCGTCACCGCGAGCGCCGCGAGCACCGCGACGTCCGCCACCTCGAGCGCCGTGAGCAGCGGCTCCGGCTGCGCCGATCCCGGGGCCGAACCGAACGAGACCGAAGCCACGGCGACGGACCTCGGTCAGATCGGCGAGTGCGACAACATGGGCAGCTCGATCTCCGGCGTGCTCCACGACGCGTTCGACGTCGACTGGTTCAAGTACCACGGCATCGACGGGAGCATCCTCTGCTCGGTCGATCCGGCCCGTCACATCAACAACACCAACATCAGGATCTGCAAATACATCCAATGTGACGGGTCCGAGGCGAACAACTTCTCGTGTCCGAGCGGGACGTCACAGTCGACGTCGCCCGACGGGCGCCCCGGCTGCTGCACGATGAGCGGCGACATCCACTTCGATCTGACGTGTGGATCGAGCAGCCTCGACGCCGACAACGCCGAGGTGTTCATCCGCGTCGACAACCCGAACCAGCTGCCCTGCGAGGCCTACCAGGTCGACTACCACTACTGAGCGCCGATGCGCGGCGCCGCGCCGCCATCCAGACGCGCGAGCCGACCCCGCAGCTCCGCGAGCGCCTCGGTCGACGCCCCGCGGCGCGCGCCCTCGGCGATGTACTGGTCGAACATCAGGCGGGTCTGTGCGCCGACCTTCTCGAAGTGCACGCGGAGGAACGCCTCGAGGTCGAATGGCGCGAGGCGCGGTCCGACGAAGCCGAGCGCGACCTTGAGCACGAACGGACGGAAGAGCGGCACCCACGGCGGGAGATCCCGTCCGAGCTCCGCGCTCATGATCGTCGCGGCCTCCTGCGCGCCGCGCGCGGCGAGATCACACTCGGGCGAAGCGCGGAAGCGCTCGAGCGACCAGCCGACCGCCTCGAGCGCCGCGATGGCGGGCATGAGCAAGGCCGACGAGAAGGCGAGATCGACGCGCGCGTCGGGCACCACGCTCGCGGGCGCGCCGCCCATGCGCAGCGCATCGACGACGCGCGCGGCGCGATCGCCGACGCCGCTGAAGACGTTCGGGTTGAGCGGTGGAAAGAAGTAGGCGGTGCCCGGGCCGGTGGCCTGCTCCCACGAAGCCGTCGAGCCCTCGAGCGGCGCGTGGAAGCTCGTCATGCTGATGACGCCGAACACCGTCTGCGCGACCGGCACGATCGCGGCGAGGCGATCGCCGACGAAGCTCCCCGGCTGCAGACAGACGATCGTGGCGTCGCGCGACGGGCCCTCGAGGATCGCCCCGAGCAGCGGCGCGAGCGATCCGTCGACGAGAGACGTCGTCGGCACGCAGAGCCACACTTGGTCGAAGGCGCGCGTGGAGAGCGCGCCCACGTCGGTGAGGACCTCGTCGGGGACGAGCGACGCTGCCTCGCGGCGCGTCCTACGGTGGATGCGGAAGAGGTCGTAGCCGCGGCGCGCCTCCGCGGCGTGCTTCGGCCGCACGAAGACCGCCACCGACGCGCCCCCGCGCGCGAGGTGCAGGCCGTAGACCTGCCCGACCGCGCCGGCGCCGACGATCAGGGCGCGCATCGAGCGGATCCCGGGGCGGCGAGGCGAGCCGGCCGGCTCAAGGGCGCGCGTCGCGTCGGCGGCGCGCGGCGAGCAACCCGACGCCCGCGATGGGCAAGAGGCCCCAGAGCGCCGCGTGAGGTCCTTCGCTCGGCGAAAGCTCGCAGCCGCAGCCGCCCTGCTTCGGCGGCACGGGCGGCGGCGCGTCCGTGTTCTCTTGAGGGAGCGGGATCTCGCCGTCGGCGTGGACGTCGGTGCTCGCGGGCGCCGGCGTGTCCTTCTTCGGCTCGGTCTTCGGAGCGTCGCCGCTCCCCTCGGAGCCGGCGGGCTTCTCGTCCGGCGGGTTGACGCAGGGGTCGTCCTTCTTCTTCTCACCGACGAAGTTCATCGCGCGCCGATCGACGACCTTGTTGTTGCCGTTCAAGACGAGCTTGATCTTGCTGCCCATCGTCTTGTTGTCGCTCGCGCGCTTGATCTCGAGCGTGTACTCGCCGGCCTCGAAGCCGCGATCGCGCCGGATCATGAAGTCGAAGTGCGTCTCCTTGAACGTCTTTCCCGAGCCGTCGGAGAAGCCCACGTCGAGCTGCTCGTTGATGCTCTGTTGGTTCTGCAACGGAATCTTGTTGAGGATGGGCTTGTCCTTCGACGCGTCCGTGCACGCTCGTTCGTAGAGCATCGTCGGCGTGAACACGAAGAGCATCGGGACGAAGTTGATCTCCGGCTGCGAGCCGTAGTCCATCACCATCTTGAGCTTCCAGCGCCCATCGACCTCCTCGAGCGCCGACTTCTCGACACGCACGGTTCCGACCGCGAGCGCGGTGCGCGGCGTGACGAGGAGCGCGGCGAACGCGAGCGCGACGCCGAGGGTCACGACCAGCGCCGACGACGAGAACCGACGCGCGTTCCTGCGGCGCGAAGAGAGCCAGGAGTTCGACATGCGCGAGAAGGTACAAGAGCGCGCCCGGCGTTTGCACGCCCATTTTTCGGGCCGGCGGAGGCGGCGGGGGGCGTTCGCGCCGGGGGCTACGCGACCTCGCGGCGCAGCCCCGACACGCGGAGGAACCCCTCGAGATCCGCGAGCGCGCGCTCGGCGAGCTTGTCGTAGCGATCGCGCTTCTTGAGCTTCTTCGTGAGGCCTTCGAGCGGAGGAACCTGCGCCCACGTGATGTTCGACGGCTGGTAGCGCGCGCCGCCGACGGGCGTCCGGGACAGATGCGTGAGCAGGCCGCCGAGCGCGGTCGTCGGCGGAGGCCGCAGGATCGGCTGCCCCGCGAGGCGAGCGGCGAGGAAGACCCCCGCGAGGAGACCGCCCGCGGCGCTCTCGACGTACCCCTCGACGCCGGTGATCTGCCCCGCCAAGAACACGCCCGGCGTCGCGCGGAGCTGCATCGCTTCGTCGAGCACGACCGGGGCATCGACGAAGGTGTTGCGGTGGACGGAGCCGAAGCGCAGGAACTCCGCGCCCTCGAGCCCCGGGATCTGCCGGAACACGCGGCCCTGCTCGCCGTGCTTCATCCGCGTCTGGAAGCCGACGAGGTTGTAGGCCGTCGCCGCTTCGTCCTCCTGTCGGAGCTGCACGACGGCGTAGGGGCGACGTCCGGTGCGCGGATCGGTGAGCCCGACCGGCTTCATCGGCCCGTAGGAGAGCGTCTGCTCGCCGCGCTCGGCCATCACCTCGCAGGGCAGGCAGCCCTCGAAGTAGCGGACGTCCTCGAACGCGCGCGCCTCGACCTTCTCCGCCTCGCAGAGCGCGCGCACGAACGCCTTGTAGCCGGCCTCGTCGAACGGGCAGTTCACGTAGGCCTCGTCTCCGCCGCGCTCGTCTTCGCGCGCGTCTTCGGCCTGTCCGCTCGCGTCGACCACGATCCCTTTTCCGTAGCGCGACTGCTTCCACACCTTCGACCAATCGATGCTCTCGGCGCTCACGATCGGCGCGATCGCGTCGTAGTAGGCGAGGCTCGACGAGCCGACGACGCGCTCGAGGTCGCGGGCGAGGTCGTCGGCGGTGAGCGGCCCCGTCGCCAGGATCACCGGGCGCTCGTCGGGGATGCGCGTCACCTCGCGATGCGCGACGTGGATGCGCGGGTGGCTCGTCACCGCGGCCGTGACCTCGGCCGCGAAGCGCTCGCGATCGACGGCGAGCGCGCCACCGGCGGGCACTTGCGTGCGGTCGGCGATCCGCAGGATGAGCGAGCCCATCCGCCGCATCTCCTCCTTGAGGAGCCCGACGGCGTTCGACAGCGCGGCGCCGCGCATCGAGTTCGAGCACACGAGCTCGCACAGCTGATCGCTGGTCTGCGCCGGCGTTCGCTTCTCCGGCTTCATGTCGACGAGCGTGACCGAGACGCCGCGCTCGGCGAGCTGGAACGCGGCCTCGCACCCGGCGAGGCCCGCGCCGACGACCGTGGCGCTCCGCGCCGGTGCCTGCATGGACATGACGCGCACGAGAGGTCAGGATCGCGCGCGCCGCAAGTCCGTCGCGAAGGCGACGTCAGCCCGTCGCGCGCCGGAACACCCCGGGCGGCTCTTCGACGACGAAGCCCTCGAGCGCCAGCGTGACGAGCGCGGGGACCACCTCGCGCGGCGAGAGCCCGAGGCGATCGCACAGCTCGTCGACGTGACGAGCCTCGTCGAGCGCCCCGAAGAGCGCGACCGCGAGGGCGCCCAGCACCGCCGGGGGCGGCGCGACGACGCGGGGCGCGGGCGTCACGGTGGCGAAGAGCTCGCGCTGTCGGCGCGTCGGCTTGTGTGCGAGGCGCGCGCGCGTCGGCTTCGGCGGCCGCGGCACGCCGAGGAGCGCCAGCACGTCCTCCGGCGTGGCGACCGCGACGCCGCGCCCCGCGGACAGCTCGACGGCGCAGCCCTTGCCCGGCGCGGACCACGGTGAATGGGGAACGAACGCGAGCTTCCTCCCGAGGGCGCGGGCTCTGCGCGCGGTGGAGAGCGCGCCGCTCGGGACGCCGCACTCGACGACGACGGTCAGCTCGGTGGCCGCGGCCACGACCGCGTTGCGCGCGTGAAACCCGTGCGTCTCGGCCGTGACGGCGTCCTCGGTCAGCGACACGATCGCGCCTCCGGCTCCGAGCACGTCACGGAAGAGCGCGGCATTCTCCGGCGGCGTGGGACGATCGAGCCCGCCGCCGAGCACGACGACCGTGGCCCCACCGGCGGCGAGCGCCCCGCGATGCGCCGCCGCGTCGATCCCGAGCGCGCCGCCCGACCAGACCACGAACCCGCGCTTCGTCGCGGCGGCGGCCATCTCGAACGCGAGCGCGTCGCCCTCGGGGCTCGAGGCGCGCGTGCCCACGAGCGCGACGCCGCGGCCGATCGGCAGCGCACCCCGGACGCGCAGGATCGGAGGCGGGTCGAGATCGGCGACACCTCGCGGATAGCGCGCATCGGAGGGAGCGAGGGTGAAGGGGATCACGCCTGGGTCGTCGACGCGGCGCGCGCGGAGTTGCGCGCCCGCCGCGAAGGAGCGGGCGACGACGCCCCGGGCGACCGGTCGCGCCGACGAGGGCGGGTCGGCGCGCAACATCCCCGCCGGTCTGCCGCCCCGCTTTGCTAAGCTCGGGTCGATGGCCCAAGGCCCCAAGCGCTGGCTGAAGCTCCTCGTCCCGATCGGCGGGCTCAGCATCGTCCCGCTCGTCGGCATCGTGTACGCCGCGACCACCACGTTCGGCGGCGCGGGCGCGAAGCCGAGCGCGAGCGGGCTCTCCGTGCTCGAGGCCGACGCCGCACCCGCCGCGCGCCCGAGGACCCGCGGCGGACAGCCCGCCCCGCCGCGAAACGCGAGCGCCAAGGCCTGCTGCGACAAGCTCCACGAGCTGGCGCAGACCGCCGAGGTCGACAAGCGCGCGACCTTCTTGGCAGCCGGCGCGGCGTGCGACGCGGCCGAGACCGACGCGGCCGCCTATCGGCAAGTCGCCTCGGTGTGTGGCGGCGACAGGACCGACATTCCCCCCGAGTGCAAGGCCCCCTGAGAGACATGCCTCTCGTCCTCGCGCCGCTCGTCGCCGTCGCGCTGGGGGCGCTCTTCGCCTTCTCGCTCGGAGCGCCCGAGCGCGCCGCGGATCTCCACCATGCGCGTCGCGTCGTGCTCGTCTTCTCAGCGCTCTCGTTCGCGCCCGTCCCAGGCTACTTCGCGTGGTCGGCGCCGAGCTGGAGCGCCGCGTATCTGTGGGACGGCGAGCGATTCCCCTCGGCGATCGCGCTGGCGATCGTCCTCGCCTCCGCGGCCAGCGTCGTCGGAGCGTTCGAGCTCACCGAGCGCGCCCTCGCCGACGGCCGCGCTCGGGTCGCGCTCGGCGCCGCGTTCGCCGTCGTGGCCGCGGCGATCCTGCTCGTCGCCCTCCTCGGCGATCGCCTGTGGCAGGTCGGCTCGTACGCCGAGGTCGCAGGCGGCTTCGCCGTGCCCTCGCTCACGTCGAGCGCGACCGGCCTCGCCGTGGTCGGGATGAACGGCCTCCTCGGCCTCGCCACGTGGATCACGCTCCTCTCGCTCCGGCCTGGACGCGAGCCTTCGCGCGCCGAGCGTCGCCCTGCGCTCCGCCTCGCGAGGGCGCCCCTCGGCGCGTCGCGGGAGCCCGAGGCGCGCGGGCTCGAGCCGTCCCGTCGGAAGCCGAGACCCACGAGCCCCACGCGAAGTCGCCGTTGACGGACGCGCCGCTCGGCGCAACTCTCCGCGGATGGACCAAGACACGACCCAGCGCGAGATCGGTAGGCTCCTCGATCTCGCGGACGATCTCTGCAAGCGGGCGCTCGCGCGCGGAGTCGACGTCGCGGAGGTGAAGGCGCGGTCGGGCTCCGAGCTCTCCGCGAAGGTCCACAAAGGCGAGCCCGAGCTCATCGAGGAGGCAGGCCACCGCAGCGTCGGCATGCGCGTCATCAAGAAGGGGCGCGTCGCGCTCACCTCCACCTCGGATCTCACCAAGCACGGCCTCGAGCGCTTCATCGACGACGCGATCGAGCTCGTCGAGATCTCACAGGAGGATCCCTTCGCCGGCCCCGCCGATCCGAGCCTCGTCCACCACGGCGACTTCGCCGACCTCGAGCTCTACGATGCGGCGTGCGGCCAGGTCGACGCAGCGAGCGCCGTGGATCGCGCGAAGCGCGGGGAGCGCGCCGCGCTCGACGCCGACCCGCGCATCACCAACAGCGACGGGGCGACCTTCTCCCGCACCGCGGGCTGCCAGGCGCTCGTCCTCTCCGGCGGCTTCCGCGGCGGGATCGCCGGCTCGTACAGCAGCATCTCCGTCGTCCCCGTCGCCGACGACGAGGGCGGCAAGAAGCGACGCGGTTACCACTACAGCGCGAAGCGTTTCCTCGCCGATCTCGACACGCCCGAGGCGGTCGGAAAGGAGGCCGCGCGCAGGACGCTGCGCAAGCTCGGCGCCCGCAAGGTCCCCACGTGCGAGGCGCCCGTCGTCTTCGATCCCGACGCCGCGCGCTCGATCCTCGGCCTCGTCGCCGGCTGCGTGATGGGGAGCGCGATCTGGCGCAAGTCGAGCTACCTGGCCGGGCGCGAGGGCACGCCGATCGCGAGCGAGCTCGTCACCGTCGTCGACGATCCGCTCATCAAGCGCGCGCCGGGCTCACGCGCGTTCGACGGCGAGGGGCTGCTCTCGCGCAAGAACGTCGTCGTCGACAAGGGCAAGCTCCTCACCTACCTCTGCGACAGCTACAGCGCTCGCAAGCTCGAGCGCGCTTCCACGGCGAGCGCGGCGCGCGGCGCGGGAGGCGGCGTCGGCCCGTCGACCTCGAATTTCATCCTCCAGCCGACGGCCGAGTCCGCCGCAGGAATCGTCAAGGGCACCAAGCGCGGGCTCTACGTCACCGACATGATGGGCTTCGGGTTCAACGCCGTCACCGGGGACTTCTCCCGCGGCGCGTCGGGCTTCTGGATCGAGGACGGCGAGCTCGTGCACCCGGTGAGCGAGGTCACGATCTCGCTGAACCTCGACGATCTCCTCCGCCGCATCGACGCCGTCGGCGACGACCTCGATCTGCGCAGCTCGACGGCCTCGCCCACGTTCCGCGTCTCTTCCATGACGATCGCGGGGAGCTAGCGCTCGACGCCGCGCGCGCCGGTCGCCCCGGGGACGGTCGCTTCCGCGGACGACCGCCCCGCGGGTCTCGGCCGTCGGAGCCGTGCCAAGTTGTCACCCACCGGGCCGAGTTGGGCTATAACCCGGTGCGTGAAAGACCGAGCGCGCAAGCAGCAACCGGGCAAGGTGAAGCTCTACGTGGCGGCAGCCCTCTTCGCCGGCACGCTGGCCGGCACGATGATCGGCTGCGGCAGCGGAGCCGCCGACTCCTGCAACCAGGCGAGGAACTGCGAGCGCGGCAACGACGCCGACGAGCAGGCCTGCAACGCGCGCTACGAAGAGTCCGCGAAGCTCGCCGACCTCCGCAACTGCGGGGCCGACTTCGACGACCTCCAGAACTGCATCCAAGACAACGCGCGCTGCAAGGACCACTACTACGGGACGCAGAACGACGCGACTTGCCAGAAGCAGCAGGACCGCTTCAACCAGTGCATGAAGTGAGAGGAGCCACCATGAGCCAAGAGTCCCGCTGCCCCTCGAACGCCTCCCCCTCGCGCGCCGCTGCGCGCCGCCTCTCCTTCCTCGGCCTGTTCGTGCTCGCCGTCGCCGCCGCGCCCCTCGCGGGCTGCGGCAACATCGCGACCGATCGCGTCGACCAAATCTGCAAGTGCGAGAACTGCGGCCAGCGCCAGCGTCAGGAGTGGGAGACCAAGGTCGACGCCGAGCTCAACATCGCGGACATCTACAACTGCACCCGGCTCCTCGAGCCCTATTATCAGTGCGAGTTGCAAGAGTACTCGTGTGTCGATTTCAAGTACCAGGACAACGACACCGACTCGGGCTGCAAGCACGAGCTCGACCAATACATGCAGTGCCTGAAGGCGCAGTCGAGCCGCGATCCGGGCCCCTACATCGGGCATCCTTGAGCTGAGCCGTCCTCACGGCGACCGCTCCGGGTTCGGCCTGCCAGGGCTCGCTCGCTCGGCGCCGGAGAGCGCGAACGACGTGAGCCCCTCGTCCGGCGCCTCGGGTCGAACGCGCACGACGCTGATCCCCGGCTTGGGCTTGGGCGCACCAGGGAACGCGCTCAACACGGCTCCGAGCTCGCTCCGCAGGACGAGCGGCTCGCCCCCGTTCGCGAGGCCGCCCTTGCCGAGCTTCGGGACCCGCAGCAGGAGCACGTCCTCCGGGACGCCTGGATCGAGCCCGTCCTCGAGCACGAAGTCCTCCGGGACGACGAGCGCGAACGCCCCTGGCGCGAGCGTCGCGGGCGGCAACGCGACGGCCCCACCGACGTCACTCAGCACCATCCCGCCGAGCTCGGCTTCGACGAGACCGTCGTTCGTCAGCTCGACCCACTCCTGCGACGGCTCCGGCCCCAGCGGATTGGCCATCACCTCGTTGAGGACGACGTGCGCGCGTGGCGCTTCGGTCGTCACGTACGTCAGCGAGCGCTGGTCGGAGCCATCCGCGGCGAGGACGACGAGATCGATGGGGACGATCGAGCTCGGCGCGATGCCCTTCCACGCGAAGGTCTCCCCGGAGGCCGCCACGCGGACGGCGTCGAGCCCCGGCGCGTGGACGCCCCAGAGCAGGGCGCGATCGGGCGCGCGAACGAGGAGCCGATCGTCCTCGACGGTCGCGCACCCGGGCCCCAACGCAACCTCGGTCTCCACGCAGCCGAGCGGCGACGTCGTTCGCGGGGCGTCCGTCGAGCCGACGAGCGGCGCCGGGTCCAGAAAGAGCCCCGGAGCGAGGAGCGGCGGCGGGCTCCAGCGCCCTGCGGGCGGCGTCGACGACGCATGGAAGCGCACGCACGCCGGCCCGACGCCCGGTGCGAGGCCGACGCCGAGCACGCCCGTCGGCCCACCGGGCTCGAGCGTCGCGTCGATCGGCCCGACGGCGAGCGGGCCCGTGTCGCAGTAGACGAGCGCGTCGCTCGCGCCCGGCTGGTCGGCGGGCGGCCAGAGCCGCGGCAGCACCCGCTCGTCCGATCCGAGCGCGCGCGAGGCGATCTCCATGCTCCAGCCGAGCCGACCGATCGCCAGCGTGAAGCCTTCGGCGGCGAGCGGCACCTCGGGCGCGACGACCAGCTGGCTCCCCCGAGCGAAGGTCTGGATCGGGACGATCCGCTTCGCGAGCGCGTCGGAGGGCTGCCCCTTGGCGAGCTCACGCAGGTGCGCCTTCCCGAGCGTGCCGCGCGCGAGGACGACCTCCTCCGGGAGCACCGCGGAGGGAGGATCGAGGACGATGCGCACGACGGGCGGCACGCCAGAGGGCTCGGAGGGCGGCTCGAACGTGACCCCGACCGCTCCGGCATCGGCCGCCGGCTTCGCCTCGACGCCCGACGGAGCCGAGCGATCGCAGGCCGAGAGCAAGGACACGGCGAACGGGAGCGCGAGGACCCTCATCCTCGCTCATCGACGGGACGCGCGACGAGTTGCTTCCCGAGCGGGGCGATCGGCGACTACCGTCGCGTCATGACCCCCGCGGAGCTGAAGTCCTTGAGGGCCGAGCTCAAGTGCACCACGCGCGAGCTCGCCGACGCCATCGGTGTCGAGCAGGAGACGGTCCTCTCGTGGGAGCGCGGCGACACGTTTCCCACCAAGCAGTGGCTCGACCGCATGCTCGCGCTCCGCGATCGAGGCCCGTCGGCGATCGTCCGGCGCGCCAAGAAGGGCGCGAGGCGATCGCCGTTCGACGCGCTCCGCGACCCCGAGCTGTGGGCCGTCGTGCGCAAGCTCGTCGCCCACCCCGAGCTGCTCGCGCAAGTGAAGCGCCTCTGCGACGCCGTGGAGGATCCCGCCGGCGATCCCTGACGAGGCGTGCCGCTAGGCCTCGTCCTCTTCCTCGTCCGCGTCGTCGTCGTCGTCCTCGTCCTCGTCGTCGTCCTCGTCGTCGTCCTCGTCCTCGTCGTCGTCCTCGTCGTCGTCGTCGTCCTCGTCGTCGTCGTCGTCGTCGTCGTCCTCGTCGTCGTCGTCGTCGTCCTCGTCGTCCTCGTCGTCCTCGTCGTCCTCGTCCTCGTCGTCCTCGTGGTCGTCCCCCTGAGGCGACGCAGGAGCCTCCCCCTCGCTCGCCTCCCGTTCTTCCGGCGCCGAGGCCGCCGTCGGCTCCACGGGCGCCGTCGGATCGCTCTCCAGCGCGGCGACGTCGATGGGCGGAACGTCCTTCGCGGCGATGTCCCCTTCGCCGCCCGCCAGCCCGCCCATGTCCGCCGGCTCCTCGCCGAGCTCCCGCTCGTAGGTCACGCGCGACTCGTCGCTGAGCTCGGTGAACTCCCGCAGGGTCGGCAAATCCGAGAGCGACTTGAGCCCGAAGAACTCGAGGAACTGCGCCGTGGTCCCATAAATGAGCGGCCTGCCCGGCTCGTCGCGCTTGCCCAAGATGCGCACGAGATCCCGGTCGAGCAGCGCCTTGAGGACCGCCCCCGAGTCGACGCCGCGCACGTCGTCGATCTCGGGCCGCGTGATGGGCTGACGGTAGGCGACGATCGCGAGCGTCTCGACCTGCGCCCGCGTCATGCGGATCGGCTTCTTCGCCGCGAGATCACGCACGAAGGGCGAGAACGCAGGGCTCGTTCGAAAGGCGTAACCGCCCGCCACCATGTCGAGCCGAAATCCGCGCCCCGCGTAGTCGGCGACGAGCTCCGCGAGGAGGCCCTTCACGACCTTGCGGTCCGCCTTCGCGCCCTTCGCGATCTCTCCTTCCGACATCGGTCGATCCGACGCGAACACGAGCGCCTCGATGACCCCTCGGAGATGCTTGCGCACGACGTCGCCAGCGGGGACCGTCGCGGGGACCACCGTGTTCGGCGCCAAGGTCTCGCGCTCATCGGTCCGCTCCGCGCCGAGCCACAGCCACGCCGCCCGGCGGAACGCCGCGACGTCCGCGCCCGCGGCGTCTCTCGCGCCGTCACCGTCCTCGATCGCCGCTCGATTCGTCATCCTTCGCCGTCCGTTTCCGTCGACATCGTGCCTTCGTCCGCGCGCCTCGAGACGTCGGCGTCCGAGATCTCGTCAGCGCCCGCCTCTTCGTCCACTTCGGCGTTCGCCGCTTCGGCGTTCGCTGCTTCGTCCGCCACCGGAGCCGCCACTCGGTCCGGGTCGGCGATCGCCTCTTCGTTCGCCGTCTCGACCTCCATCGCCTCGGCTCCCTCGGCCGCGGCTTCGTCGCCCGGCGACGCCGCCGCAAAGGGACGCGGCTCGACGGCCGACGAGGCAGGCTCGATGAACGGCTCCTCCGCGGCGAGCGCGTCGTCCTCGTCCACCACCAGGAGCTCCACGTGGATCGGGCTCAGCGCCTCCGCCTGGTAGACGCGCATCATCTTGAGGCGGCACATCTCGAGCACGGCCAAGAAGGTGATCACGACGTCGAAGCGGTTCGGCTTGCGCGGCTCGGCGGCGGGCTCGCTCGGGGCGCTCGGGGCGCCGAACAGCTCCTCGAACGGGACGCTGCGGCGCGCCTTCAGCACCTCCGTGAGCTCCATGATCCGATCGGTGATGCTGATCCGATCGAACACCACCTCGTGCTCGACCTTGCCCTTCGTCTTCTCGAGGATCTTCGAGAAGGCCGTGAGCAGATCGAAGACGCCGAACGGCGCGAACGGCGCCGGCCCCTCCTCGATCGGCTCTGCGGCGCCGCGCGGAAACACGTCTTTGCCGAGGGCGTCGAGCTTGCCGAGGTCCTCCGCCGCGGCCTTGTACTTCTGGTACTCGAGGAGCCGGCGGACGAGCTCGGCGCGGGGATCCTCTTCCTCCTCCTCGGCGCCGTCGCCCTGATCCTTGGGCACGTCGGGCAGGAGCATCTTCGACTTGATGTGCGTGAGGGTCGCCGCCATGACGAGGTACTCGCTCGCGACGTCGATCGTCAGCTCCTTCATCAGGTTCAAGTAGAGGAGGTACTTCTCGGTGATGAAGCTCACCGGGATGTCGAGGATGTCGAGCTCGTGCTTCTGGATGAGGTGGAGCAGGAGATCCAGCGGCCCCTCGAACGTCGGGAGCGCGACGACGTAGGCGTCCTTCGGCAGCTCCTCGATCGGCACCTTCGCGGGGCCCTCCTCGGTCGGCGTCACCGCGGCCGGCTTGGCCTTCTCCTTCTTGCCGCGCGAGGTGCTCGAAATGCCCGGCTTTCGGCCGCGCGAGGACGCGTCGGCGGGGCTCGCGGGGCCCTTCGGCGAGAAGGCAGCGGCCGCG